>JAGBSL010000066.1 GCA_017631875.1 Bacteroidales bacterium | reverse complement strand
TTTTTGAAAAGGGTCATCAGTCCTCGGACATAGTCCTCGTCCAAGGCGATCGACACCTTGTCTACATTGTATTTCATGAACATGCGCGAGGAGGTCTGCTCGACATTGCGGAACCATTCTTCATACGCAAGCCTCATCTTCCTGCTGGACGTATCCACCCATGCAGACTCGCCGGTCTCGGAGTCCTTGATGTTCACAAGTCCAACATCCGGAAGGCTACGCTCCCTCGGGTCATAGACTTCGATGACCGAAAGGTCATGACGGTTTACTGCAACCTTGAGCGCGTCTTCATAACGAGGGGTACCGTCAGGATGCACATCGATCATGTCAGACAGAAGAAATGCAGCACATTTCTTCTTCAGTGCATTGGTCATATACCTCAGAGCCTCGGAGATATCTGTTCCATCCTCAGTCGGTTCGAACTCTATGATCTCCCTTATGATATGCAGAAGATGGGTCCTTCCCTTCTTCGGAGGAATGAACTTCTCCACCTTGCTGCTGAAGAAAAGCGCACCGACCTTGTCGTTGTTTATGATTGCAGAAAACGACAGGACGGCAGCAATCTCCGCAAGGACATCCTTCCTGCTGCTGCCCGCCGTACCGAAAAGGCGCGAACGGCTGACATCCACAAGCAGCATGACCGTGAGTTCCCTCTCCTCCTCGAAGACCTTGACATACGGCGAGCGAAGACGTGCGGTCACATTCCAATCCATGTTACGCACATCGTCTCCATACTGGTACTCACGCACCTCGCTGAACGCCATACCGCGGCCCTTGAAGGCCGAATGGTACTCGCCCGCAAAGATCTGGTGCGAAAGCGCCCTGGTCTTTATCTCTATCTTCCTGACCTTCTTCAAAAGGTCGTTTGCACTCATCTCAGGCATAGTATTGTTTATGGAACCTCAACAGCATTAATGATTTCAGAAATGATCTGGTCTGTGGTTACATTTTCTGCCTCGGCCTCATACGTCAGACCGATACGGTGACGAAGCACCTCGTAACATACTGCACGCACGTCCTCCGGGATCACATAACCCCTCCTCTTGATGAACGCGTATGCCTTGGAAGCCATAGCAAGCGAAATACTTGCACGCGGAGACGCTCCGTATGAGATGAAGCCTGCAACCTTATCAAGGCCATACTCCTGCGGAGTTCTGGTCGCATATACGATATCCACGATGTATCTCTCGATCTTCTCGTCCATGTACACCTCCTTGACTACCTCGCGCGCCCTGACGATATCCTGCGGATCGATCACAGCATTCGCCTTAGGGAATTCGCCGCTGTTGTTCATGCGGATGATCTGACGCTCCTCCTCCTTCTTCGGATAAGTCACGACAACCTTAAGCATGAAACGGTCGAGCTGGGCCTCAGGGAGCGGATATGTTCCCTCCTGCTCGATCGGGTTCTGGGTAGCCATCACCAGGAACGGCTCCGGAAGTTTGAAAGTCTCATCACCGATTGTCACCTGACGCTCCTGCATCGCCTCGAGAAGAGCCGACTGCACTTTTGCCGGAGAACGGTTGATCTCGTCGGCAAGGACGAAGTTAGCGAAGATCGGACCTTTCTTGATCTGGAACTGCTCGGTCTTCTGTGAGTAGATAAGGGTACCGAGGACATCCGCAGGAAGAAGGTCCGGAGTAAACTGTATACGGCTGAACTTCGAGTTTACAGCCTGCGACAAAGTGTTGATCGCCAGGGTCTTGGCCAGACCAGGCACTCCTTCAAGGAGAATATGTCCGTTGGCAAGAAGACCGATCAGGAGGTTCTCCACCAGATGTTTCTGGCCCACGATCACCTTGTTCATCTCCATAGTGAGGATATCCACAAATGAACTCTCTCTCTGGATACGGTCGTTCAATTCTTTGATGTTTATGCTATCCATAAATATGATTTTTGATATTTTTGCATTTTAAAACCTACAAATTTACTCATTTTTTTGCAATATGCGACATAAAATCAGGCTATCATACGACGGAAGCGCGTTCTGCGGATGGCAAATCCAGAACAACGCGAAGACAGTCCAGGGCTCACTTGAGCACGCATTGTCAACCCTCCTCGGTCAACCTGTTTCCATAACCGGAGCCGGACGCACTGATACTGAAGTGAATGCGATAAACTATATCGCCCACTTCGACATGCCTGACGTAGTCAGCATGAGCGCGGAGCAGCTGTGCTACAAATTGAATGCCATCCTCCCGCGAGAGATTTCCGTGCACGAGGTTTCCATCTGTGGAGAAGAGTTCCACGCAAGGTTTGACGCAAGGTCGCGAGAGTATTGCTACTTCATTCATTTCCGCAAGGATCCGTTCTGCGAAAAGTTCTCATACAGAATGCGTTACCCCCTTGACATCAAAGCCATGAACGAGGCGGCAAGACACCTGCTTGGAGAACATGACTTCAGCTGCTTTGAGAAGACGGGAGGCAACAACGCCACCTCGATCTGCACCATCACCGAAGCCGGCTGGAGCACATATGTTCCAGACCACTGCAAGATGATGGGATCAGACTGCAACGATGGAGACTACATCGTGTTCCGCATCAAGGCAAACCGATTCCTGCGCAACATGGTAAGGGCGATCGTAGGGTCGCTGATAGAGGTCGGACGAGGCAAACAGAAACCAGCATGGATAACAGATCTGATTGCTAACGGAAGCCGGTCGGACGCGGGCACATCGGTTCCGGGCAAAGCACTATTCTTCTGCGGGGCCTCCTACGGAGAAGAGGAGAAATAAAGTTGGACTTACACGAAATTTTTGCTAATTTTGCGCGATTTTGCAATTGCGGCAATTTTGCTGTAGCAGCGAAATTGCCGCAATCTATTTTGATAAACAAAAAGACAAATTATAACTATGCTTTTCAATCTTTTACAGGCAGCCGTTGACACTACGGCTCTTACACAGGCGATGGAGCCTGCAGTACAGGAAAAGACACTGAGCCTTATCGACATGGCTACAGCCGGAGGCTGGCTCATGATCGTGCTTCTGATCCTTTCCATCATGGCGATCTACATCTTCGGAAGCAAGTGGTGGATGATCCGCAAGGCAGGTCAGCTCGACAAGAACTTCATGAAGGACATCCGTGATCTGATCCATGACGGTAAGATCAAGACAGCGACAGACCTCTGCCAGAAGTACGACTCCCCTATCGCAAGACTCGTTGAGAAGGGTATCGAGAGGATCGGACGCCCTCTCCAGGACATCCAGACAGCCGTGGAAAACATGGGTAACGTAGAGGTTGCAAGACTTGAGAAGGGTCTGGCGATGCTCGCTACAATTTCCGGAGGCGCTCCGATGATCGGATTCCTCGGAACAGTTACAGGTATGATCCAGGCGTTCTTCAGAATGTCAACAGCAGGCAACAACATCGACATCACCCTCCTCTCAGGAGGTATCTATGAGGCGATGGTAACAACAGTAGGCGGTCTCTTCGTAGGTATCATCGCTTACTTCGGCTACAACTACCTCTCATCACAGATCTCGAACCTCGTGTTCAAGATGGAAAGCACCACAATCGAGT
Source organism: Bacteroidales bacterium (assembly GCA_017631875.1). Next base: position 3,444 of record JAGBSL010000066.1, on the reverse strand, counting down.
TCATCGACATGCTCCATGAGCCTGCCGGCGAATAATCAAGCAAAGGAAAATGGCAATCAAGAGAACAACAAAGGCAGATGCAGGTTTCTCGATGTCGTCAATGACCGACATCGTGTTCCTGCTTCTCATATTCTTCCTTGTGACATCGACCCTCATCAACCCTAATGCGCTGAAACTGCTGCTACCTAAGAGCACTGGCCAGGTTTCTGCAAAGGCTACGGTAAGCGTGTCGATCAAGCACTGGCAGAACCCGGAAAACTTCACCTACCACATCAACGGCGACGAGACTCCGATTGACTTCTCAGAGGTTGAGGATGCACTCGTAGGCCTGCTACAGCAGGAGGAGGATCCTACCTTCTCGATCTATGCAGACGAGACAGTTCCGATCAAGGAGGTTGTGCAGGTGATGAACATTGCAAAGAGAAACCACTACAAGGTGATAATGGCGACTTCGCCGGAATAGGAACATGGAAAAGTACAGACAGGAACGTGAAAGACAGATAAAACGCGCCAGGGTGTCAGGAGGCATCCTGACTGTCGCTATTCATGTGGGCCTGGTCGTGTGCTTCTTTGTCACAGGATTCACATATCTGGATCCGCCACCACCGGAGAAGACCCCTATCGTGATTGACTTCAGCGAGCCTGAGATTGAAAAACCGAAACAGATATGGAACGGCAGCAGGCCACAGGTAGAGAACCCTGACCCGACGCAGCCGATAAACCTTGTCCAGAAGTCTGACGCCCAGCTTGAAGGAACAAAGGCAAACGAAGCGCCGGAGGCGACAGTCGACGATTTTGGAGACGTGGAGACACCGGAGCCACCAAGGGAAAAGCCTATCGACAGAAGGGCGCTGTTCCATGCCGCTGACAACAACACCGTCAAGGATACACTCGCTCCGCAGACTGCCCGCGAACCGAGCGATGCGCTCAAGGCAGGACATGCTTCAGGCAACACGACTACCGGAAAGACGAACGAAGAGCCTAATGCACGAGTGGCCGGCAGAAGCGTGAACGGTACATTGCCTAAACCTTCTTACGGAGTACAGGCCGACGGTAAGGTTGTTGTAAAGATCTGGGTAGACCAGTATGGAAACGTGACTAAGGCACAGGCAGGAGTGGAAGGAACGACAGCAACCGACAAGACCTTGTGGCAGGCCGCATACAAGGCTGCCATGGGAGCCCACTTCAACATGGATGCTTCGGCACCTGCACTGCAAGAGGGAACCATCACTTACATATTTAGAATAAGATAGACCAAAAAGCTCGAAGAATTTTTGGTCCGTCCCGGATGAGGACGAAACACATAAGCTGGCGTGAGCCAGGAATATTTATTAACAATTTTAACAAATGCCGAGAGGCGAAAAACAAATGGAAGACAACAGAAGAGGCGGCAATGGCCGCAGAGATGGCCGTAGAGAGTACGGCTCGAGAAGAGATTCAGACAGAAGACCGTCATCAGACCGTCCAAGAAGATCATTTAACGGTGGATCATCAGACCGCCCAAGAAGATCATTCGGCGAGGATGACGAGAGAAGAAGCTACGGAAGCGACCGTCCGAGAAGAAGCTTCAGCGAGGGCGGAGACCGTCCACAGAGAAGAACTTACGGTGAGGGCGGAGATCGTCCGAGAAGACCACGTATCGGAGAAAGACCGGCAGGTGGTGACCGTCCACAGAGAAGATCATACGGCGAGGGCTCTGAAAGAAGAACATTCGGAGGAGATCGTCCACAGAGAAGAAATTACGGAGAAGGTTCTGAGAGAAGGACATACGGAGGAGACCGTCCACAGAGAAGAAGCTATGGCGAACGTCCTGAAAGAAGAGGTTTCGGCGACCGTAGACCTGCTGTGAGAAGGGACTTCCGCAGCGAGGAGGAGACAGGAATCAGCAAGATGATCAGCAGAAGACCTCAGCTTGACGCTGAGTTCAACTCTGACAACGATATGGTAATGGCTCCTATCAAGGAGGTTGTACGTCTCAACAAGTTCATCGCCAACTCAGGCGTATGCTCGAGAAGAGAGGCAGACAATTTCATCCTTGCAGGTGTGGTTACAGTGAACGGCGAGGTTGTTACCGAGCTCGGAACAAAGGTAAACATCGCAACTGACGACATCAGATTCAACGGTGAGAGACTCAAGGGCGAGAGCAAGGTATATATCGTGATGAACAAGCCTAAGGGATTCGTGACTACGGCGAGCGATCCTCACGCAGACAAGACCGTGATGGACCTCCTCAAGGGATGCCCTACACGTGTATTCCCAGTAGGCCGTCTTGACAAGAACACAACAGGTGTCCTCATGTTCACTAACGACGGCGAGATCGCTGAGAAGCTCACACACCCTTCATACGACAAGAAGAAGATCTACCAGGTATCACTCGACAGCAAGCTCAGAGGCGAAGATTACGACAAGATCCTCAGCGGAATCGAGCTTTCTGACGGTATCATCGCGGCTGACGAGCTCGAGTACATCGAGGAGGACGACCACCGCAAGCTCGGTATCGAGATCCACTCGGGTAAGAACCGCATCGTAAGAAGAATCTTCGAGTCACTCGGCTACGAGGTCAAGGCACTTGACCGAGTTTACTTCGCAGGACTCACAAAGAAGGGTCTCAAGAGAGGTGAGTGGAGATTCCTTACAGAGGGAGAGATCAACCTTCTCAGAATGGGAGCATACCTTTAAAATATGGAGACAACCAAGAAACATCGCGCTGGATTTGTCAACATCATCGGTAATCCGAATGTTGGCAAATCTACGCTTATGAATGCCCTCGTGGGCGAGAAGCTGTCGATCGTGACAGCCAAGGCACAGACCACCAGACACAGGATCATGGGAATCGTGAACGGTGATGACTACCAGATCGTATATTCCGACACCCCTGGTATCCTCAAGCCGAACTATCGACTCCAGCAGAGCATGATGAACTTCGTCGAGACAGCTATCGGCGACGCTGACATCATCCTCTACGTGACTGACACCATCGAGAAAGGTGACAAGAATGAGGAGTGGATATCCAAGCTCAAGAACATCCAGTGTCCTATCATCCTTGTGATCAATAAGATCGACATCAGCAGCCAGGAGCAGGTACTCGAGCTGATGGGATGGTGGAAGGAACAGCTGCCTCAGGCCATCATATATCCGGCTTCTGCACAGGAGAAGTTCAACCTGGACAACATCTTCGACGCTATTGTAGCTAACCTGCCATACGCTCCAGCATGGTATGACAAGGATGTGTTCACAGACAAGAATCTCCGCTTCTTCGCTTCGGAAATCGTACGCGAGAAGATATTCCTTAATTATAAGGAAGAGATTCCGTACAGCTGCGAGGTAGTTGTCGAGGAGTTCAAGGAAGGCGCTGAAAGGTATGACATCAGCGCTGTCATATATGTAATGCGCGATACCCAGAAGGGCATCATCATCGGAAAGGGCGGACAGTCTCTCAAGAAG
>JAGBSL010000065.1 GCA_017631875.1 Bacteroidales bacterium | reverse complement strand
CAAGGCACTGGAGTATTCTGGGAAATCCCTGGATATCAGCTTAGAAATTTATGGTGAATCCCATCCATATGTGGCTGCAAGTTACAATAACATCGGTTCCGTATATAAAGGACTAGGCGAATATGCCAAGGCACTGGAGTATCATGAGAAATCCCTGACTATCAGATTAGAAATTTATGGTGAATCCCATCCAGATGTGGCTACAAGTTACAATAACATAGGTTTGGTATATGCTTCTTTAGGCGAATATGCCAAGTCGTTGGAATATAATGAGAAATCCCTGGATATCAGATTAGAAATTTATGGTGAATCCCATCCAGATGTGGCTACAAGTTACACTAACATCGGTTCCGTATATTATTCTTTGGGCGAATATGCCAAGTCGTTGGAATATTATGAGAAGGGATTGAGGCGAGGGCGGCGCACATCAGGATGGTTACTGTTTTCATCTCAAACATTTATTTGGCTGTTTATGAAGATGAAAGTCATCCTGACGTGGTTTGGTCGAAAGAAACAATAGAAACTCTCAAAGCGCAAGCCTTATAAATTTACTTAAAACAGTTTGAACAAAACATTCTACAAAGATCTTTTAAAGCTCGGGCTGCCCATAATGATCGGGCAGCTCGGGATTATTATTTTGTCTTTTGCCGATACGATGATGGTGGGCCGCTGCGGTACAGCTGAGCTGGCCGCGGCAAGTTTCGTGAACAATATGTTCAACCTTGTCATCGTCTTCTCTACAGGATTCTCTTATGGTCTGACTCCTGTTGTCGGCAATCATTACGGCAGGGGAGAGAGGGCTTCAGTGGGACGAGTTCTGAAAAACGGCCTAGCAGTCAATGCTGTGGCCGCTTTGGGGCTCATGCTGCTGATGAGTGTGCTCTACTTCAATATCCATCGTCTGGGCCAGCCGGCGGAACTCCTGCCTCTGATGAGACCATATTATATAGTCCTGCTGATCTCCCTGCTGTTCGTTCTGCTTTTCAATGCATTCAAGCAGTTTGCGGACGGCATCACAGATACAGTCACACCTATGTTCGTGCTGCTCGGCGGCAATGTCTTGAACATATTTCTTAACTGGGTGCTGATCTATGGCAAGCTCGGAGCTCCGGCTATGGGCCTCATGGGAGCTGGAGTCGCTACTCTGACTGCACGCGTGGCGATGTTGCTTGTCTTTATTCTGGTATTCTTTACCGCAAAGAGGTATCGTCCTTATGTACAGGGATTCTTTGAGTCGCGTATAAACAGGACGGACTTTGTGCTGCTGAATAAGATGGGAATGCCAGTCGGACTGCAGATGGGCATGGAGACCGCTTCGTTCAGCCTCAGCACAGTTATGGTCGGCTGGCTGGGAACTGTAGCTCTGGCTGCCCATCAGGTCATGCTGACGGTAGGCCAGCTCGGTTTCATGATGTATTACGGCATGGCTGCGGCAGTTGCCGTGAGGGTCAGCAATTATCATGGACAGAATGACGTTACGGCGGTCAGGGTAACAGCGGGCACAGGATTCAGGATTATTCTGGTGATGGCGGCTATAGTATCTGTGCCTCTGCTGATGTTCCGCGGTAGTATAGGCTTTCTTTTTACTGACGGCCCGGAAGTCGCGGCGATGGTTGCATCATTGGTGATACCTTTCGTGGTTTACCAGTTCGGTGACGGACTCCAGTGCAATTATTCCAATGCCCTCAGAGGCATCTCGGATGTGAAGATGGTCTCGATATATGCATTCATAGCCTACTTCCTCATATCCCTCCCGTCAGCATACCTCTTCGGCTTCGTCTTCGACTGGGGCATCACCGGCATCTGGCTCTCCTTCCCGCTGGGCCTCACCACCGCCGGCCTTCTATTCTACCTCCGCTTCCGCCGCTCTGTTATTTAATGTTTTCGTTAACATGTTGATAGACAGTAAAATACGAAAACTCCTTGCCGCCAAAAGGGAGCAAGGAGTTTGCATAAGTTATTGATAATCATTTGAGATTTGAAATCCAGGTGATGATTGCAGACAGCACTTCCGGTGAGATAGTCTCTTCGATTTCCTTGTATTCATTGACGCTGCCTGTGGCGCAGGTCTGGAAGATGTGATTTACACCTTCTACTTCCTGAATCATATCGGTGGTGTGACCGCTCAGTCCGTTGCGGAGTGCTTCCAGATTGGTTTCATGGTTAACCTGGATGTCCTTGGTGCCGTTGAGGGCGAGGACCGGGCATGTGATCTGAGGCAATAGCGGTCTTACATCCATAGCAATGAATCTTGACATGTATGGGGTCAGGAGTTGTGCCATGACTGCCTGGTAATTGCGTTTCAGTGCTTCCGGGAGGTCGGAATTGTCAGCGGAAGGCAACGGCTTTCCGTTTACGCATGCGTCAAAAGCCTCTGAAATGAGTCTGCAGTATTCATTGACAGTATCTTCAGGCAGTCCAGCATCAGTCAAGGCAATCCTGTTCTGTTCCACTAAAGTTTCGGCTCCCGACACGATCATTCCTGCAAGGCTGATGGCAAAATCAACCTGCTTCTCGGCTGCCAGCATCATGGCGATTGTGCCTCCCTCGCTATGACCGATCACGCCGACATGACTGAATCTGCTTCTGAGAAGTTCCAGTCCGGCAAGGGCGTCTGCCTTGAAGTCCTCTATCGTGCAGTCGTTGAGGTCGCCGTCATATCCGTTGAAACCTCTGTCATCATATCTCAGTGTCGCTATTCCGGCACGAGCCAGCGCGTCAGCAATGACTGCAAAAGGTTTATGCTCAAATAGTTCCTCATCACGGTTCTGGATGCCGCTTCCGGTGATCATTATAAGTGCAGGAGTCTGGTCAGTGTAGCCTTCTGGCAAGGTGAGTGTGCCATGCAGAACTACATCTCCATTAGCAAATGTGACCTCTTCCGTCGCATATGGAAACGGTCCCACAGGGGTCTGAGGGCGCTTCGGCTTGTTCTCGCCCGGGGTAAGGGTCAGAGGAAACTCCACATTCATCTGCCTGAATGTACCGACAATCTGCCTTATCATCCATGTGCCCTCGTAGCTTGCACCGAGAGCCGGAATTTTCACGGTTATCTTTCCAAGGCCTCCTCTTTCTATCTGCATAGGAATGCCCTTGGCTCCCTGGTCCGGTGAGTCCATAGTAGGATTCTCGTCATCCAGGTGGAAGACCAGAGTCAGCTTCGTGCCCTGGACATCAAGTTTTCCCGACCATGTCCCCGTCTGGGCCGTTGCAACAGTGATATATGAGAGCAGCATAGCTGCCGCTACAAGAAGTTTTCTTATCATAACCCCAATATTTGCTTGTAAATATACAAATCTTGTGAACACCATCCACACTAATGCATTAAAAACGTGGCAGATACCCACCTCAAAGGCGGTATCTGCCACGGTCATGCCACATTTCCGTGGACGATGTTCTCAGAATTTATCCTACGGCAGCTCCTCGCTGTATTCGATATCCAAAACCGCCTGGTCAATGGCAAACTTTTCATATCCGCAATGTGTGAGCGCATAATCATCGATATCGCAGTTTTCGTCCCTGCAGGTACCTGTCATCTTCTCGTTTGTAAGAATTATTATGCGTAATTCAGCAGGCATGTTATCCAGGCCGTCAAGTGTCAGAACGCCTGTTGTCGGATCATACGAATATGTGCCATCCTTGTAGAATTTCTTTTGACTTTCCTTAGAGTAGATGTACTGGCGTATAACCCCGTCCGGCTTTACAGCAAATAATGGCTTTGCCTCATCGACAGGCATCGGTGCAGTATCCATCTGCCCTGAAGTCAACACGAAATGCCTCTCGCTCAGTTTCCAGACTCCGTTGAATAGATAGTTGAACATTTCCCTGGAGGTAATGTCCGCCTTAGGAGCATACTGACCGTCAGTTTCAATCAGTTCCATGTAATTGCCCATCGGTTCGCCGAACTCGAACCTGTCCTTTGAGGTGTGCTCGATCTTGTCTTCACATGCGCTAAGCGCAACGGCGATAAGTGTCATTGCTAAAATTCGTTTCATAGTCTTGATATGTTATTGGGATTATTAGAATGCGAGACCTATTCTGTATTGGATGTGAGGTGCGAGGAATAGACCGTATTCGGTTGTTATGCCGATCTTCGGACCGAAGGTGATCTCATGGAACCAGAGTCTTCCGAAACTCCTTCTGATGCCATATGCTGGGGTGAAGCTGACTTCCAGTCCGTCACCGGTATTGGCGCGAAGTCTCATGGAAACAAAGTCAGATGAGTTGTTGTATGTGCTTCTACCACATTCTGCACGCTTGGCGATGTTGGAGTACCACCTTGCCTCGAACGTCGCTCCAATTCCGGAAACCAATGACATTGTAGATAAGGTCGGAACGGAAGATACCGCAAATCCGACCGGTACAATACCGAAGCGTCCGATCAGGGACCATCTGTCCGCCACGCGTCCTTCATAGGAGTATTCGATTCCGCCAAGAGGAAATGAGACGGAATGGTTGGAGCGTAACTCATAAGAATAAGTGATGATATCCTGTGGTCTTTGCTCTATCGGTTTAACCTTTGCCGACAGCCCAAGACAGCAGAACAGAGCTGAAATGATGATAAAAGTCTTTTTCATAATGGTAAATTTTACATTCTTCACCATTATGACGCACTCCCTCCTGAAAAGTACTACGCGTTACTTACAAACCATAATATCAAGAATCATGTCGTCAGTATGCTGCATGCCAACCGAGCCGATCTTGCCGAGGTTCTGGATGGTCTTCTCGATGTCCTTCTCAATGATGCCGTCGTGCTCTGAAATGCACATTCCTTCGCGAGCCAGAACTGCAGACTGCAGCGAACTTGACACTCCGGATGCGACCTTCATCGCGCAGCCAACCTTTGCTCCGTCGCATACCATTCCGGTGATGTTTCCGATCATGTTCTTGATAGCAGAGCAGACCTGCTCATAGTCACCTCCGCGCAGATAAACCAGTCCGCACGAAGATCCTGTAGACGCGATCACGCAGCCGCACAGTGCGGAAAGTTTTCCGAGGTATCCCTTGATATGGATGGCAACCAGGTGGCTGAGCACAAGAGCTCTTGCCAGCTGCTCGTCAGTAGTTCCGTATTTGATCGAATATGCAATAACAGGCATTGTGACGGTAATGCCCTGGTTTCCGCTGCCGGAGTTACTCATTGCCGCCAGAGTGCATCCGGCCATGCGGGCATCAGATGCGGCAGCTGTGAGTGCCATCGCATATGAAAGGAAGTCACCTCCGAACACCTCCTTGTTTGCTGAAGCGCAGATCGCCTGCCCCACACGGAGTCCGTAGTTTCCGCGAAGTCCCTCTTCTGCCAGTGCCATGTTCAGAGTACGTGACTCGAGGATGAACTCGATGTCCTCGTATGCCACGGTAGAAGCGAATTCGAAGATCTCCTTCACTGTAAGATGATAGTCAAGAGTGCTCTTCTGCTCTACTACAGCCTCTTCCTTCTGCGATGAGGTCAACACTTCCTCACCAAAACAGGTCTCCGCGATGTTGTCATGATCGTCAACAATCAGCGAGCTTGCAGTATGGCCGCACGAATCAGTGATGATGGCCTTGACATAGAGCTTCTTTGTCGTCTCTGCAAGAGCGACGGTAACGACAGAGTCCTCTACCATCTTCTTCGCCTTGGCTATAGCCTTGTCATCAAGGTCGTTAAGCACCTCAAGTCCGTATGAAGACTTTCCGCATACCGCTCCAAGAGCCGAAGCAATGTGCAGTCCGACCATGCCTGTGCCAGGAATACCCACACCCATGCCGTTCTTGAGGATGTTTCCGCTGACCTCCACTCGGATCGCATAGCTCTCCGAGTATCTCCAGCCATCCCCGCATGATGGGCATCTGTCTTCAAGGATCTCCATGGCCTTTGCCACTGCAAGAGCCACTGCAATTGGTTCTGTACAGCCGAGTGCCGGCTTCACTTCCTTTCTGATCAATCCGATGATCTCTGATTCACGTGGTGTCATCTGTTGAAATATTCTAGTGTTTTCTTAATTATCGTGTCGATATCCTCCTGGCTCTTGAGCGCCTCGATAGGGAATCCCATGCAGACGGTCCTGTATCCGTCAGCCTCGTGTCTGATTCCCGCAGGGGTATTCGTGTCCGAGTACCTCATTATGACCTTACCCTTCCTGCTTGACGGAGAAATGCCGTCGGGGCTCTCTATGCAGTACTTCTCAGGATTAGGCGCAGTGTAAAATGCGCCGGCGGGAGCCTTATAAGCATACAGACTGTCCTGGACGAACGAAACCTCGCCGCTTCTGCCTGCAAAGTTCATCACCCATTTGTATCCGAGTACGTTCTTTATGAAGTTTTGTGTTGCAAGAGCCGTATCGCTATCTTTCTCATATGGATATATCTGGTCCCATGCATCAGTACCGATGTGGGATCCGCTGACGAGAAGGTTTACGCCACTGTCAGCTGCGGCAGACAGTGCTGAAATCATCTCGGCAGGGAAGACCTGGAAACGAGGGGAGTCGAATCCTCCGCCTACCGTGGTGGTCACCTGCTTTCCGCAAACCAGGTCTATTGCCCATACGTCTTTCCTGTATGTAGAGTCGTTGCAGAACGCCTCGTTGCTGCATGAGATGAAGGCGTATCCCGCTTTCATTATTGCCTTGCCGTGTACATAGGCGAAGTCGTGCGTGTTTCCTGCTACCGTCTTGCCGGCGTAGTCGTGGTATGAGGTTCCGAAGCCTGCGCAGGCATTGCTTACCCACGGCATGGCGCGCCTGTTCTCATACATTTCTCCTATGAATGTGATATCCCTTACGTCAGGAACGCCACTGTCTGTCCTGTTGTCGAATCCTGCGTATGCAGGTGTGTCGAAGTATGCCGGACCGGAAACCCTGTCGAAGTTGTTGACGGCAAGCACTGTCTTTCCGTAAGCTCCGTCAATCGGAGTTCCGATGCAGACGACCTCGGATGGGAAACTCTTTCCTCCATCGTTGAAGGCAGCAATCCTGTAACTGTAGATCTCGCCTGGCTTTATAGAGGTCTCATAGACATATTTTCCATCCTCCGATACTGCCTTTATCACTTTTCCGTTGTCGAAGGCTCCGTCACCCTTTCTGGTGTAAAGTATGAATCCGGTCGCATCTGCAGTAGGCTCGAGCGGATCGCTGACCGCCTTCCATGAAAGCACGGCTTTACCTCCTTCCGAGAACCTCACTCCGATCTCCTCGACGCCCAGAGGCTGCACTACATAAGGCACGCCGTATCTGTTGCTGAGGTATTTGAGCATGCCTTTATATATGGCTCTGCTGACGGTAAATCGGTATGTAGGGTCAAGGCCGTATTTCATGTCCTCGAAGTTCTGGTGTGACAGCAGCTCAAGCAGCATGGCCGGGCACGACGGAGTGCGCGACTCCCTGTAACCTCTGTCCCATATCTGCCTTCTGGTCCAGTCTTCGCTGAAAAGTCCCTGCAGGTCATGGACGATCTGTGACTGGACGATGTCGGCATACTCCCTGCTGGTCATCCTGCTTTCCCCTCCCGGGAGTTTAGTCTCATTCTTTGACTTGTATGTGTAGATCGCCAGTGTGCCGATCACGGTGTCTGCCGGATGTACTCCCGCGTCGGTATGGAAGCCGAGCGAAAGGTCCACGGGGATTCCTTTACCCTCTCTGTCCGGGTTCATGTATGAGCCTCCGCTGATCCAGTCCACCCAATCGCCCCTGCACATGAAGTCTCTCGAATAATCGTTCTCCGCATCTTCCGGACTCCAGATGGACTTGTCGGCGCCGGCCCACTGCAGCCAGTATGTTGCGCCCTCTGCCGAACGGGGAAGTCCGGAGATGACAGGCTCGAGAGTATCATCCTCAGGCTGTCCGACAATGTTTCCCATTCCGCCTCCGAATCTTACGGCGTCTGCAGTCACGACGGCCTTCTTGTCATATCTGTAACCTTCAGGAGTCCTGCCGCTCAGCACCACGCTGGCGTCAGAGCCTTCGTCGAACTCGAATGTGCCCAGATATACCCATGTGCCTCCGCCGATCTTCTGGTTAACCACGAATCTGCTTGATCCGCCAAGGTGGTTTACTGTATAAAGTGCGGCTGCGGTGCTTTCGGGCAGGGATTTATATGAGATGTATACGGCATAGAAGCCTCTTTCAGGGATGTCCGGAGTCCATTTCGCTGATACACCGTCCAAGCACTGCGCCTGTCGCGCGGTGCCCATCCTGAAAGGCTCCTCCTCTCGGGTGTAAGTCGGCTTAGGGTCTGCAAAACCGCTACCTGCTTCGCTCCATGTACCTGTCTCATTGTAGACGGCTGTCCCGCGTGCGCCACATGTCGTGTCATTGTCTGCTATCACCTCATGAGTCTGAACGTCTCTTTCGCGAGGCAGCATGACGTATGCTCCTGCATTCTCCAGCATCGGAACAAGGTATGGCAGTACGAACCCTTGCGTAAACATATCCTCCACGGTCTGGAAGAGTCCGGGCCTCTGCCATTCCCATAGTCCGGAGCCAGAGGAGAACGCCCTTCCGTGGCTCTGCCATACTGCTATTGTCCTTCCATCAAGTCCCTTGCTGAATTCATGACCGTCCAGAGGCTTGACCACCTGTGCCGGGTTCTGCGGCGCGTCCGTCCTGTGGGACGAGTGTGCCGGATTGCCTTTGAACGTCAGTGCGGCGACTTCAAGGTTCTCTATGTCTATGTTTCTGGACTTTACCTCTCCAAGCGAATAGTTCCTGTAAGCGGCAGGGAACTGACCTTTGAGTGCACTTCGGAACCACTTCGCATCGCCTGGCCTGAACGGATAGTCTCCGAGAGACTCCGTAAAATAGAAGTCCAGGACGGGGCCTCTTTTCATCACGGCCTTCAAGGTTATGCGTCCGTTCACGCCTGTCCTTTCATTCATCAGCGTGCCAAGCGAATCGCATGCATCCTTGAAGTCTTTGACAATTTTGCTCTGCGAGGACGCTTCAATGCATGTGAAGATGATAAGTAATGTGAGTACGATCTTCTTCATTTCCTAAAGGGCCTGCATGTCGTTAAGCTTCTTGTAATATCCGTTCAGTGCGAGGAGCTCCTCATGCTTTCCGCGCTCTACGATACGTCCTTCATGCATTACGCAGATTTCGTCTGCATTCTTGATGGTCGAGAGGCGGTGTGCGATGGCTATGGTCGTCCTTGAGCCTGTGAGCCTGTCGAGTGCTTCCTGTACAAGCTTCTCTGACTCTGTGTCCAGAGCCGAAGTCGCCTCGTCAAGAATCAGTACAGGAGGGTTTTTCAGGATTGCGCGGGCTATACTGATGCGCTGCCTCTGGCCTCCTGAGAGCTTAGAGCCTCTGTCGCCGATGTTTGTCATGTATCCTTCCTCCTTCTCCATGATGAAGTCATGGGCATTTGCGATCTTCGCTGCGGCTACGACCTGTTCCATGGTGGCTCCCTCTACTCCAAAAGCGATATTGTTGAATATCGTGTCGTTAAACAGGATAGCCTCCTGGTTTACGTTTCCGATCAGTGCCCTGAGGTCCTTGATGCGCACATCCCTGATGTCGGTGCCGTCTATTGTAATGCTGCCGGAACATACGTCGTAATAGCGTGGGATGAGGTCTACCAGAGTGGATTTTCCTGATCCGGACTGTCCGACCAGTGCTACCATCTTGCCCTTTGGAATCGTAAGGTCTATCTCAGAAAGCACCTCGCGGCCTTCCTCGTAACTGAAGCAAACGCCGCTTATGCGTATTTCTTTCTCGAGTCCCTTGAGCTCTGCAGGCTGGGCGGGTTCCTTGATGTCGTTGACAGCGTTCATGATCTTGTCGACCCTTTCCATGGACGCGAGACCCTTAGGGATGTTGTATCCAGCCTTGGAGAACTCCTTGAGTGGGTTGAGCACGCTGTAGAGGATCACCATGTAGAAGATGAATGTCGGAGCGTCGATAGGCGAGGCGTCGCTCAGGATAAGCGTGCCTCCGAACCAGAGGACGATCATGATCATGCATGTTCCGAGGAATTCGCTGACCGGGTGGGCTGATGCCTGTCTTGTCGCGACCTTGCTTGCGGCAGCCTTGTATTCGTTTGCCGTAGTTGCGAATCTTTCCTTCATCTTGTCCTCGGCGATGAAGGCCTTGATCACTCTGAGTCCTCCGAGTGTCTCGTCGAGCTGGGACATGGTCTCGCTCCACTTCGCCTGTGCCTCAAGCGATTTCCTCTTGAGCTTCTTTCCGATCGCGCTCATACCCCAGGCCATCAGAGGGACTACCGCCAAGGTAAAGAGCGTAAGCTGCCAGCTTGTCACGATAAGCGTCGCGAAATAGAATGTTATGAGGATAGGGTTCTTGATCAGCATATCCAGCGAGCTGGTTATCGAATGTTCGATCTCATTTACGTCACCGCTCATCCTGGCGATGATGTCGCCCTTCTTCTGCTGCGAGAAGAATCCCATAGGCAGGCTCAGGAGCTTGTTGTATACCTGGGTCCTGATGTCCCTTACGATTCCTGTCCTGATAGGAACCATGATTGCGGAAGAACCGAAGTAACATGAGGTCTTGAGCGCAGTCATCACCATCATGAACAGGCCCAGAAGAAGAAGTGTCCTGGATGGTCCCCAAGTCCCAATTGCCCATGTTACATAATAGTACATGTTGTTGATTACCAGGTCTTTGATTGGAACGTCGCTGTCCCATGCCATGAATTCATACACGGTCGTGTCCAGTCCGAAGAGGATCTGGAGGATAGGGATGATCAGGGTGAATGAGAATATGTTGAATACCGCCGACATGACGTTCAGGAGTATTGACCATGTCATGTATCCGGCGTATGGTGATGCGTATCTTTTGAGCAGTCTGAAAAAGTCCTTCATGGTGAATAAATGTAAAACACGCAAATATACGAAATATTTACGTGTTTTACAGCATCTTCTCTAGCCAATGATATATAAGAAATATCCTTTTGCGCAGTATTTCTGTGTCTATTGTCTGTGCAGTATCGCGTGTCTTGTTGGTGTTCATCGTGATTCCGGAGGTGAAGAGCACGGCTGGAATGCCGTTGTCTATGAAGATCCTCTGGTCGGACAGACGGTAGAACATGCGTGTGAAGTTCTTGCTTCCGTAATATGTGAGGTCGATCTCCAGGTCAATCGCGAACATGCGGTTGCATATCCGTAGCATGTCTCTCTTTATTGGCTTGAGTGACTCGGTTCCGAGCATTATCATGTAGTCCTTTCTGCCGGATGCCAAAGGAGACATCGTGCAGCCTATCTGGTCGATGTTGACCATAAGGGAAATCTGGCCCTTGCTGATCGTCTTGCCTGACTGCGGATCTCTAAGCTGTCCGTTTTCGATCATTCTCCACAGAGCCTTGGATCCCGCCATGTCGTGTTCCTTCGCGTCGAAGGCTACGAATATGATGTTGCTGTCATGAATCCTGCCGCTATCCTTATATTCGGAAAGCATCTCTGCAAGACTTAGTAAAGCTGCTGTGCCTGAGGCATTTGCATCTGCTCCTGGATAAAATTTCCCATCAAGTGTCCCCAGATGGTCATAGTGTGCTCCGACAATTACATAACGGTCGCGAGCCGTTGTCTTCGAGCCAGGCAGCATGCCTATGATGTTTCTTCCATATCTGCCGTCCTTGAGTATAACTGCGTGAGCATATCCTCCGCTCATCTTCATGAGTCCTATCCTTTCGAACTCTCTCTGCAGCCACAGCGCAGCGATGCCTCCGCCTCGCTGTCCGCTGCCGCGGCCCTCGCAGAGACTGTCGCATAGATGTTCGATGCGCTCATTGAGTATTGAGTTGGTTACAAGTCTTCTGGCGGACTGATGCTCACGAACCATCATGTTCTGGGCATGAGCCCCGATAGTGCATATAACCGTTGCCGCTACCGTGATAATAGCGCGTATTAAGGAATTTTTGACGGTTTTTGTCTGCATGAGCACAATAAATGACTATCTTTGTAGTTTGGCGTGTAGATTGCTTGCGCAATCAGGCCGCGAAATTAGCAAAATTTTTCGATATGCGTAGAATTCTGAAATGTCTGGCGGTGCTGCTCCTGTTCT
>JAGBSL010000029.1 GCA_017631875.1 Bacteroidales bacterium | reverse complement strand
GCTGGAAACCTCTACAAGATGGAGGATAATACTTCTCCAGTAGGTTATTCTGAGAGAACAAACGCTGTTATCGAGCCAAGACTTTCAATGCAGTGGTTCCTTAAGATGGAAGCGCTTGCAAAGGACGCTCTCGAGTCAGTTGAGAGCGGTGCTGTAAAGCTCATTCCAGACAAATACCGCAACACATACCGCCACTGGATGGAGAACGTACGCGACTGGTGTATCTCACGTCAGCTCTGGTGGGGACAGCGCATTCCTGCATACTATCTCCCTGATGGACAGGTAGTTGTTGCTGAAACAGCGGAGAAGGCTCTCGAGGCTGCACAGGCTATCGATGCAAACCTTACGGCTGCAGACCTCCGTCAGGACGAGGACGTTCTCGACACATGGTTCTCATCATGGCTCTGGCCAATCTCGGTGTTCGACACATATAAGGCCGGACATCCAGAAGCTGAGCCTAACAAGGATCTTGCATACTATTATCCTACAAATGACCTCGTTACAGGTCCGGATATCCTCTTCTTTTGGGTGGCACGTATGATCATGGCCGGAAACGAGTTCATGAACGACGTACCGTTCCGCAACGTATACCTCACCGGTATCGTACGCGACAAACTCGGACGCAAGATGTCGAAGACTCTCGGAAACTCTCCGGATCCGCTTGACCTTATCGCTAAATATGGCGCAGACGCTGTGCGTCTCGGCATGCTCCTGTGCAGCTCTGCAGGAAACGACATCCTCTACGATGAGTCGCAGATCGAGCAGGGACGTAACTTCAATAATAAGGTATGGAACGCCTTCCGTCTCGTGACAGGATGGACAGTAGATGCAGCAGCGCAGCAGCCAGAGGCATCTGCAGTGGCTGTCAAGTGGTTCGACAACAAGCTCAGCCAGGTAATCGAGACTGTAAACGACCATTTCAGCAAGTTCCGTATCTCTGATGCGCTGATGACTATCTACAAGTTCTTCTGGGATGACTTCTGCGCATGGTACCTTGAGGCTGTCAAGCCTGCATACGGTGCCGGAATCGACAAGACTACATACGACGCGACAATCGGATTCTTCGATGCTCTCCTTAAGATGATCCACCCGATCATGCCGTTCATCACAGAGGAACTCTGGCAGAATATGGCTGAGCGCAAGGCAGGCGAGACCATCATGAATCAGCGTTATCCACAGGCGAAGCCATACGACGCAGAGTTCATTGCAGCATTCGAAATGGCATGCGAGGCAGTGGCAGGCGTGCGTAACATCCGCCAGAGCAAGAACCTCTCGCCAAGAGAGTCGCTCGACCTTAAGATCAAGGGGGCATTCCCTGCAGAGGTTCTTCCAGTTGTTGTGAAGCTTGCAAACGTGACAGTAGGCGAGGCTGAAGGTGATATGTCGACAGCTCAGCGCTTCATGGTAAGGACTGTCGAGATGTTCGTTCCTCTCACAGGTCTGATCAACGTTGAAGAGGAGATTGCAAAGCTCGAGGCAGAGCTCGCATACCAGCAGAAATTCCTTGACAGCGTGCGTAAGAAGCTCTCTAACGAGCGCTTCGTAGCCAACGCACCTGAGGCTGTAGTTGCTGTAGAGCGCAAAAAGGAGGCAGATTCACTCTCGAAGATCGAAAGTATCACCGCTTCGCTCAATGCGCTGAAAAACAACTAATAAAACAATATAGTTTATATCGATAACACTTTTGTTATGGTAAAATCTGAGCATTTTTTGGATGTCAGGTACTATGAAACCGATCAGATGGGCATCGTCCACCACTCGAATTACATCAGATATTTCGAGTGTGGACGAAACGCCATGCTGAAGGAGATGAACATGCCGATGGAGAAGGTGGAAGCGAGCGGAGTCATGATGGCTGTCGTAGCCGTGGACGCAAAGTATAAGGTTCCGGCAAAGCTTGGAGATACCTTGAGGATCGTCTCGATCATTGATACGCCGCCTACTGCAAAGGTTGTTGTCAAGACTGAGATCTACAACCAGAACGAGCAGCTTGTCTGCACCGGAAGTGTGACGCTCGGATTTATCGATGCTATGACAAGACGTCCGGTAAGATGTCCGGAGGCTCTTGCTGAAATATTCAGATAACAAAACTACAATTATATGATTACACCACTTTTGTTCGGAAGCCTCGGCTTCTGGGAAATTGCCCTTATCGTGCTTGTTATCCTTCTTCTTTTCGGTGGAAAGAAGATTCCAGAACTTATGCGCGGTCTCGGCAAGGGAGTAAAGAGCTTCAAGGAAGGCATGAAGGACGTCGAGGATGACGTCAAGCAGATCAAGAAGGATATCGAGTAGTTGAGTAATGGCGCAGACAGGTGAAATGACCTTCTGGGATCACTTGGAAGAGCTGAGGGGAAGTCTGTTCAGGATGATCGGAGTCTATGCGGCAGCGGTCGTCGTGCTCTTCTTCTTCAAGGGATTTCTGTTTGATAACATTATCCTGGCACCTTCCAAGCCTGATTTCTTCCTGTATAGGCTTCTTGGAGCCGACTTCTCGATGACTCTCGTGAACATCGAGGTGGCAGCTCAGTTCTTGATACACATGAAGATAACATTCATCTGCGCTCTTATTGTCACATTTCCATATCTTGTCTTCGAGGTCTGGAAGTTCATAGCTCCAGCCTTGTACGAAAAGGAGAAGAAGGCGGTAAGGGGAGCATTCCTGTTTGCATCAGCCTTATTCTATATAGGTGTCGCAGTGGGATATTCGATAGTTTTCCCTTTGATGCTGAATTTCTTCTCAGGCTATCAGGTCAGTCCTGACGTCGCAAATACGTTTTCTCTGACTTCATACATCTCGATGTTCACGTCGATGGTGCTGATTTTCGGAATCGTATTCGAATTTCCGACAGTGGCAGTGGCATTATCTGCCCTTGGAGTGCTTTCGAAGGAGACCTTGAAGTCGTTCAGAAGACATGCGATATGCGCAGTGCTTATCCTGGCAGCGATAATCACGCCATCTGGAGACCCTTTCTCGCTGATGGTAGTATCGGTTCCTTTATATATGCTGTACGAGTTCAGCATACTTATATGTAAGAAGAGAGTATAAATGATATCAATTAATAATCTGACGGTAGCCTATGGCGGTTTCACCTTGCTGAATGAGATCAATTTCCATATCAGCGAGAGTGACAAGATCGGCCTTGTGGGAAAGAATGGAGCGGGAAAGTCCACCATTCTGAAGCTTGTGTGTGGTCTCCAGAGCCCTACAAGCGGCAAGGTGGCTGTACCTAATGGCGTGAAGATCGGCTATCTGCCTCAGATCATGGAGCATCACAAGGGCAGAAGTGTAATCGACGAGGCTATGACTGCCTTCGCCGACATGTTCGCCCTTGAAGATGAGCTGGAACGCATATCTCTTGAGCTTGCCCAGCGCGAAGACTACGAATCGAAAGAGTATCATGACCTTATCGTAAAGATGAACGAGGTCAATGATGCCATTTCATATAACCGTTCGGACAATCCTCAGGTCCTGGCTGAGAAGACTCTGATCGGTCTTGGCTTCAAATATGAGGAGCTGTCCCGTCCTACCGAAACATTCAGTCAGGGATGGAACATGCGTATCGAGCTGGCTAAAATCCTTCTTTCAAAGCCAGACGTTCTGCTTCTGGACGAGCCTACCAACCATCTCGACATCGAGTCCATAGAGTGGCTCGAAGGGTATCTGAAGGATTACAGAGGTTCTCTGGTGTTGATTTCTCACGATAGGAAGTTCCTTGACAACGTGACCAACAGGACGGTAGAGATCATGCTCGGCCGCATTCACGACTATAAGGTTCCGTATAGTAAGTATCTGGAACTCAGGCGTGAACGTCTTGAGCAGCAGCGTGCTGCGTTTGAGAACCAGCAGAGGATGATTGAGAAGACGGAAGAATTCATAGAGAAGTTCAGATACAAGCCGACCAAATCCAATCAGGTACAGTCCAGAGTCAAGCAGCTTGAAAAGCTTGAGAGGATAGAGGTCGATCTGGAAGATAAATCAGCTCTTGCAGTGAAGTTCCCGCCTGCACCACGTTCAGGTGACATAGCATATAAGGCTGAAGATATGACTGTCGGATATGGAACCAAGGTCGTATTCTCAGATGCACAGATCGAGGTTCGCCGTGGCGAGAAGGTCGCGTTGGTTGGACGAAACGGAGAGGGAAAGACTACACTCATGAGAGTAATCATGGGCGAGTTGGATCCGATGGCGGGCGAGTCCAAGGTCGGATACAATGTAAATATCGGATATTACGCTCAGAATCAGGAAGATATACTTGATAAGGAGGATACTGTCTTCGGCACTTTGGACCGCATTGCAGTAGGTGATATACGACTTAAACTTCGTGATATTCTGGGAGCATTCCTCTTCAAGGGAGAGGATATCGACAAGAAGGTTGCCGTATTGAGCGGTGGTGAGCGTGCGCGCCTTGCTATGGCGAAGCTGATTCTTAAGCCATATAACCTTCTGGCCCTTGACGAGCCTACCAACCACATGGATATCCGTTCAAAGGATATTCTGAAACAGGCATTGAAGTCATATGATGGTACATTGATCATCGTATCACACGATCGAGACTTCCTTGACGGTCTTGTGGACAAGCTCTACGAGTTCCGCGACGGTAAGGTCAAGGAACATCTGGGCGGAGTGCAGGACTTCCTCGAGCGCCGCAAACTTGAGAGTCTTAGCGAGCTTGAAAGACACTATAAGCCTGTTGCGGAAGAGAAGCCAGCCGAAGTGATCCAGAAGAAGGAAGAGGCCAAGCAGGAGTATCAAGCCAAGAAATATGTATCTAAAGAAGAAAAGAAGATAAGGAATCGTATTTCATTCTTGGAGAAGAAGATAGAGGAGTATGAAACCAAGATGGCTGAGATTGAGGCGAAGCTTATGAGTCCTGGTCCTGAGGATGATGTGATGGACTTGACAAGAGCGTATCTGGAGAATAAGCGTGAACTGGACTACAAGATGGAGGAGTGGTCCGAATTAAATGAACAATTAGAACAATAGATATGGAAGAGAAGAAAATGCAATACCTGTTTGGAATGCATCCAGTACTGGAGGCAGTGAAGGCAGGTAAGAAATTCGATAAGGTCCTGCTGAAGCAGGGACTTGAGGGAGCGCAGTTCAGAGAACTGATGGAACTGCTCAAGGTCAATGAGATACCTTTCCAGTTTGTACCAGGAGAGAGGCTTAACAGAGCTGTAAGGGGTTCACATCAGGGTGTCCTGGCCTACATCTCTCAGATAGAATACGTTGATATAGAGCAGCTTGTGAACAATGCTCTCGGACGTAGCACAAATCCGCTGATTGTCATCCTTGATGGTGTAAGCGATGTCCGCAACCTTGGCGCGATTGCCAGAAGTCTCGAATGCGCAGGCGGTCATGGTATCATCGTTCCTGCCAAAGGAGGCGCAGCCATCAATGCGGATGCGGTCAAGGCTTCTGCCGGAGCACTCATGAGAATGGATACATGCAAGGTTTCAAATCTTCGTGTAGCTGCATATTATCTCAAGGAGAGCGGATTCAGACTCGTTGCCGCTACCGAGAAGACAGATAACCTTATCTATGATGTCGATATGACCGGCCCTACAGCCATCATCATGGGATCAGAAGGAAAGGGCATCTCGCAGGTGATGCTTGATCTTGCAGACGATAAGGCAGCTATCCCTATGGCAGGCGAAATCACATCGCTTAATGTTTCTGTTGCCTCTGCAGTTCTCATGTATGAGGCTGTAAGACAGCGTATTTCGAAGTAGAACCTTAAATTTTAAAGATATGAAAAAGTCAATCTTCGCTGCTTTGGCAGCAATTCTTGTCAGCGTCTGCGCCTTTGCTCAGCCGCTAGTGGTTCAGGATAAGGATTTCGAGAAGTTCACCAAGATCAGTGTAGAGGACAACTTCGTTCTGAAGTTCATCAAGTCTGACCGCTATTCCGTGACCCTTAAGACAGACGAGAGGATTGCAGCACATGTTCAGGCTTATGTCAAGAACAGCACTCTTTATCTAATCCTTGACGAGAAGGGTTATTCTCCCGAGCTGAAGAAGCAACTCAGGCAGAAGGGAGCATCGGCTCCTGTGCTTGAAGCGGAGGTTTATATGCCTATGATCAACTCCGTCGTACTTAAGGATAAGGCTGTGATAGCAGCATGCGACAGATTTGAGACAGAGACCTTTACCATGACAGTTTCAGACAACGCTCTTGTGTCGTATTTTGATGTTACCTGTTCTACGGGAGAACTCAACGTGTCCAAGAACGCTCAGGCAACAGGAACAGTCTCTGTTACAAGCAAGATGTACGTCAACGCTTCTAATTCAGCACAGGTTTCACTTACCCAGAATGGTGGAACCGCCTTCGTTTCACAGGGTAATTCGGCATATGTTGATTTCAAGGCGACCCTCAATACATTGGAAATCGAGTCATCCGGTGGCAGTGAGTCACATATTTCAGGAACAGCTTCCCTTCTCAAGGTTACTGGTGCTGGTCTGTCAAGGGTAGATGCGGAACTTCTTGAGGCTAAGGATGGCGATATCGTACTGAGCGGTTCTGCGAAATCTCACGTCAACGTCACTGATCATCTCAAGGTAAACCTTGTGGGTGGGTCTATGCTTACATTCAAGAGAACCCCTGTATTCGAGATCGACAGAGTTGTAAACTCTACTCTCATCAAGGCTGATGACGCAAAGAGAAAGTAATGTTTCTGCTTGATTCCCACTGTGATACACCTTCTCAGATCCTTCGCCTGAGGGATCTGTCGATAGATAATGAATATGCGCACGTCGACTTCCCTAAATTAATAAAAGGGGGAGTCGACGGCGCTTTTTTCGCCTTATACGTTCCTGCTGGCAAGACTGAGGAGGAGGCATACGCCTATTCACATAGACTTCTGGAAGCCGTACGTGCGACAGTTGCTGCAAATCCCGATACTGCAGCATTCGCGACCTCGCCGGCAGAAGCTCTTGCCAACAAGTCTGCAGAACTGTTTTCAGTCTTCATGGGACTGGAGAACGGAAGTCCTATCGGACATTCTATCGAGAGGATGCATGAGTTTTATGATGCCGGTGTACGTTACGTGACACTCTGTCATTCAAGGGACAATCAGATATGTGATTCGTGTGCGTCTGCAAACGGCCGTTGGAACGGACTCAGTCCGTTTGGCCGGGAACTGGTGAAGGAGATGAACTTGACCGGAATGATTGTGGATGTGTCCCATATATCTGATGCGGCATTCCATGATGTACTTGACTGTTCTTCCAAGCCGGTAGTGGCTACACATTCATGCTGCAGGGCCTTGGCCAGCCATCCGAGAAACATGACGGATGATATGATCCGCAAACTTGCTGCAAAAGGGGGAGTCATGCAGATAAACTTCTATCCTCTGTTTCTTGACAGTGGATTTGCCAAGGTATTATCTGCTTCAGGCATAATGGAGTACGGTGAAAAGATCGAGGAGGAATTCATCAAGGATCCTTCAGATCCACGCAAGCGCAGCGCATGGAATAAGGTCCAGGAAGAGCTGCAGAGCCTTGCAAGACCAAGCTTCAGAAGAATTGCAGACCATATTGACCATGCCGTTGAAATCGCTGGAATAGACCATGTAGGTCTCGGCTCCGATTTTGATGGTATAGAAGTTACTCCGGCTGGACTTGAAAACATCTCCTACATGCCGGTCCTCCTCGCAGAGCTGACTGCTAGGGGCTACTCGGAATCTGATATAGCAAAAATTGCGGGAGAGAATTTCTTCAGGGTTATGAACGTCTGCGCGCTTCGCTAGACATGTTTCCTGTTGTTCTGGTGCATGACAACCACGCACACCGCGCATAGAATCAATATAATTCCAATCAAAGACTTCATGTAGAGGTGCTCATGCAGGAAAGTGACTCCGAGGATTACGGCGGTCACAGGCTGGAGTGCGCCAAGTATTGACGTAAGGGTAGGGCCTATGCGTCTTACTGCCTTCACTCCTGTAAAATTGGACACCATGGTCGACCATAGACCCAGACCGAGCATGTAGGCCCAGTTCTTTGTGCCGGAAATCATTGTCAGACCATCTTCAAAAATTAAGGCGCAGGCTATGAAGTAGATTGAGATAAGCATGGTTATCCATGTATTGAACTTGACCACCTCGATCTTGTCTGCCCTTAGCTTCTTCATCAATATATAGTATGCTGCGAAGCTGAAGGCTGAGATAATCGAGCAGGTGAGTCCAAGCTGGGTGTTTCCGCCTTCCACGATGAGGCTGTCGCCTGAAGCCAACAGGTAGACTCCGAATATGGCGACTGCAATAGCTCCTATATCAACCCAAGATTTGTGTTCTCCAAAGATGAACATCATAGTAAGCGCCACTATGACCGGATACATGAAGTTGATGGTCGAAGCGATACCGCTGGATATGTTTGCATATCCGATAAGCAGGGTGATGGAGGTGATTGCCCTGAGAGAACTCAAGAGGAGCATCTTCCAAGTCTCGTCGAATGAGGCCGGCATCAGCGACTTATTCTTCACCATCGCATAGATCATAAGGACTATGCCGGCTATGCCCCAACGGTAGGCGAGTACGTCGAAATTGGTCAGTCCGACAGCCAGCAGACCGAGGCTGAAAAGAGGGGAGAATCCGAAGGAAGCAGACGAAATTACGGCGTAAAATATGCCGTTATGCCTGATTCTCCGCTTCTTTTTCTCGTATCTGATGTTTACCTCGCTCATTTTTTGTAATCTATTGACTATTAGTAATTTGTATCACCTATAAAGGCTGCTTATCGTTTACATATATTAATGAAACAAAATTGTTAAATGCTTTAACAAAGATGTTTTAGTAGTTGTATCTTAACTATTTAACTCGTTTACAAGTTTTTTTCTCAAAATGTTGAGAGCATTGGCCGCAAAGCGTTCGATATTGCGTTTTCTGTCGCCTTTGAAGACCATGCTGAAGGTCTCTGTGCTCTTTTGTGAACTCACTCCGATCCACACCAGACCGACAGGTTTCGCATCGCTTCCGCCACCTGGTCCGGCGATGCCGGATGTGGCTATAGAGAAGTCGCTGCCGGTAAGTTTACGGACGCCTTCTGCCATAGCTGCAACGCACTCGCTGCTTACAGCTCCGTGCTCAGCTATAATCTTTTCGTCAACGCCAAGCACTCCGGACTTGACGCTATTAGCGTAAGATACCACTGATCCAAGGAAGTACTCGGATGACCCGGAAACTGAGGTAAGCATTGCTGCAATGGAACCTCCTGTGCATGATTCGGCCGTGCTGACGGTCTTGCCTGTGCCCTTCAGAAGCTTTGCAATGCATGTTTCAAGGGTATCATCCTCGTCAGAGTACATAGCATCTCCAAGAATCCCTTTAAGGGCTTCTATACGCTCTTTTATACGTTCTTCCTGCGCCTGTCTTTCTCCACCATAAATGGAAAGCCTTAGACGCACACCTGTGAGAGGATTTGGAAGGTATGCAAGGTGCATGTCTTCAGGAAGTTTGTCCTCCCACTCGCTGATCATCTCCGAGAGAGCAGACTCAGCTATGCCGAATGTCATTACAGTCTTATGGTAAATGTCTGAAACAGAAAACTTTGACCTGATGTCTGCCATTACGTCGTTCAAAGCACCAAGAGCCTCGAAAGGTACGCCTGGAAGGGAATACAAGGTAGCTTTATGCCCGAATCTTTCCTCAGGGAAGTCAAAAGCCATGATTGGAGCCGTTCCGAGCTTGTTAGGGATAACGGTACATGTATCAGGTACATCGGCTTGAGCCAGGTTGATCTCGAGAACGTCAAGGCCTCTGGCGCTGAGGATCCTGTGGATGATCTCAAGCTGTTCGGGATTTCTTTTCCAGCATTCTGCCTCTGAGAGCATTGCAAGGGCCTTTTTAGTGATATCGTCCTTTGTCGGTCCGAGACCTCCGGTCACTATTACAATGTCATTTTTACGTAGTCCGTTCTCAAGTGTAGATATGATGTCAGCGAGACGGTCTCCTGTGGAAACCATCTCGCTGACACGTATTCCGAGGTCATTAAGCGCTCGTGATATGTGCGCTGAGTTAGTGTCAACTATCTGACCTATAAGTATTTCGTCTCCGATTGTGCAGATCGATGCGGTAGTCATTTACTGTCTATATGCTATTTGTTGCAGTTTTCCAGATGGGTAAGGATCTTTTTTACCAGGCCAGGACCTTCATATATGAAGCCGGAATAGATCTCTACAAGCGATGCTCCTGCATCCATCATAGCCTTAGCCTCTTCGCCTGACATGATTCCTCCTACGCCGATGATAGGCAGTCTGCCTTCTGATTTTGTGTGGATATAGCGTACAAGCTCAAGATTCTTCTTGTGTACAGGGGCTCCTGACATGCCTCCATTGCCGATTTCCTCGATCTTCTTAGGGTCGATTGTCAGTCCGTCTCTGCTTCTTGTGGTGTTTCCGGCTACAATACCGTCAATTCCTGACCTGAGGCAGTAGTCTATGATGTCGTCAAGCTGTTCAGACGACAAGTCCGGAGAAACCTTAAGGAGAATTGGACGATATGTGTCGTAGTATCTTCTGAGATCCAACAGTCTGTCTACAATGTCAGAAAGGAATGATATATCCTGCAATGCAGTGAGTCCCACGACGTTAGGACAAGATACATTTACAACGAACATGTCTACGAAGTCGTAAAGGAGAGCAAATGAAGTCTCGTAATCCTTTGCTGCATCCTCATTGATGCTGGTCGTATTCTTTGAGATATTTGCCGCAACTATGACGTTCGGACGGTCCTTCTTAAGGTGCTCTACAGCATTCTTGACACCTTTGTTGTTGATACCGAAGCGGTTGATGATCGCTCTGTCCTGCGGAACCCTGAAGCATCTCGGTTTAGGATTGCCATCCTGAGGCTTAGGAGTAAGCGAGCCGATCTCCACGAAACCGAAACCGCAGTTAGCCAGATCGTTATAGTGTTCTCCATTCTTATCCAGACCGCCTGCAAGGCCTACAGGATTGGGGAATGTGATTCCGAATACCTCTTTTTCAAGAGACGGCGTCTCCTTCAGATATATGCTTCTCATGATCGAACGAGCAAACGGAACATGCCTTAGAAAAGTAAGGGAAGACATAATCATGTTATGAGCCGTTTCGGGATTGAAACGGAAAAGGATAGGTTTGAGAATATGTTTGTACATGATTAATGGTATTTATGTAGAATACAAATATAATAAAAAAATCAAGGCATTCTACATTTCTTGATATGAACCGTCGTCAAATAAAACTATGATTTTGGAGACTTTGCGCTGTTTTACAGGTGTTTGTATTATGTTATTTATAGCGTTCATTTCGGTTGTGGATGTGATATTTGTCTGAGTTCCGCGCACTTGTAAAGGAATTTCTGTTTCTGGAAGGGAAGATTCCGGCATTTCCGGCATTGCTTCCTGCTCCGGCTCTTCAAAGAGAAGACCTGTTCCGAAATCATCGATATCTATTGGAGGCTCCGGTGCCGGTGCTGAAGTTTCTCTTTCCTTATACATCTTACCCTTGCCGAGAATGAGCCATTCGATATTGAGAGCAGGGTAGTTGTCCATGATTGCCCTGATGAAATCATAGCTTGGGTTGTTTCTACCTGCCAATACATGTGAAACGCTTGCGCGCACTACATTGATCGTGTCGGCAAATTGTGCCTGACTGATGTTTTCTGCTGCAAGAAACTGCTTAAGACGAGTGTTCATAGTTGTTATCTTTAATGTTACAAATGTAGCAAGAAATATTGACAGGTGCAATATGCCCTATAGGTTACATTTGTTAAGAGTAGGGGAGATAGACGCTGTTATATATCAAACAATTAGTTTAGATGATAGTGCATAATCGGCTGAGATTCGCGCAATTAGATTAGTATATTTTGTGAATTTAGGCTAAAATTCTGCAATTAGCCTAAGTTTTGATAACCTTTACACGTATTAAATATATCTACTATTTAAGTAGAATTAGATAAAGTGCTGAGTTTTAGTATAATACGCAATAACAAAAAGCAGTATAAAACTTTCTTATGATACAAAACTTAATCGTTACAAAAGTTTAGAAGCATGCAACGTGACAAGCGAAGTAATTGAGATTTGTATACAATAAGATGTTAAAATGTTAATTTACTTTTGTGAATTACAAATGTAAATCATATCCGGATATTCAAAATTTTCAAAAGCCGTGAGAATTGCGTATTTTTGTAAAAATTACCACTTGTACACAAATACACAATTGTGAGATGATACCTGAAATCTGTATAGAACAATATAATTATGACCTCCCTGACGAAAGGATTGCCAAATATCCTCTCTCAGAAAGAGATCTTTCCAAGCTTCTTGTCTACAAGGGCTCAGAAATAGTTGAAGAAAGATTCACATCTATGCCTGACCTTCTTCCAGAAGGTCACCTTATGGTCTTCAACGACACTAAAGTAGTGCCTGCCAGATTGCATTTTCAGCGTGAGACAGGTGCTCATATCGAAATTTTCTGCCTGGAACCAGTGCTTCCTGAGGAATATGTGAGCATGTTTGCCGTAACTGACCGATGCAGATGGAAATGTATCGTCGGTAATGTCAAGAGGTGGAAAGGCGATACTCTGCGTCTTTACAACCCTGAAGGGTCCAAGGCTATATCGTCAATGGACTTGAAGGCTGATCTTATTGAGCGTAATGGCGAGACCTCTATTGTCGAGTTCAGCTGGGCGGATGGTGCTCCGTTCTCTGCTGTCCTTGAGCTTTGTGGCAGCGTTCCGATCCCTCCGTATCTGAATAGAGATACAGAAAACATTGATTTAGAACGTTATCAGACGCTTTATGCTAAGTTCAGAGGCTCGGTTGCCGCCCCTACAGCAGGTCTGCATTTTACCGAATGTGTGCTGGAGCGTATACGTGCTAAAGGCATTCAGACGGGTACGGTATGCCTTCATGTCGGTGCAGGCACCTTCCTTCCAGTCAAGAGCAGCAGAGTTGCCGAGCACACGATGCATAGGGAGCCATTTGTGATTACTAAGGAGTTCCTTAAGACTCTGATCGGCTCTCTTGGAAAGGTGATAGCTGTCGGAACGACATCCGTAAGAACCTTGGAATCATTATATTACATTGGTGTAAGCTGCATTGAGACCGGTGCTCCTGAAGATGTCAGACAGTGGGATCCATATACTAGAACATATGACTATCCAACCGATCACGCTCTTTCAGCGCTGTTTTCATATATGGAAGCGCACGACATGGAGTCTCTCCAGATCGGAACCAGCATAATCATCGTCCCAGGATTCCAGTTCAGGATTGTGGACGTCCTCGTAACCAACTTCCACCAGCCTCAGAGCACACTCCTTCTGCTAATTTCTGCATTTGTCAAGGGTGATTGGGAAAGAATTTACGATTATGCACTTATGCATGATTTCAGGTTCCTCAGTTATGGCGACAGTTCCTTGCTCTTTCGCAGATAATTGTTAAATTTGCACTAATGTACATAAATTTTGACCTATGATAGACTTGACAGAATTCGAGAGCATCAGCCCGTATACAGACGAGCAGGCGTCGGAGGCGCTCGGCAAACTTGCTGATTATCCCGCTGTTGCCCAGGCTTCTAGATATTTCTTTCCTGAGGAGTCGCCTGATTTCCTCAAGAATGTTCTCAAGCGGATAAAGACAATAGACCAGTTCCAGGTCCTCGTAATGCAGAGATTCGTAAGGTGGGTGATCGATCACACAGCCAAGAACTTCTCATATGACGGAATCTCCAATATAGATACATCCAAGAAATTCCTTGCGCTTTCAAACCACAGGGACATCATCATGGATCCAGCCATTACTCAGCTCGTGCTGCACACCAATGGCATTCCAATGACAGAGATAGCCGTAGGCGATAACCTCATCACTAATGAGGCCATAGAATACCTGATCCGCTCTAACAGGATGATCAAGGTGGTGCGCGGTATCAGCGCAAGAGAGCTCTATCTTTCGTCTCAGCTTCTTTCTAAATACATCAGACTTAACATCACCGAGCAGAGAAGCTCAATCTGGCTTGCACAGCGTCAGGGCCGCACCAAGAACGGCTATGATGTAACCGAGCAGGGTCTGCTCAAGATGCTTGATATGAGCGGTACGGGGGATTTCCAGTCCAATTTCGAGGCTTTGAACATTATTCCTATGAGTATTTCATATGAATATGAGCCATGCGACATACTTAAGGCAAGAGAGACAGTAATCTCTCGCAAGCAGAAGTATGTAAAGGCCGAGGGAGAGGACTTCAACAGCATCATGGTCGGCATCATGCAGCCTAAGGGCAATATACACCTTAACATTGGCAAACCGCTTACGAGCGAAGAGATTGCAGCTGCTGCCAAGTGCGATAAGAATGACAGATACCAGCTTATCAGACACGCAGTCGATATCCGAGTAATCGAAGGATACAGGCTTTGGAAGAACAACTATATTGCCTATGATATCCTCAACCACTCGTACAGGTACTCTGATAAGTATGAGGCATCAGATGTTGAGACGTTTGTAGCGTACATGGAGAAACAGCTTGACACTGTAGAGCCGACTCTTAACAGGGAGGACCTCAGAAAGCACTTCCTTGAGATATATGCCAACCCGGTAGTCTCAAAGGAACTCCTCGCAAAAGAAAAAGCCACCGGAGCTATATTGCTATAATAAAAGAGTCGTGTTTCAGAAACACGACTCTTTTATTATTTTATTATATTAACATCCAACTTAGGATAAGGGAACTGGATTCCGTTCTTAGGAAGTTCCTCGTATATGTTCTTTAGGAGGTCGTAGTTCACGTCCCAATAATCTTCAGACTTAACCCAGACTCTTACCACGAACTGTATACTGCTGTCTTTGAGGGCGCTGAGCGCTACGAAAGGATCTGCCTTGCCGCTTGTTTCGGCGTCAAGGATTCTTGCATCCTGCTTGATAAGTGACATTACCATTTCGCACACCTTCTCTGATGATGTACCGTACTCGACGTCTACTGTAAGATCCAGACGACGCAGCGGCATGTGCGAGTAATTGTTTATGGTACCGTTGGAGATAGCTCCGTTTGGAATGATGATAACCCTGTTGTCAGTGGTGGTAAGCTTCGTGCTGGTGATGGTCACTTCTGTGACAGTGCCTGTGAAGCCCTGCATCTCGATGAAGTCTCCAGCCTTGAACGGACGGAAGATCAGGATCATGATTCCGCCGGCGAAATTCTGTACAGTGCCGTTAAGTGCCAGACCGATTGCCATACCTCCACCAGCAAGAAGAGCTGCAAATGAAGT
>JAGBSL010000064.1 GCA_017631875.1 Bacteroidales bacterium | reverse complement strand
AGTTGGTCATCAGTTGTTGATTAGTGTTCTTTTTCATTGTTATGGTTGATTAGTTATTTCAAAACGTCAGTTTCGCTGTCTATGATTCCCGGAAGACCTGTTACGGAACCTTTAAATGTAGCGGTTCCCTTTCTCACTTCCCTTATGATCCTGCGGTCGACGGCATCTCGTCTGTGTGAAGCTCCGGCATGTTTGAGTACTGCCTTGTACGCTTCACCAGCGGATTGTTCATTAATGGTAACCGAAGTCACGAATCGTTCGGATTCAGATCTGTCATCTTCTACAACTGTACCATCGTATTCGTTTCCATCGATGTAGAATTTCCCTTTAATCATGGATGTTGTCTCCGAAATGCTGATATCAAGCCACTCGCCGTTGCGACGGGTAGCAGGACCAGGGCGGAAGCTGTTGTTTATAACATTGAACCAGCCTTCCTCGCCGCCGTAGATCGCCTTCATTCCCCAATTATAAACGACATTGTTCACGAACTCTACGGTACCTCTATAATACAGAAGGTCATTTTCCCAGTAAAGTCTCGGATGGTCGAAACGCGGGTTGCGGCTGTTATTGTGAGCAAAAAGGTTGTGGTGGAAACTTACGTTTCTGCCTCCCCAGATGCCTCCGTAGCCATGTTTTCCTTTGTGATGCACAGAAGAGTTGAGCGCTTCTGAAATGATGCACCACTGGATTGTAGCGTCTGCCAGATTATAGAATGATGCATTTTCATCAGTTGCCCAGCTTATAGAACAGTGGTCTATCATCAGGTGACGGCAATGTCTTGCTCCGAGTGCGTCGGCCTCTACGCCGGCCGCAGAACCGAGTCTCATACGCAGGTAGCGTACGATCACGTGGTCTGCCGTAATGAACACGTTGTGGTCGCGGAGCGTAATTCCCTTTCCTGGTGCAGTCTGTCCGAGAATCGTCAGATATGGGTTCCTGATGTTCAGAGGAGCGGTCAGATGGATGTCACCGCTGACAGCGAAGGTGACGATGCGAGGACCTTCAGCTTCTACAGCGTAGCGAAGTGTTCCTTTCGAGCCGTCGTCAGCAAGTGATGTCACCACATACTCCTTTCCGCCTCGTCCACCAAGCGAGTATTTTCCGCAGCCTTCTGCTCCTTCGAATGCAATGGCCTGGCCATCTCTTGACGGTGACCAGTCAATGTTGTGTCTTGCCTCCCATTCGAGCGAAGCCCAGATGAATGGACCTACACCTTTGCAGTCATTTTCGATTATCGGTTCGCTCAGATAGTATTCGAAGTCGCCTTTCCTCATCTGCTTTCCGCCAAGTCCTCCGACTGCACAACAATCTGTCATAGAGATTGTTCCGTCAGAGTTTTCACGAATGAAGCGGTCAATGAACTTCGGATAGAGACCGAGGATGTATTCCTCGTGAGACCTGTCGATGTATCCTCTTCTGAGACCCTTGAGAAATGCGTATGTGAACATTATTGAACATGTAGCCTCCTGGTAGTTGCCTTCCCTTTCAGGACAGTCAAGCACCTGGTACCACATGCCGGTCTGAGGATCCGCCCATTTAGGAAGCACTTCAAGCAGATAGTTCAACTGGTCTACGAGCTCCTTATGTCCGGGATGATCCTTCGGCATATAGTCGAGGACTTCGACCAAGGCGATTGCATACCAGCCTGTTGCGCGTCCCCATGCATGCTCTGAAAGACCTGTTTCAGGATCGCACCAGAACATCGAGCGTGACTCGTCCCATGCGTGACGGAAAAGTCCTGTCGCAGGATCGTATGTGTTCTTTGCACCAGCTGTAAACTGATGTGCGATGTCTGCAAACAGAGAGTCCCTCTGCTCTTTCGGAGCATATCTCTTTGTATATTCCGCATAGAAAGGAAGAGCCATGTAGAAGCCATCAAGCCATACCTGGTTCGGATATACCTGCTTGTGCCAGAACTCTCCAGACTGTGTACGAGGATGTGAATCAAGCTGTTCGCGAACCTTTCTGGTTACACGGCGATAACGCTTGTCCTGGTCGCCATACATGTCGTGCAGATCAAAATAGATTCGTGCAGGACAGATATGGTCTACATTATAATTTGACTTCTTATAGCTGTAGATCTCCCCTTTCTCAGTGGCCATGGTATCCGCCCAAGCGCGGACATAGTCCACCACCTCCGGCAGTTCATATCTTTTCGCAGCGTCAAGGAATGACTTCAGCTCCAGACCTGTCGTGTAGTTCCACTTTCTCTGGCCCTCTCGTCCGTCAAGATATGTTGCGTCAGGATTCCTCTGCATTTCTGACCTTATCATGCGTATCGAATACGGTTCCTGTCCGTAGGCAGCAACCGCAAAGAATGCAGTAAGGATCAATAAAAGTCTCTTCATAGTTAAAATACTTTGAAATACCACTCGGTCTGAACGTTGACACCGTTCTTATCCTGCTCAGAACCACATTTGAGAACATTTGCAGGAGTGTACTTCTTAAGGTCTTTAGCCTTCAGGACATGTGACCATTTTACTCTTGTGCCTTCAGCTCCAGGACCCTTGCTGCCGTATTCAGCGTAGAAAGTAGTCTTCTCCGCATACGGCTTATCCCAGTTGTGCCATCCCTCAGGACGGATGTGGTCTCCAAGTTCACAGTCAATGAAAACTGTCTTTGCAAAGGATCTCCATGGACGTCCGAGGTATACCTTGGTAGCATTTTCATTGTGGATCAGACGGCAGTTCTTGAACACATAGCCGAACTCTTCATTCTCAGGAGTAGAGGCAGCAGTTATGTAACTATCTCTCTTACTGAGGATTGTACAATCTTCAAACCAGCAAGTCGAAGCGCCGAAGATGAAATCTGTCGTTCCCTCAATCCAGCAGTTCTTGAAATACTGTCTCTGCCCCTTACCGTATGTATATATGGTATCTTGGTTCGCTACGAAACGACAGTTGATGAAAGCCACTCTGTCAGCATCTACTGTTATGGCACATGCCTGACCGATTGCCTTGCCCTCACCTGCTGAATTCTCGAAAGTGATGTTCTCAGCGAGGAAGTCAGATCCATAAAGGAATACGGTAGAGGTAGCTGATGTGCCCATCTCGTATCCTGTAGAGCCGAGCTTCTTTGCGTAATCGCCCCATGTTATCACGGTCTTCTCTGCTGACTGGCCGATAAGGTGGAGCCTCTGTTTATTTGTAGGAATCGTTACCTTCTCCTCGTATATGCCATCCTTTATATATATGGTAGTCTCATCCTGCTTGCAATAGTCAGGTGCAGCATTGATGGCTTCCTGTACTGTGAAGAAGTCTCCGCTTCCATCCTTTGCCACCACAAAGTCATAATTGACGATATGGTCAGCAAGCTCCGGAATGACCTTCACGATCTCCGGCAGGAGAAGATTCACGATCTGGCGTGCTCCAGCAACGTTTGTGTGGGTATTATCAACCAGTCCTTTCGGATGTTTCGCGATAGTGCCTTCAGGGAGCCACATGTAGTATTTCCTGGAAGCCTCATCACCGAGAGAAATGAGCCACTCCTGTGTGATCGTGTTTGCATCGATGATAGGAAGTCCGTATTCCTGGGCTACCTGAGTTACAGCGGCAGGATAGTCTCCGTGGCAATTCCTCTTGAGATTTCCTTCGTCGTCGAACCATCTGCGCGATACCGGAGTGAAAAGAACAGGTTTTGCTCCGACGCTGAGGGCATAATCCACAAAAAGACGGATGTTGTCCTGATATGCTCCGAATGCTGCGGCATAACGGGTTGTGTCAGACTCCTTTGCGTCATTGTGACCGAACTGGATGAACAGATACTCCCCTTCCTTGAGGTCAGCCTTTACCCTGTCCCAGATTCCGAGTGTCTGCACGCTTTTGGTACTGCGGCCGTTCTGGGCATAGTTTGCAATGACCACATTGGTATCTACGTGGGATTTCAGCCTCTGGCCCCATCCGCGCTCCGGATTCTCGTATGAGAGATCCTTGTCCGCCATGGTAGAGTCACCCATCAGACGAAGGACGATCTTGTCCTGCGCAAATGATGACAGCGCTACAAGGCATGCTGCTGCAAATGTTATGAACTTCTTCATGTTTACTTGATTATCACGTCGTTAGAGTTATACTGGAAGACTTCCGGAGTGTCTTTGCCGGCAGCATCGGTGCAGTCGTCGATAACGACATCCTTGCAGTTTGCCACGCTGTAGCCATCTCCTTCCGACTGCATGATGTTAACATCACGCAGAACAACGCCCGTAGAATAGCGGAGGTCAGCTCCCTTCACGGAAACGATCTCGCAATTCTCCACAACTATGTTCTCGATGTTCTTTTCAGGGATACCGTTGAAGTACATCGCCCTTGCAGCACCGCTACATACTACATCCTTGATATAGATGTCTCTGAACTGAGGCGTTGTCTCATCTGCCTCTACGTATGCCACATCAAACGGCGACGCACCCTCTGCAGCAGCTTCTACGGCCGATTTGCCACCATAGTGAAGATCGAAAAGAAGCGGCTCGGTAGGAATGTTCATCATGACGATATCTTCGATGTAGATATTCTTCACGACACCGCCACGACCGCGGCAGCTCTTGAATCT
>JAGBSL010000063.1 GCA_017631875.1 Bacteroidales bacterium | reverse complement strand
TCTCAAATGTACATTCGCGTGTACATGCCCCTTGCATAAATGTGCATACATTATGCGAGGTTTTTTGTTTTTTGCAGCGCTATGTTCGCTGATCCCTTTTTCCGCACAAGGTGTGGAGAAAGAAGCGGCCTTTCCAGATGAAAAGGTCGAGAGACTTGACAGTGTGGTCGTCTCAACATCACGTGCAGGCAGGAATACGCCTGTGACTTACACGATGGTCGGTAGGGAAGAACTCCGCCGTGCCAATCCTCTCAATTCGCTTCCTATGAACCTTGGCCTTCAGCCTTCGGTAATCTCTGTGAATGAAGGCGGTACAGGTCTGGGATATTCCAAGATGACTGTCCGTGGCTCGAAGGGTTCTCAGATCAATGTGACTCTTAATGGAATAACCCTCAATGATGCAGAGTCTCAGGAGGTGTTCTGGGTAAATATTCCCGCTTTGTCGTCAATGATTTCCAGTGTGCAGCTGCAGCGTGGCCTCGGCACATCGGCCAATGGTGCCGGCGCATTCGGTGCGAGCATCAACATGAGCACGGCTGCCGTGGGTGCTGATCCTTTTGCGTCGGCGGAAATGGCTTTGGGTTCATATGGAACCTATATCGCGTCTTTTGCTGCCGGCACGGGTCTCATGGATTCCGGAGTATATTTCAATGCCGCGTATTCGCGTGGTCTGACTGATGGATACATCCGTAATGCTTTTGCAGATGTACATTCGGCAATGGCGGTGCTGGGATGGATGAATGAACGTAACTCTCTGCGTCTTACATGGCTCATGGGATCTCAGCGCACGGGAATCACATGGGAGGGTATAAGCCCTGAGATGTATGAGGTGGACCGCCGATATAATCCGGCCGGAGAGTATTACGACCAGTTCGGTAATGTGCATTATTATGATAATGAAACAGATAACTATGCTCAGCATCACCTTCAGCTGAACTATACTCACGCCTTTACGGACCAGCTGGCATGGAGCACGACATTCAATTATACCCGTGGTGACGGCTTCTATGAGAACTATAAGGCAGGGAAGTCTTTCTCTAAGTACCTTATGCCCGATCCGGTCATTGACGGTGTTACATACGATGAGGGTGACTTCATAACCAAGGAGGCTCTGGCGAATGATTATTTCGTGTTGAATACCGATCTTCGTTATACTTCCGATATTCTGAATCTGACAGGAGGAGTGAATCTGTCACGTTATGACGGCGACCATATCGGCTCCGTGCTCTGGAGCAATCTGCTCGGGGATTCGTTTGATTATGACAGTCATGAATGGTATCTGAATCGAGGCCTGAAGCATGAGGCAAGCGCTTTTGTTCGTGGGGAAGTGGCTTGCTTTGATGGCTTTACCGCTTTTGCTGATCTTCAGTACAGGGGAGTATGGCTGGCGATGTCGGGCCCGGAGGATGACGGAGTTCTTCTGGACCATAATGACAACTGGCAGTTCTTCAATCCACGCGCAGGTGTTTCATACCGCTGGAGCCCTTCATCGCGTGTGTATGCTTCCGCAGCCCTTGGCCATCGCGAGCCGGGACGAAGCGACATCAAGGAACTGATCCTTGATGCAAATAAGTCGCTTGAGGCTGGTGTGGCATCGCGCGGAGTTGATATCCGTCCTGAGAAGATGCTTGATATAGAGCTCGGATATGAGTACGTCGGAGAGCGTGTTTCGGTGTCTGCAAACCTCTACATGATGGAGTATTGGGACATGCTTCTTGAGACTGGCAAGCTGACTGATGTGGGTTATGCAATCAAGGAGAATGTGCCACGCAGCTGGCGCCGAGGAGTTGAGCTGGCAGCATCATGGAAACCTGTATCATGGCTTCATTTGGATGGCAATATGACGTTGTCTACCAATAAGATAAAGGCGTATACGGCATACTATGAAATGTATGACAACATGAACGACTGGAACTTCCTCGGACAGCATACTGTGGACTTTGTCGGCACAGACATTCTTATGTCGCCGTCCGTTGTCGGTATGGCCTCAGCAACCTTCCGTCCTTTCGTTCACAATCCTGGTTCGCTTAACTCTCTTTATCTGTCGTTGAATGGTAAATATGTAGGCCGTCAGTATTATGACAATACCTCATCGGACGAGCGTGCCATCCCGGCATATTTCGTTGCTGATATGGCTGTGGGATATTCTGTACCGCTTGGCAGATCTCTCGGCTTCGCTCGAGGTGACAGCACGACCTGTCATTTCGACCGACCGAAGGGAGTGGAGAAATCTTCTTCTCTGAATTTCAGTTTCCACATCCACAACATCTTCAACCACAAGTACTACGCCGACGCATGGCTCTGGCGTGCATACTTCCAGCAGGACGACCTCTACTACGCCGAGACAGGTCTCTATCCTCAGGCCCCGGTAAACTTCATGTTCAAGGTCGGCTGGAACTTCTAGGAGCATCAAAATTTAATAATAGAAAACGAGGGATTCGTAACGCGTAGAGGGTACTTCGTAAATGGAGACCTAAATTACTTGATTTCCATATTCCGTTTGTTCAATTTTGCCTGAGAATTCATCACGAGATGAAGGTGAAACTGAATAAACGGAATATTTATGAAGAGATTTTTCAAAAGACTGTTTGTTGTGCTGGCCTCAGTGGTATTGGCCGGCTACCTTATTCCTGAGAAGAAGGAGATGCCGTGCTGTACTCCGGCGGATTACAACCATGAAAGCTTCTGGCATTGGCCATGGACCAGAGGTGAATCAGGTCACCCTCACACTGGAGTCGATATTTTTGGTCGTGTGGGTGCGCCTGTGTCGTCCCAGACCGGCGGACTTGTGATCTATGCCAAGGAAATGCCGGGCAAGGCGGGTAAGAGCGTATTCGTTCTTGGACCAAAGTGGAGGATACATGAATATCTACATCTGAACACTATAGACTGTTCAGTGATGGATTTTGTCAAGCCGGGAGAGCTTATCGGTACGCTCGGCAAGTCCGGAAATGCAGCATCTACTCCTGCACATGTCCACTATGGAATCATAACACCGATTCCATATGTCTGGAAGGCATTCTCCAATGAAGGTACTTGCAATCCTCCAAAACGCTTCAGCTGGCGCCTGATGTTCTGGCTTGATCCCGCAGATCATCTTCCTAGATAAATGAATTTTCATTACTTTTGCAGCATGTTCAGACGTCTGTGTAAAATATGTGTTCGGCTGGTTTTGGCATTTGTGGTGCTTAGCGTAGCCTGGGTGCTGCTTTACAAGTGGGCCCCGGTGAAATGGACTCCTCTTATGCTCAAGCGCAGCGTACAGAATGTCAAGGTGGAGGATTATAGGAATGTCCGTACATGGGTTGATATAGAGGAGATAGCCCCGGTTATGGTCCGTGCGATACTGGCTTCAGAGGACGGAAAGTTCATGGAGCATAACGGCTTTGATCTGCAGGAACTTCGGAAGATGAAATATGAGCATGAGGCCAAGGGCAAGAAGATCCGCGGATGCAGCACAGTCAGTCAGCAAGTCGCCAAGAACTGTTTCACTTTCTGCGGCAGAAGCTGGTGGAGGAAAGGATTCGAGACTTATTATACATTTCTGATTGAACTGTTCTGGAGCAAGGAGAGAATCATGGAGGTGTATCTGAACATAGCCGAGATGGGACCTGGAATTTTTGGAGTCGAGGCGGCGTCGCAGAAGTATTTCAACCGCAGTGCAGCTAAACTCACCACCCATCAGGCGGTCTCCATAGCCTGCGTCCTTCCCAATCCGTTGAAGCGCAATCTCAATACGGTCGGCAAGACAAACCGTTCAAAATACAATACTACTTACAAGAGGACTCAGCAGACTGGATATCCGTTTTAGGGTGGCGTGTAACCTCTTGATGCATAGCTGATTAAATATACCTCCGTGCTGTCAAAGGGGAGCACGGAGGTATATTTAAATTATTGGTGGCCAGTCTGTTGCTGGCCACTAACTAAAAAAGGAATGTCCTATGAGAACATTCCTTTTTTTGTGAGGTCAACCTTCTGGAATTTATATCCGAGGCGTTTGAGTTCAAGTGCTGAGCCGATCTTGAACATCACTCGGACGGTGCGGGCGAAGATGTGGAACGCCTTCACGGTCTGGTGCTCGATCTGCTCATGGTGGATGAAGGTGCCTGCCTTCTGTGCGCAGCAGAGGAGGATGTTCATGATCTGCTTTGCTTCCACAGAGTCAAGTGACAGACCAAGGATGTTCTGCACGATGTGCTCGTCCATGTCGTCAAATCCACGCGGTCCGTGCAGGCTCTCGTACTTTGCGCTGTGGTTACGGCCCCAGTCTGCATCCCACCAGTGCGCTACTGCCATACCTGCATAACCTGCGCAAGCGATTGCGAAGTCAGGGTAAGTATTTACCTCAGGCAGTGCCTCGGCAATGTATTCCGGTGCCCATTCCTTCCACTTCTGGTCGATGTCCTCCGAGTTGAGGAGCTCTCCGTCCAGCATTCCGAGGCTGGTGCACATTCTGAGAATCTCTCTAAGCAGATTCTCCTCATAAGTGTCGTAATATTGTATGTTCTCTTCCATAATCATTGTTTTGCGGTTGCAAAGGTAAGTAAAAAATCCCGCATCACTGCGGGATTTTTTGGTTAGTTAGTAGTGTAGTGTATTCCCTTTCGGGATGATTAATTATTAGTGGTTAGAAACGTCTGATTGACATTAAATCGTTATGTCAACTGCAAATTTATGTAAAAATTTATAACTGCCAAACAAATGATATTAAAATTCAATAAAAACTACCTGGGGATAATGAAAATTAATTTTCTTCCAGCAGTCCCGGTCTTAAAAGTCTTGTTCTTTCGATTGCCTGTTCGTCCTGCCATGCCCTTATAAGCTTAGGGTTTCCGCTGAGAAGAACCTCAGGGACCTTCCATCCGTTGAATTCTGCCGGTCTGGTGTATACAGGAGGGGATACGAGTCCGTCCTGGAAGCTGTCGCTGAGGGCTGAAGTCTCGTCAGAGAGGGCGCCTGGAATCAGCCTGATGATGGAGTCGGCGAGGATTGCGGCAGGGAGTTCACCTCCGCTGAGGACATAGTCTCCGCAAGATATCTCGCGGGTTATCAAGTGTTCTCTGATGCGATGGTCGATACCCTTGTAGTGACCGCAGAGGATTATGATGTTCTCCTTGAG
Source organism: Bacteroidales bacterium (assembly GCA_017631875.1). The sequence continues at coordinate 9,309 of JAGBSL010000063.1, read as the reverse complement.
GGACAGTTCGTTAGAAATGTTCTGGTTGAGAATTTCTCCGTCCGGTGACATATAGATGACCTCGTCATATTCACGCTCCGCCTTGAGTTCCTGGATCATGTTGTAGACGGGCTCCAGCATCATCACCATGCCTGCATCTCCGCCGTAGCTGTAGTCGTCAACCTGCTGGCGAGGGCCTTTACCGTATTTGCGGAGGTTGTGGATATGTATCTCTACGAGTCCCTTTTTGATTGCTCGGCCTACTATAGAGTGGCTGAGCGGGCTGTCAAGGAGTTCCGGTACTACCGTAAGGATGTCTATTCTCATGTCAGAATGTTTCTAAAAGTTGTTATAGACTGCAAAAATAGCAATTTGATGTAAGTTATACTAAAAAAAATGGTATATTTGCGACTTGTATATATTTATAAACCTATAACTCCCGAATTATGAGTGAAGAGATCATTCCTGATGTAGAAATCACATCAGATGTACTGGAAGCCGAGGCTGCTGAAATCGCAGAACCGGCAGTAAATTATTCAGAAAAGTCATTGGCAGAGCTTGTTACGCTTTTTGAGGCCCTTATGCAGAACGAGGATAGAATGAAGATGTCCAAGGAGGCTGATGCAATCAAGGCTGCATTCTACAAAAGACTCCAGAAGGAGAAGGCAGATGCTGGCTATGCGGTTCCTGAAATTGTAGAGGGTGAGATAGAGTCAGAGGAGATGCCTGAGGTTGCTCAGGACAGTCCTTTTGCTGTTATAGAGGCTGGCTTCAAGGAGCAGTACAACAAATATAAGAAGGAGCGTGCAGAGTATAATAAGGCGCTTGATAAGGAGAGAGAGGAGAATCTTGCTAAGAAAGAGGAGGTAATCGCCGATCTCAAGGCCCTTCTCGAGAAGCAGGAGGACGTAAACGCGACATTCCCGGCATTCCGTGAGATTCAGGAACGCTGGAGAGCTATCGGCCCTGTTCCTGCGCAGAGCTATAGAAACATTACAGAGACATATCAGCTCTATGTTGAGCAGTTCTATGATATGGTAAAGATCAATCGCGAGCTTCGTGACCTTGACTTCAGGAAGAACCTTGAGGCTAAGGAGCAGCTTTGTCTGGAGGCTGAAGCCCTTGCAGAGCAGGAGAACGTTGTTGAGGCATTCCGTGAGCTCCAGAAACTTCACGAGCAGTGGAAGGAGTACGGCCCTGTAGCAAAGGAGTTCAGAGAGAGTATCTGGGAGAGATTCAAGGCAGCTACGGCTGTAATCAACAAGAGATATCAGGCTCACTTCGAGGCTATCAAGGAGCAGCAGGCCGAGAATCTCGCAAGGAAGACGCTTCTTTGCGAAAAGGTGGAAGAGATAGCTTCAAGAGAGATTACCGACTCAAACGAGTGGAATGCATGCTCGAAGGAGATTGAGGATATCCAGAAGGAGTGGAGAACCATCGGTTTTGCTTCAAAGAAGGAGAATCAGAAGATCTACGACAGATTCCGTGCGGCTTGTGACAAGTTCTATGAGCGTAAGCGTGAGTTCTATAATGAATACAAGGGCAGCATCAACGCAAACCTTGAGAAAAAAATTGCTCTTTGCGAGCAGGCAGAGGCTCTTATGACAAGCACTGAGTGGAAGAAGACTACAGACCAGTTCATCGCCCTTCAGAAGCAGTGGAAGGAGATCGGAGCAGTGCCTCGCAAGAAGTCCGAGCAGCTTTGGAAGAGATTCCGCGCAGCGTGTGACTATTTCTTCGCTGAGAGAGACAAGCACGCTAAGCCTGAGAATGATTACTATGGAAACCTCAAGGCAAAGTTACGTCTTATCGAGGAGATCAAGGCTTATGAGCTCAAGGGTGACGAGAGTGACCAGCAGGCAATGCATGATTTCCAGAACAGATGGCAGGAGATCGGATTTGTACCGTTTAAGGAGAAGGATAACGTGGCTAAGGCTTACAAGGAAGCAATGGCGAAGTTCCATACAGCACGTCCTCAGCGTAAGGGTCGTGGCGGTCGTCAGCTCTCGGAGCAGGAGCGTCTTATCCAGAAGTATCACCAGCTTGAGCAGGATATCGTGACATACGAGAACAATATCGGATTCTTCTCGATGTCGAAGTCGTCAGAACCGCTCATCAGGCAGATGGAGCAGAGAATTGCTGAAGCTAAGGCAGAGCTTGAGGCTCTCGCCGCCCAGATCAGACAGCTTGCTGAGACAAAAGAGCAGGAGTAATAACATAATTTAAATAGATGAATAAGAATACAATTATCGGATTTGTGCTGATCGGCTTGATCATGTTCGGTTTTTCATGGATGCAGTCGAAGCAGCAGAGGGAGCAGATGGCATATCAGGCACAGCTTGATTCCATCGCTATGGTCGAGCAGATGGCCGCGATGGCGCTTGACTCGGCAAAGAGGGCAGAGGGCCTCGTGACCGACGGCGAGATGTCGGGTGTCAAGGTCATGAACATGCCTGCATACAAGGACAGCCTTCTTACAGAGGCAAGGCTTGCAGAGGCTCAGATCGTGAAGATCTGCAACGAGAAGCTCGAGCTTGAGTTCACCACGAGGGGAGCGCAGCCATACTCTGTTAAGATCAATGACTACATGACTTATGACAGCGCGGCGCTTTATCTCATCAAGCCTGACATGAGTCAGTATAATATCAACATCTATGCAGGTGAGAGCATCAACACTAAGGATTTTGCATTCAATATCCACGAAGTGACTGATTCCTCGGTAGTTATGCGACTTCCATTTGCGCAGGGAGGTTATATTGAGCAGAAGTATTGGCTCCCTGAGGGCAGCTACATGCTCCAGAACGAGCTTTCGTTCGTAGGAATGGACGAGGTGATCCCGAGAAATGTCTCTATGTTCGACATCGACTGGTCATTCGTGATTCCGCGCCTTGAGAAGGGCTACAAGAACGAGAAGCAGTACTCGAAGATGAACTACTACTTCGATGGTGACAAGAAGCCTGAGATCGCTGCTCGCGGTAAGGACGATTCGAAGAGCGTGAACACAAGACTTTCGTGGTTCGCATTCCAGCAGCAGTTCTTCTCGGCAATCATGACTCCGGCAAACGATTTTGCTTCAGCTGATCTCAGCGTGAAGTATTATGGTGAGGACGATCCGTCACGCAACCTCATGGCATGCAGCGCAAAGCTTCGCTCGGAGTACACTCCAATGCCTGGCAAGGTTACTCTTCCATACGAATTCTACTTCGGACCTAACGACTACCGTACACTGAAGTCATTCGACAACAAGTACGAGAAGATCGTTCCTCTCGGAGGATGGATGGTGGCATGGTTCAGCCGTCTGGTGATCATCCCATCCTTTGACTTCCTCGGAAGGTTCATCAGCAACTATGGTCTCGTTATCCTTATCATGACCATTCTCATCAAGCTTTTGATCTCACCGCTTACAATCAAGTCGTACAAGTCTACTGCAAAGATGCAGGTGATCAAGCCTGAGATCGACAAGCTTAACGCGAAGTATCCTAATGAGAAGGATGCGATGAAGAAGCAGCAGGCTATGATGGAGCTTTATCAGAAGGCAGGTATCAGTCCTATGGGCGGATGTCTCCCGATGCTTCTGCAGATGCCTATCCTCTTCGCGATGTTCCGCTTCTTCCCAGCGTCTATCGAGCTTCGTCAGCAGAAGTTCCTTTGGGCGGATGACCTCAGTGCATATGATTCGATCATCGATTTCGGTGTGAATGTTCCGCTTCTTGGAGACCACCTTTCATTGTTCGCACTCCTTATGGCTGTGACAATGTTCTTCTACTCTAAGATGTCTTCGTCACAGATGTCTGACGATCCGAACATGGCCGGAATGAAGTTCATGAGCGTATGGCTTATGCCTATCATGATGTTCTTCATCTGTAACAACCTTTCGGCAGCCCTCAGCTACTACTATCTCCTTTCTAACATCATCACCATGATCATGACATGGTACATCCGCAAGTATGTGGTTACAGAGGAGAAGGTCCGCAACGACATGATGCTTGCGGCTAAGCAGCCTAAGAAGAAGTCTAAGTGGCAGCAGCGTCTTGAGGAGGCACAGAAGATGCAGGAGCAGATGCAGAAAAACCGCAGATAATGATACAGGATATCATACATAAGTTACATTTGGAACTGCCAGCAGCTGTAAAGCTGGTGGCAGTTTCTAAATTCCACCCTTTCGAAGCTATAGAGGAGGCGTACAAGGCAGGTCAGAGGATCTTTGCCGAGAGTCGTCCGCAGGAGCTTGCCGCAAAGGTCAAGACCTTGGAGGCAAGGCGTGAGGAGCTTGGAGATCCGTCTTATATGGCAGATGTTGAGTGGCATTTCATAGGACATCTCCAGACCAACAAGCTGAAGATGGTCCTTCCGTATGTTTCACTGATTCAATCAGTCGATTCTGTCCGTCTTTTGGAGGCAATTGACAATTGGGGAAGTGCTAACAACAAAGTTTTAAATGTTCTGTTAGAGTGCTTTATCTCTAGCGACGAAACCAAGCAGGGATTTTCGCAGCAGGAGATCGAGGATATCGTCTGCGGAGATAAGAGGTACGCGAATATCCATATTTCCGGTGTCATGGGCATGGCGACCTACACCGATGATGAGACCGTTGTCAGGGCTGACTTCAGAAAACTGAAACAGATCTCAGATATGCTTCAGGACTGGATCGGCGAAGGCGGAAATGTCGATGCCGATTGCCGCGAAATCTCCATGGGAATGTCAGGCGACTACCCGATAGCCATCGAAGAAGGCTCCACCATGATCCGCCTCGGCTCTATGATATTCGGGGCTAGATAGGCCAAAAGGCTCGAAGAACTTTTGGCCCGGCCCGAGCAGGGCCGAAATTCCCCCTGAAAGGGGGATGTCACATAGTGACAGGGGGTTGAGAAGTGCCAAAAGGAGTTTTTGGCAGTATCCGGGAACTTTTTTCGTTATATTTGCATCTAGCCCTAGAACATTTAATTTCACAGTATGTCAGGATTATCATTAAAGCAGAAGATAGCGCTGGAACTTCAGCGCCAGCTGATCAAGGACAATCAGGAGAAGCATCCGCTTAGGCAGATCTTCTGGGAAAGCACACTGCGCTGCAACATGAAATGCCGCCATTGCGGAAGTGACTGCAGGGTGTCGTCCATGCATCCGGATATGCCTTTCGAGGACTTTGCGAAGGTGCTCCGTCGTGTGAAGGAGACATACGATTCCCATAAGATCATGATTGTGGTTACCGGTGGCGAGCCGCTTATGCGTAAGGATATCGAGCAGTGCGGTCGTGCGATCTATGACATGGAGTTCCCATGGGGAATCGTTTCCAACGGTCTCCTCATGACTCCGAAGAAGATAGACGGCCTTCTCCGCGCAGGTCTTCACTCCGCTACAATCAGCCTTGACGGTTTCCAGGAAGAACACGAGTGGATGAGGGGAGTGCAGGGCAGTTTTAAGAATGCTTCCGAAGCAATCAGAATCCTGGCAAACGAACCTTCTATCAAGTTTGACGTCGTTACATGTGTCAATAACAAGAATTATGAGTCATTGCCTCAGTTCAAGGAGTATCTGATTTCATTGGGACTTAAGGCATGGCGTCTGTTTACCGTGTTCCCGGTAGGCCGTGCGGCTCAGGATCCGGACCTGCAGCTCAGCAATGAGCGTTTCCGCGGCCTGATGGAGTTCATCAAGGAGACCCGCAAGGAGGGAAGGATCATGGCAAGCTACGGCTGCGAGGGCTTCCTCGGTGAGTACGAGGGTCAGGTCCGTGACCATCTGTTCACATGCCAGGCCGGTCTGAGCATCAGTTCTGTGATGATCGACGGTTCAGTGTCTGCATGCGCCAGCATCCGCAGCGACCTCGCCCAGGGAAACATCTACAAGGATGATTTCATCGACATCTGGGAGAACCGTTACCAGCCGTATCGTGACCGCTCATGGATGAAGACAGGAGAGTGCGCCGACTGCAAGTACTTCCGATATTGCCAGGGCAACGGCATGCACCTGCGTGACGACGACGGAAACCTTATATTGTGCCACCTTAAAAGATTGAAATAATGAAAGATCTGTTTTTACGTTTCTGCCGCTGGGTGCTTCCGTTTTTGGGAGTGAGTGCAGTTATTGCGTGTGATGGTGTTCTTCCTGCTCCGGAGTACGGCGTTCCGCCTTCTGGCTACGATGACATGCTTTGCATGTATGGAACTCCGGTAGTGGGGTTCAGTGTAAAGGGCAAGGTTGTGGATTCTGAGGGTAATCCGATTCCGTGTATCGAGGTTTCTCAGTCAGACGGATACGATGGTCGAAAGGTGTATACATCGGAGGATGGATCCTTTGATTATACAGCCGAAGATATCGGATTCGAGATGGAGACGGTTAAGCTGACCTTCACCGATCGTGACGGAGAGGAGAACGGCGGAGATTTCCAGACTCAGGAAGTCTCGATTCCAGTTCAGCAGACCGAACCAGGTGACGGTGCATGGGACAACGGCAAGTTCGAGGCTGAGGGTGTAGAGATTATTATGACTAAGAACTAGTACGTTGTCTGTTTTGCGTAACAGTTTGACTTGTAATGCTTTATAAAAATGTCCTGCATGTGTCGCCATGCAGGACATTTGTGTAAGTGTTTGAGTTGTAGTGTCTTATCTGAAACGTAATTCTTCAATCATTGCTTTGGCGACGGCCGATGAGGCTCCTGTGCCTCCGAGAGCATTACGGATGTCAGCATAATCTGCTGACATCTTTGTTTTGCGTTCCTGATTCTCAATGAGTTCGCGGATTTCGGTGACTAAAGCGTCCGAGTTGCATTCGTCCTGGATGAATTCCTTGAACGCGAGCCTGTCTATGATCAGATTGCCAAGGCTGATGTACTTTATCTTGACGATTTTCTTTGCAATCCTATATGTGAGAGGGTTGGTTATGTATCCTACAACCTGAGGGGTGCCGAAAAGGGCAGTCTCAAGAGATGCCGTACCGGAATTGATGACTCCGGCCTCTGCATGACGGATGATGGACTGCGTTTCTCCGAACAATACCCTTATATATTTCCTGTTTTCTCTGGTAAGCCATGGTTCGTAATCCTTCATGGTCCTTGATGGAGCGCCTGCTATCAGGAACTGGTAGCCCGAATACTTTGCCAGCGAGTGCATCTTTCCTGCAAACTCTGTCAGTACCGGCATCATCGTGCTGATTTCGCCTTTACGTGAGCCGGCAAGCATGGCTATGATCGGCTTATCTTCAAGTCCTGTGCGCTCCAGGAAGTCCTGGCGGGTTTCCAGCATGGCAGGGGAGCCGTCCACAGCATCCACAAGAGGGTTGCCCTTGTATATGTATTCCACACCTTTGGCATCGAAGTATGGTTTCTCGAACGGGAATACGATGAAGAGCTTGTCAACATATGCTTTGAGCTTCTTGATGCGGCTTTCGCGTGATGCCCAGACCTTTGGAGCAATATAGTAAAATACCTTGAAACCGGCTTTGTGGGCGAATTCCGCAATCTTGAAGTTGAAGCCGGGGTAGTCAATGAGAATCACTACATCCGGTTTCCATGCGAGAATGTCCTCCTTGCAGAACTTCACGTTCTTGAGCAGCTTGCCTGCCTTTGCGAGAACTTCCACAAATCCCATCACCGCTCCTTCCTTGTAATGTTTTACCAAACCTTCTTGTGAGGGGTGTGGGCTGGTTTCCAAAACCGTGCTACCCCCCTGGCCGCAGGGGGAGGGACCCGCGACAAAGTCGTGGGAGGGGTTGTTTTGGGAACCAGCCCATACCGCGTGCATAAGGTCGCCGCCCCAGAAACGTATCTCCGCCTGCGGGTCCTCCGCATATATGCCTTTCATCAGATTGGAACCATGAAGGTCTCCTGATGCTTCGCCTGCAATAATGTAATACTTCATGCTAGAAGATGTTTTTGAGGCGGCTGCACTCTTCGTAGTCGGTGCAGTCGACGTTGTGTGCCACGATGCTGACATAACCTTCCTGTACAAGGAGGTGGTCTGCCTCAGGAGTGTTCCTAGGGTCATTTTCGAAGTCTCCCACCATCATGTATAGTTCTTCTCCTTCTTCCAGAACCGGATTCGAACTCTGGCCCAGCATTTCCGGAGTCAGTCCGTACTTGGCATAATGCTGCACGTCCCATTCCTTGAACTCGCGCACCCATCTTCCGAGTCCCTGGTATCCCACACGCACTCCCTTGATCTCCGAAGCCGGAATGTCAGGGAAGTTCACATTATAATATACTCCGTGTTTGCGCGGCAAGTCAGACATGAGCTTAGAGAAAATCTCTCCGAACATAGCGGAAACGCCGCTGAAATCAGCATCCGGATGGAGCGTGTCCAATGATACTCCGATTGCAGGGATTCCGTTAAGTGCAGCCTCTTCTGCTGCTCCAAGAGTTCCTGAATAGCATGATGCCGTAGAAGCATTGGATCCGTGATTGATTCCGGATACGACAACATCAGGATAATTGTCAAGGAACATCGTGTTGAGTCCGAACTTCACGCAGCTTGCAGGGGTTGCGTCAACATAATGCCAACCGTCTCCGAGATCTTTATGGGCAATCTGCTTGAAACCCAGGGAAACGGCCATGGACATGCCTGACTGGTGTGTTTTAGGGGCTATGACGGTGACTTCACCGAACTGTTTCATTATCTCTGCAAGGACCTTTATGCCCTTTGCATTATATCCATCGTCGTTGGTTATGAGAATACGCATTTTTCTAGTGTTATTTTCTTTACAAAGATATACAATATATTCATAAATTTTTCTAAATTTGCACCCGATTTTGTAGAGGTGTGCTCTACATGACGAACAGAAAATTAAAGTATAACTTTACATAAACATTTTAGAAACGATGATTAAAATTGGTATTAACGGTTTCGGCCGTATCGGCCGCATGGTTTTCCGTGCTGCTGTTGAGAACTTCTCAAACGACATTCAGGTAGTAGGTATCAACGACCTCCTCGAGCCAGAGTATCTCGCTTACATGCTTAAGTATGACTCAGTTCATGGCCAGTTCAAGGGTGAGGTTGCTGTAGAGGACGGCGCACTCGTAGTAAACGGTAACAAGATCCGCCTTACTGCAGAGATGGATCCAGCTAACCTCAAGTGGGACGAGGTTGGTGCTGAGGTAGTTGTTGAGTCAACTGGTCTCTTCCTCGAGGATGAGAAGGCTCGCAAGCACATCCAGGCAGGTGCAAAGAAGGTTATCATGTCTGCACCTTCAAAGGACGCTACTCCAATGTTCGTATACGGTGTTAACCACGAGACATACGCTGGTCAGGACATCATCTCTAACGCTTCATGTACTACTAACTGTCTTGCACCTATCGCTAAGGTTCTCAACGACAAGTTCGGTATCGTTAAGGGTCT
>JAGBSL010000028.1 GCA_017631875.1 Bacteroidales bacterium | reverse complement strand
TGATCGTATTTCGCGTACATTCATAATAACTTGCAAATTTAGCAAAAACTATCCGTCTTTTACAGGATTTTATCATAATTTTGCATAGACAATAACCATACGAAGACATGATAGATTACATCAAAGGCACAATCGAAGAACTTACGGCCACAGAAACGACTGTAGAAAACAATGGAATCGGATACAAGATTCTCATTTCACTGCAGACATACGAGGCTCTGAACGGCACCAAAGAGACAAAAATCTACATACATCACTACCTCAGAGAGGACGAGGAACTGTACTACGGATTTGCAACAAAAGACGAAAGAGAACTGTTCAGACTCCTTATCGGAGTGTCAGGAATCGGTGCTTCAACCGCACGAATGATGTTATCATCACTCACTTCAGATGAAATTAGAAACGCTATTCTGGCGGAGGATATAAACAAGATCAAGAGCATCAAGGGAATTGGCTTGAAGAGTGCCCAGAGACTTATTCTTGAACTCAAAGACAAGGTTTCAAGTGGTGCAGGTACAGACAAGACTACCCTATTTGTTCCAGCTTCAAACCCGGCAGTCGACGAAGCGACGACAGCACTCGTAATGCTTGGATTCACAAAAGCCAATGTCACAAAAGCAGTCAGCGCAGTTCTCAAAGAAAAACCAACTGCAACTCTGGAGGAAATAATAAAACTTGCACTCAAGCGAATGTAAATAAAAAAAAGTGTTCCACGTGGAACACTTTTTTTTATTTACATTCTATTTTATCTGCCAAAATAGACCAACAATACTGATATATCTGCAGGAGAAACTCCTGATATTCTGGATGCCTGGGCGATAGTCTTAGGAGCATATTTCTTCAACTTCTGACGACACTCTATCGAGAGACTCTCTACCCTATCAAAATCAAAATCATCAGGAATTATGAGATTCTCCAGCCTCATGATCTTATCAGCCATCTGCTGCTCACGCTGGATATAACCCTTATACTTGATGGAAATCTCTGACGAGTCAAGTATCTCCCTCTTGTAATTTTCCTCTATGACCTTATCCAGTGAATCCTGATCAAGCTTCGATACAGGATATTCAGAATTAAATTGAAGGACATAAGCTGCATCCTTATAAGACAGATTACATGCATATTTCGGAGAAAAATGTACATTCAGATCCTTATAATTATTATACTGTATAAGGTCTGAGTACTTAGATTCAGCAGCTAATAAACCTTTCAAAGGCGAAGCAAATTCGCTCTCAATATCTATATTAAACTTGATAAATGTTCCACGTGGAACTAAATCAAATAAAGAATGAATATCTGTCTGCGGACGAGATATCAATTCTGCTATACGCTTACGTGAACCGATTTCAGCAGAAGAAACTCCTGTTAAATATGAATTCACATGCTCTGGTTTAACAGCTGCATCAGCAAAGAACTGATTGAAGCGCTCGACAGAATCGTACTTGCGCATTGTATAATCATACCTGTATGCATCTGCAAGACCATATTTATATGATAAAGGAGTAAGTCGCAAATCAGCATTATCCTGTCTCAGAAGGATACGATACTCCGCTCTTGATGTAAACATACGATAAGGTTCGTCTACTCCCTTGGTAATAAGATCATCAATAAGTACACCTATATACGCCTGATCGCGCTTCAGAATAAACGGATCCTGTCCAGTCACCTTCAAATGAGCATTAATACCAGCCATAAGTCCCTGAGCAGCAGCCTCTTCATAACCGGTTGTACCATTAATCTGACCAGCAAAGAACAGATTTTCAATATTCTTTAACTCAAGTGTCGCTTTAAGTTGAGTTGGGTCAAAGTAATCATACTCAACAGCATACGCTGGACGAAAAACCTTTGCATTCTCAAGTCCCTTGATCTGATGGAGTGCTTCCATCTGCACATCGAGCGGAAGTGACGACGAAAATCCCTGAAGATAGTACTCGTTCGTTCCCCTACCCTCCGGCTCAAGGAATAGCTGATGTTCCGTCTTTCCGGCAAATGTCCTGAGCTTATCTTCAATGCTCGGACAGTACCTCGGACCTATTCCTGTAATCATTCCTGAGAAGAGAGGAGAATCCGCAAAACCGCTTCTTAAAGTTTCATGAACCTTTTCGTTTGTATGGACTACGAAGCACGGCATCTGAGGAGTTCCGTTTTGAGCTGTCGAAAGGAAAGGAAGATAAGAAAACTTGTCTGGCCGCTCGTCACCGAACTGATGAATGAGCGAAGAAGTATCGACAGATGAAATATCGATTCTCGGAGGAGTACCAGTCTTCATACGAGCTGTTGCAACTCCCATCTCAACCAGCTGTTGAGTCAGACCATGCGACGGAAGTTCTCCGATCCTTCCTCCCTCGAACATGTTGCGACCAATGAACATCTTGCCGTCAAGGAAGGTTCCGGCAGTCAAAATAACCGCCTGAGAATTGAAAATTGCCCCTGTAGTCGTACGGACGCCCGTAATTTTTGAATTCTCAAAGAGGAAATTAACGACTGTATCTTGGTAAATATCTAATTTACAGGCACTTTCAAGGATTTTTCTCCAATATAGAGAAAACTGGATTTTATCGCATTGAGCACGGGGACTCCACATTGCCGGACCTTTTGACCTGTTAAGCATGCGGAACTGGAGAGTCGAAGCATCAGTTACGATTCCGGTGTAACCTCCGAGCGCATCTATCTCACGAACAATCTGTCCCTTGGCAATTCCGCCGATTGCTGGATTGCAGGACATCTGTCCGAACTTATTCATGTCCATCGTGATAAGAAGAACAGACGAGCCCATTCGCGAAGCAGCCATGGCTGCCTCACATCCTGCGTGTCCTCCACCGACTACTATTATATCATAGTTTCTCTGCATACTACACAAGCTCTCTCAATGAAAGGTAATAATTCTCCTTACTTCTCATTACCTTGATATCATCTTCTTCATGATCATCGTAACCGATCAGATGAAGGATACCATGTACAATTACTCTATTCAATTCGTCTTTGAACTCGGTTCCATATTCGATCGCATTCTCCCTTACTGTATCAACACTGATAAAGAGATCACCTGAAAGCTTATCGCCTTCACAATAATCGAAAGTGATGATATCGGTAAAGTAATCGTGTTGAAGGTACTGCTGATTTACATCCAATATATAATTATCGGAACAGAATATGATCGATATATCCCCTATTCTGCGTATCTCGCTCTCTGCAACCAGGCGTAGCCAACGGTTATTCAGTGTCTTACCTTTGAAAATAAAATCAATGTCCTCGAAATAATATGATATCATAGAGTGAAATTTTATGCAAAACTACAAAATGTATAAAAAGTTTGAAATAAAAAATATAATTTCTAACTTTACCGGGCAAAATGAGAATATAAAAACATTAACACGATATGGAAATCAAAAAAACAGAAAAAGCCAGCTTGGAGAACAAGAAGCTGCTGTTTGTTGAAATCGGACTTGTAGTTTCTCTTGCAATCACACTCTTCGCATTCGAGTGGACAAGCACTGAGACTGAAACTGCTCTTCTCGAGGACACAACCGAGATTTTGATCGAGGAAGAGATCATTTCTACTCAGATGGAGACTCCTCCACCGCCACCAGAAGCACCAAAGATTCCTGTGCTTTCAGACCAGATCGACATCGTTGACGACGAAATCGAAATCGAGGACGATATGTTCATGAACCTTGAGGACGACGCAAGCCTCGGAGTTGAAATCATGGACTACGTAGAGGTTGTTGAGGAAGAGGTTGTTGAAGAGGAGGCTATTCCTTTCCAGCTCGTAGAGGAGAAGCCATCTTTCCAGGGTGGAGACGCAAACCAGTTCTCAAAGTGGGTAAACTCAAGACTCGTTTATCCTGAGATTGCAAAGGAGAACGGCGTACAGGGTCGTGTGACTCTCCAGTTTACTGTTGAGAAGGACGGTACTGTAACAAAGGTAAAGGTGCTCCGTGGCGTCGACCCATCACTTGACAAGGAGGCTGTTCGCGTAGTATCTATGTCTCCAAAGTGGAAGCCAGGAAAGCAGAGAGACCGTGCGGTTCCTGTAACCTATACCTTCCCTGTTATCTTCCAGCTTAGATAATTATTTGATTTTCAAATATATAATAAGTCCGATCAATATATTTGACCGGACTTATTTATTCTAATGTCATCCTGAACTAAGTGAAGGATCTAATCCTATTTATAAATGGCAAAAATTACAGAAGCACAGCATCAGGAAAAGGCGGTATTTGTCGGCGTGATCAAGCAGAATGACGACGAGCGCCAGATCATGGAATACCTTGACGAACTGGAATTTCTCGCTGAGACAGCGGGAGCCATAGGCGTCAAGAAGTTTATCCAGAAGGTTGACAGACCAGACTCAAGAACTTATATCCGAAGCGGTAAACTCCAGGAAATAAGGGAGTATTGTGAGGAAAATGAGATAGAGGTTGTGATTTTCGATGACGAGCTCTCCCCTACCCAGCTCAGAAATATCGAGCGTGAACTCAACATCAGGATCCTTGACAGAACCAACCTGATTCTTGATATCTTCGCGCAGAGAGCAAAGACAGCATACGCAAAGATGCAGGTAGAACTTGCTCAGTATCAGTATCTTCTCCCACGACTTACAAGGATGTGGACACACCTTGAAAGACAGAAAGGAGGTATCGGTATGCGTGGTCCAGGTGAGACACAGATCGAGACTGACCGCCGTATAATCCAGGACAAAATTTCAAAGCTGAAGGAGCAGCTGAAAAAGGTCGACAGACAGATGGCATCACAGCGCGGAAACAGGGGGTCTTTGGTGCGTATTTCACTCGTAGGATACACGAACGTAGGAAAGAGTACCTTGATGAATCTACTGGCTAAAAGCGACGTTTTCGCGGAGAATAAGCTATTTGCGACACTTGATACTACGGTAAGAAAGGTAGTTATTGAGAACGTACCGTTCCTTCTCAGCGATACCGTAGGATTCATCCGTAAACTGCCACATCAGCTGGTGGAGGCGTTCAAGAGTACACTTGACGAGGTTCGCGAGGCAGATATCCTCATGCATGTGGTAGATATCTCACATCCTAACTTTGAGGATCATATCAGAGTGGTAGAGGAAACCCTCAAGGATATCAAGGCAATAGATAAGCCTATCTTTGTGGTATTCAATAAGATAGATGCTTACAGATACGAGGAGTATGACGAATTCTCACTTAAACCTAAGAGACAGGAAAACTACACGCTTGATGAGTTCAAGAACAGCTGGATTGCCAAGGAGAATACACCTTGTATCTTCATCTCTGCACGCGAGAAGATCGGTATCGACAAACTCCGTGGCGACCTCTACAAGATGGTAGCCGAAATTCACGCCGGCCGCTATCCATTCGATAATTTCTTGTGGTAATACATACTTATCAAAGAAATAAAAGTCATAATTGATTCCGTTGACCCCCGCCCCGTACCTTCGGTACTCAGGCACCCCCTGGCCGGGGGTGGCATGTCAACTCCATCAATCATGACTTTTATAGTAAGTAATATAAAATAAAAGGTGGTCATTGTAGAATGACCACCTTAATTATTTAAGTATCAAATACTTAGTCCTGAAGCTTTGCGCAGAGGAATTCGCGGTTCAGGCGAGCGATGTGAGATACTGTGATGTGCTTAGGGCACTCCATCTCGCAGGCGCGTGTGTTAGTACAAGCACCGAATCCGAGCTCATCCATCTTAGCAACCATCGCCTTAGCACGCTTAGCACCCTCGACCTTACCCTGTGGAAGGAGAGCGAGTGAGCTCACGCGAGCTGCAACGAAGAGCATTGCAGAACCGTTCTTACATGTTGCAGCACAAGCACCGCAACCGATACAAGCTGCACCGTCCATAGACTCCTCAGCCTGCTCGTAAGGAATAGGAATAGCGTTTCCATCTGGAACACCACCTGTTCTTACTGATACGTATCCACCTGCCTGGAGGATCTTGTCGTATGCCTGACGGTCTACAACGAGGTCCTTGATTACAGGGAATCCCTTTGCTCTCCAAGGCTCGATAGTGATTGTGTCACCGTCCTTGAACTTACGCATATGAAGCTGGCATGTTGTAACCTCATCGTCTGGTCCGTGTGCACGGCCGTTGATGTAGAGTGAACATGCTCCGCAGATACCCTCGCGGCAGTCGTGATCGAATGATACTGGACCGCTGCTCTTGCATCCCTTCTCGACAGCTACCGGATCTACACCCTCAGCGATAAGCTGCTCATTGAGGATATCGAGCATCTCGAGGAATGAGCTGTCAGAGGAGATATTCTTAACCTGATAGGTCTCAAAATGTCCTTGTGCCTTGGCGTTTTTCTGACGCCATACTTTCAATGTCAAATCCATGTCAATTAGTCTTTATAGTTTCTGGTAGCGATCTTAATGTTCTCATATACAAGCGGTTCCTTGTGGAGCTCTGGCTCAACACCCTCACCCTTGTACTCCCATGCTGCAACGTACATGTAGTTCTCGTCGTCACGCTTGGTCTCACCCTCTTCAGTCTGCATCTCCTCACGGAAGTGACCTCCGCAAGACTCGTTTCTGTTGAGAGCGTCGCGAGCCATAAGCTCACCGATTTCGAAGAAGTCGACAAGGCGGAGAGCCTTCTCGAGCTCCTGGTTGAACTCGTTGTTCTCGCCTGCTACGAATACGTTCTTCCAGAACTCAGCCTTGAGTGCCTGGATCTTAGCGATAGCTTCCTTAAGACCAGCCTCGTTACGAGCCATACCTACGTTGTTCCACATGATAAGACCGAGCTCCTTGTGGAATGAATCCACAGATCTCTTACCCTTCACAGCAAAGAGCTTAGCGATCTTGTCAGTGATAGCCTTCTCAGCCTCAACGAACTCTGGTGCGTTGATGTCTGTCTTAGGCTCCTTGAACTTGCCTGCGAGGTAATCTCCGATAGTATAAGGAAGGATGAAGTAACCGTCAGCAAGACCCTGCATGAGGGCAGATGCACCGAGACGGTTTCCACCGTGGTCAGAGAAGTTAGCCTCACCGATAGCGTAGAGACCAGGAACTGTTGTCTGGAGGTTGTAGTCTACCCAGATACCACCCATTGTATAGTGGATAGCAGGGTAAATCATCATTGGCTCCTCGTATGGGTTCACATCAGTGATCTTCTCATACATCTGGAAGAGGTTACCGTATCTTGCAGCGATAACGTCCTTACCAAGGCGCTCGATAGCTGTCTTGAAGTCAAGGAATACTGCGAGACCAGTGTTGTTCACACCGTAACCTGCGTCGCAACGCTCCTTAGCCGCACGTGAAGCAACGTCACGTGGAACGAGGTTACCGAATGCAGGGTAACGACGCTCGAGGTAGTAGTCGCGATCCTCTTCTGCGATGTCAGAAGGCTTCTTTGTACCAGCGCGGAGAGCCTTTACGTCCTCCATCTTCTTAGGTACCCAGATACGTCCGTCGTTACGGAGTGACTCTGACATGAGTGTAAGCTTAGACTGCTGGTCACCGTGTACAGGGATACATGTAGGGTGGATCTGAGCGAAACAAGGGTTTGCGAAGAATGCACCCTTCTTGTAGCACTGCCATGCAGCTGAACCGTTTGAGTTCATTGCGTTGGTAGAGAGGAAGTAAGCATTACCGTAACCACCTGTAGCGATAACCACTGCATGTGCACCGAATCTCTCGATCTTACCTGTCACGAGGTTTCTTGCGATGATACCCTTAGCCTCACCGTTGATGAGAACTACGTCGAGCATCTCGTAGCGTGGGTAGCTCTTTACTGTACCGGCAGCGATCTGGCGGTTGAGCGCAGCGTAAGCACCGAGAAGGAGCTGCTGTCCGGTTTGACCGCGGGCGTAGAAGGTACGGCTAACCTGCGCACCTCCAAAAGAGCGGTTGGCGAGAAGTCCGCCGTATTCCCTTGCAAAAGGAACACCCTGTGCAACGCACTGGTCAATGATGTTGTTGCTGACCTCAGCAAGACGATAAACGTTTGCCTCGCGTGCACGATAGTCTCCTCCCTTGATTGTATCATAGAAGAGACGGTAAACAGAGTCGTTGTCGTTCTGGTAGTTCTTAGCTGCATTGATACCACCCTGTGCTGCAATTGAGTGAGCACGACGAGGTGAGTCGCTGATACAGAACACCTTCACGTTGTAGCCGAGCTCTCCGAGTGAAGCAGCTGCAGATGCTCCACCGAGACCTGTACCGACTACGATGACTTCCATTTTTCTTTTGTTGCCAGGGCTGACAACACGGATCTGAGATTTGTGCTTTGTCCATTTCTCGGCCAAAGGACCCTCAGGAATCTTAGAAATAAGTTTTTCGGCCATTTTATAGAGTGTTAGTGAAATTTCAGCGCGAATTTATATATATTATATATATAATGCAACAAACACCTATCACATGTGATAGGTATTTGTTGCCAAACAAGGCTAAACCGGTTCAGTTTAGCCTTGTTAAATTAAAATAACTCCGGATCATCCATATTTATATGGCCTTTTTCAAGGCCTAGATGCTTGTAGGCGAGATCCGTCGCTTCCCTACCTCGCGGAGTCCTCATGATGAAGCCCTCCTTGATAAGGAACGGCTCGTAAACCTCCTCAAGCGTTCCTTGATCCTCTCCTACCGCTGTTGCAATCGTATTCGCACCTACCGGACCACCCTTGAACTTGGTAATGATAGTCTTCAGGATCTTATTATCTATGGCGTCAAGTCCCCTCTTGTCTATGTTAAGGGCATCAAGCGCATATCGGGCGATTTTAAGGTCGATGGAGCCGCTTCCCATGACCTGTGCGAAGTCACGTACCCTTCGCAGCAGAGAGTTCGCTATACGCGGCGTTCCTCGGCTTCTGAGGGCAATCTCATAGGCGGCGTCCTGCTCGATTCCTACCTTTAATATATTAGCACTTCTTTTTACGATGTTGACCAGAGTTGCGGTATCATAGTATTCCATCGCGCAGGTGATACCGAAACGCGCCCTCAGAGGAGAAGTAAGGAGTCCGCTTCTGGTTGTCGCGCCGACAAGTGTAAACGGATTGAGTGAAATCCTGACAGAGCGTGCACCAGGTCCCTTGTCTATCATGATATCGATAACGAAATCCTCCATAGCCGAGTAGAGATATTCCTCGACGACAGGGGAGAGGCGGTGTATTTCATCAATGAAGAGCACATCTCCCTCCTCAAGTGATGTAAGGAGACCGGCAAGATCGCCTGGCTTGTCCAGGATCGGACCGGAAGTAACCTTCATGTTCACACCGAGCTCATTGGCTATGATGTGAGCAAGGGTAGTCTTACCCAGTCCCGGAGGACCGTGAAAGAGCACATGGTCAAGGGATTCACCCCTCATTTTTGCGGCCGCAACGAAGATCTTCAGGTTGGCCACGATCTTGTCCTGACCGGTGAAATCTTCAAGGTCCTGCGGACGGATTATTCCGTCGAAATCTTTATCTTTGCCCTCGTTGGCGTTGTGCGGGTCGAAGTCAGTTGCCATAATCATCAAAAAATATATACAAATATAGATATATTTATTTAAAGTATGTTTTTGATTATTTTGCTGTTAATATGTTGATAACCGAAAATGTGCGCTGACAATCAAATACTTACAATGTGTATAACTGTTGATAAGCCTATTGTGAAGTTCTTGGAAAAATCTTGCTAAATTATTTTGAATTTGACTTCAGGTACCGTAATATACGGAAAATAATTATTTGGAGAATTTAGTTTTCATTAGATTTCAACAGGGTTACCAACAGGTTATCAACAGAAAATAAGGGCAAATGTTAATAAGTACAAAATCCATAAACGCACTTGCGACGGAAATTTCCGGCAAGTCGGAAACCTTCTGCAGCGGGCTTTTTCTTTCGGCCCGTTGGTTCGTCGTGGCCGGTCTCGATCATGACGGTATTCAGATGATAGTGATGCCGGACAGGGAATCTGCCGAGTATTGTGCGGTGGACCTTTATAATCTTATAGAGGGAGACTGCGTATTCTTTCTTCCTGATTCTGGAAGGCGCCTTGAAAAGAGTAATTATAAGGCTTCTCTCAGTGTCCAGAGGACCGCTGCCGTGGGCAGCATCATAAATAATAAGGAGGGTAAGCTGATCATCGTTACTTATCCTTCCGCTCTTGAGGAAGGGATACCGGCTCCCTCAAGCATCAAGGATTCGCTGCTAAAGCTCAATGTAGGTGATGAAATAAGCCATGAGAGCATTGTAGAGTCTCTTTTCAACAGCGGATTCGAGAGGGTCGATTTTGTGGCAGAACCTGGACAGTTCGCCATAAGAGGAGCTATCGTAGACATATTCTCATATTCTTATAACGATCCGTTCCGTATCTCGTTTTTCGGTGATGAGATTGATTCTATAAACATATTTGACTGCAACACTCAGCTTTCTAAAGAGAAGGTTGTCTCTGCGGAAATCTATCCGGATCTGGCGCCGTCAGATGAGGAAGGGGAGACTTGTGTCCAGATTGCTGATATCCTGCCTCCGGATACGCTTCTGTGGCTGGATTCGTCGGATATGTATAAGGAGAGGGCGTTCTTTCCGCTCCTCGAGCGTTTCAGGAAGATTTATCTGGAGGTGCCTCTTTCAAGACAGAATGAGCCATCTATAAGGTTCAGCATAGCTCCACAGCCTACATTCAACAAGAACTTCGAACTTCTTACAGAAGACATAAGGAAGCGTCTTGAAGAGGGCTATAGGGTGCGCATCTATGGTGAAAAGCAGTCTCAGCTGGACAGACTCAAGTCTATTTTGTCCCAGAATTCCGGCATAATGCCTGAGTTCGTTCCCCAGTGCAATATCCATAACGGATTCATAGACCATGAGAACAAGGTCTGCTGCTACAGTGACCATGAGATCTTCGACAGGTTCCACAGGGTGACAATCAGGCGTACTGTGGAGAAGAGCGAGCAGCTGACCATCAATGATCTTACGTCGTTTTCGATAGGGGATTATATAGTGCATATCGACTATGGAGTAGGTATCTTCGGAGGTCTTGTGCGCATGAGGGATGACAAGGGAAGGATGCATGAGGTCGTGAAGCTTACATACAAAGACAACGATGTAGTCTTTGTATCAGTGCATTCGCTCCATAAGATATCACGCTATAAATCAAAGGATTCCGAGCCTCCAAAGATACATAAGCTAGGATCGAAGGTATGGCAGAACCTCAAGGCAAGCACAAAGTCCAAAGTGAAGGATATCGCCAAGGACCTCATACAGTTGTATGCGAGGCGTAAGAGCTCCAAAGGTTTTGCTTTTTCTCCGGATTCATATCTCCAGCAGGAACTCGAGTCTTCGTTCATGTATGAGGATACCCCGGATCAGGAGAAGGCTGTGCAGGCTGTCAAGAGGGACATGGAGGACGATTGTCCTATGGACAGACTTGTCTGCGGAGATGTTGGATTCGGAAAGACAGAGGTTGCAGTCCGTGCTGCGTTCAAGGCTGTTGCAGACAGTAAGCAGGTGGCCGTCCTTGTGCCTACCACAATCCTTGCCCTGCAGCATTTCAAGACATTCCAGAGCCGTTTGAAGGATCTGCCTTGTAACGTGGATTATGTCAGTCGTCTGAGGACAGCGAAAGAGATTGCGGATATCCAGAAACGGCTCAAGGCGGGTACTCTAGATATCGTGATAGGTACCCATAAGCTTATAGGAAAGGGATTCGAATTCAAAGATCTCGGTCTGCTGATCATCGATGAGGAGCAGAAGTTCGGTGTGAGCGCGAAGGAGAAGCTGCGTCAGCTCAAGGCTTCGGTGGACACTCTTACCTTGACGGCTACTCCGATTCCGAGAACCCTCCAGTTCTCGCTCCTGGGTGCGCGAGACCTGTCGATAATCTCGACTCCTCCGCCTAACAGGATTCCGGTGCAGACTGAAATCATGCTCTTTGACGATGATGAGATCAGGAAGATCATCAGATATGAGCTCAACAGGGGAGGACAGATATTCTTCGTTCATAATAGAGTGGAGGAACTTCAGTCCGTCCATGATATTCTGCATAGGATAGTGCCGGATATGAAGATATGTGTGGCTCATGGCCAGATGGAAGCTAAGGTTCTTGAAAACAAGATCCTTGAGTTCATGGCAGGGGATTATGACATGCTTCTCTGTACTACGATCATCGAGAGTGGTCTCGATATCCCTAATGCCAACACTATAATCATCAACCAGGCGCAGAACATAGGTCTTAGCGACCTGCACCAGCTTCGCGGACGCGTCGGCCGTTCCAACCGCCGCGCATTCTGCTATCTGATAGTTCCTCCTCTGGTGTCGATTTCGGACGATGCCCGACGCCGTCTCAAGGCGATCGAGTCGTTCTCCGACCTAGGTAGTGGATTCAATATCGCGATGCAGGACTTGGATATCCGTGGTGCCGGAAACCTTCTGGGAGCCGAGCAGAGCGGATTCATCACCGATATGGGCTTTGAAACGTATCAGAAGATCCTTGCGGAAGCAATGGAGGAACTCGGTATGGAGACCGGCATCGCTACCAAGACCACTACCGAGAACTTCATCTCGGACTGTACTATCGAGACGGATCAGCTGGCTCTCATTCCGGACAGTTATATAGACATGACGGCAGAGAAAATTAGGATATACAAGGAACTGGATTCCATTTCTTCCGAGAAGGGACTCTTGGACATGAAGTCAAGGCTAACGGATCGTTTCGGAACCATGCCGGTGGAGCTTGAGAGGCTGTTTGATATAGTAAGGATAAGGCAGTTGGGAAAGAGTCTCGGTTTCGAGAAGATAATAGTAAAGAATGGCGTCCTTATCGCCTTCTTCATATCTAATCCTCTGTCTCAGTATTACAGGTCCAATAAATTCTCCAAGGTACTGGAGAATGTCAGCGCACATCCTAATGTGTTCGAGGTGAAGCAGCCTGACGGAAGGCTCAGGATAGTGGTAAGGAATGTAGACAGCCTTGAAAAGGCTTATAAGATATTAAAGATGCTGTAATTATGGCTAATCTGTTGATAGACATAGGAAATACTGCCTTGAAGGCGTCATGGGCAGACGGTATGACCCTTGGAAAGACTTTCAGATACCAGGGTGAAAGGATGTTTGACTTCATCCTTTCGCTTATCGCAAAGGAAAAACCTGAAAAGATAGTCCTCAGCAGCGTGAGGTATTTTTCAGAGCAGAATGTGGAAAGGCTAAAGAAGGAGTGCGGAAGGATGATCATACTCGACAGCGACATGCTTGAGCAGAAGTATGCGATACCTACGTACCTTACCCCTGACCGGGCCGCTTCCGTTATAGCTGCACGCTATCTTTTCAAGAGCCGTCCATGCACTATATTCGATTTCGGAACAACCTTTACGATAGACTTCCTTGATAAGGACGGAAACTTTGAAGGTGGTTGCATTTCGCCTGGATGCCATACCAGGTTCAGATCTCTTTACAGGTATTCCAAGTCACTTCCTCTGCTTGATGCTCCGGAGGATGTTCCTGAGGCTGGTACGGATATTGTATCGTCCATTAATTCCGGTGTCATTTCGGGCATAATGTTCGAAATTGACGGATATGTCGCGCGCAAACCCGAAAATATCTGTGTTTTTACCGGTGGAGACGCGATTTATTTTGCAAAAAGGAGGAAAAACTCCATCTTTGTAGTTTGTAACCTTGTGCTTATGGGGTTGGCTTTAATAGCTTTACAATATGATTAGAAGGATTGAACGAATATTTTTGCTGTCAGTGTTTCTCATCATAAGTGTCTGCGTGTCTGCGCAGGATGGCACTTATGGTGCGTATTCGCCTTATTCCATTTATGGAATAGGTGACATATCGCAGGAAGGCACGGCATTCAATAAGAGCATGGGAGGCGTGGGTCTGGCTACAAGGAACAGGAGATTCATCAATTATCTAAATCCTGCGGCAGTAACAGCGCGAGACTCTCTCTCTTTCATGGCCGATTTCGGTCTGCAGCAGAGCAATAAGGTTTACAGACAGGGAGACCTCAGATCCGCTCATAACACGTTTAACATCTACAATTTCGTGATGAGCTTCCCTATCTACCGCTCTTCTGCCTTTATGGTCGGTATAACTCCTTTCAGTGATGTGGGATATGACTTCTCTTCTATCGAGACAGATCCGAACATCATCGGACAGACAGGAAACATATCATACGACTCATATGGTACAGGTAGCGTATATCAGGTGTTTGCCGGTGCTGGAGTCACTTTCTGGAAACGTCTTTCCTTAGGTGCTGAGGCGATCTATTACTTCGGTAACATAGATAAGGTTACAAATATGGACTATTCCAACTCTTCATACAGGTCAGTGAACAGCGGAAGCGACCTTATGGTGAGAGGAACTACAGGAAAGTTCGGTCTGCAGTATGAGCAGAAGCTCGGAGGTGATGTTTCGATGATCATAGGAGCCACCTACAGGTTGAGCACCTCTTTGAAGGGAACTGTTCTCAACTACAGATACGCTAATCAGGACAGCGTGACTGACACACTGAAGAATGAGTCGTTGGATCTGCGTAAGTCGGGTTTGAAGTTTGCAGATGAACTTGGAGTAGGAATTTCCTTCAAGGGTGGAGAGAAGTGGAGCGCTGAGTTCAACTACCTCAGGTCAGACTGGAGAAATTCAGGATTTGATTCCGCAAGCGGATTCTCGGTAAAGAGTGATATGGAGACTTTCTCATCTGCTGTTTCACAGTCCTTCCGTGCAGGATTCGAGATCGTGCCTAACCGAAATGACATTAGGTATTATCTGAGAAGGTGTGCATATAGGGCAGGAGTCTATTACGATCAGTCGTATTATAAGCTTAACGGCAACAATATCAATTCGATGGGTATTACTCTTGGAGTCACTCTTCCTGTCTTCAGACTTTATAACGGACTCACTCTTGGAGTGGATCTCGGACAGAGGGCAAGCACAAGAAACAACATGATCAGGGAACGATATGCAACGTTTGTGGTAGGTTTCAACATCCATGATATATGGTTCCAGAAGGTTCAGTATAAGTAAAAGATAAACAACACATAATTACACCATGAAAAAATTCGTACTGTTAATTTCCGTAGCTGCTATGGCTCTTCTCGGCAGCAGCAAGGTATCTGCTCAGGGTAAATATGGTCCTGACAGCACAGAATGTATCAAGTATCTCTCGTACTACACTGAGTACTACAAGCAGAAGAACTATGATGCAGCCCTTCCTAACTGGAGACAGGCATACAAGTACTGTCCTCCTACATCAAGGTATTCTATGCTTTCAGACGGTACAACTCTTCTTCGTAACCTTATCCAGAAGAATCAGAACAACCCTGTATACAAGCAGCAGCTCGTCGATTCTCTTATGACAGTTTACAATCAGAGAGTGGAGTTCTGGCCTAAATATAGAGTAAGCTCGCTCAATAACATGGCTCTTGATATGTATAATTATCTCAAAGACGAGCCAGCTAAGCTTCTTGAGGGTCTTACAAATGTTGTAAACCAGACTAAGGCACAGACAAGACCTAACATCTTCCTGTTCCAGATCAGCACTGCTGTAGAGCTATATAAGAGCGGTATGCTTGATCCTGAGTCTGTCATCGAGATCTATGAGACAGGTATCCAGTATCTTGGTGAAATCACTCCTAAGAATGACGTGGAGGCAAGAAGCATCGAGAAGACAAAGACTGACTTCGAGAGCATCTTCATCACAAGCCAGGTAGCAAGCTGTGACAACCTTCTCGCCCTCTTCACTCCAAGATATGAGGCTAACCCACAGGATCTTGCTCTTTCAAAGAATATCGTAAAGATGATGAGCATGACAGAGGGATGTATGGATAACGACCTGTTCATCAATGCAGTACAGACAGTATACAACCTCGAGCCTACATACACTGCGGCATATAATCTCTACAAGCTCTACTCTAACAGAGGTGACTTCGATAACGCTGTCAAGTATATGGAAGAGGCAATCAACTCTGTAGATTCAGACAATGTTGCAGATGCTGGTTATTACTTCGAGCTTGCAGCATATAGCTTCAAGAACGGAAAGAGTGCTAAGGCTTACGAGGCTGCACAGAAGGCAGTAGAACTTGATTCTGCAATCGCTGGTAAGTGCTACATGCTCATGGGTACAATCTGGGGATCTACAGTATGTGGCGGTAACGAGATCGAGAGAAGAGCTCCTTACTGGGTTGCAGTTGATTTCATGACAAAGGCAAAGAACGCCGATCCTTCTCTCGCAGAGGATGCAAACAACTACATCAGACAGTATGCAAACTACTATCCTGCTGCTTCTGAGGCGTTCATGTATGATGTTGTAGACGGTCAGTCATATACAGTTTCATGCGGTGGTATGAGGGCTGTGACTACAGTCAGAACACAGAAGTAACAGATTGAACAGAGTACTTCATATATTGAAGATGTCAGCAACCGCTTTGGCGGTTGCTTTCGTCGTTTATTCATGTAAGGGTAAATTGGGTGAAGCAGCTGCACTGAAATTGAATGAAACCCCTGTACAGACGGTCAGGGATATGTTTGTCGTGCAGTCAGAAAACGGTAAAATTCAGATGCGCGCATCTGCTGATCTGATGGAGAAGTATGAGAGGGATACTCTCTCGTATGAGCTTTTCCCTGAGGGTTTTGCCGTATATGGATATACCGATGAAGGATTGTTGGAAACTGAAATAGTAGCCGACAATGCCCGTCATGTGAAATATGAGGACGGAAGGGAGACTTGGGAGGCATTCGGTAATGTCGTGGTCAAGAATCTGATCAAGCAGGAGACTATAGAGACCGATACGCTTTACTGGGACCAGAAGAACGAGAGGATATACACCCACTGCTATGTCAAGTTGTATTCTCCGGACGGATTCATGCAGGGATATGGAATGGAGTCGGACCAGCGGGCGAGAGACCACACTATATTCAATCCGTTCAACAGCTATGGAATTGTTGTACAGGATACCACAGAAGTGGTTATAGATACAGTCAATTTCATTGGCCCACTCCTTAAATAATAGTATTTGAATCAAAAAATTACTATATTCGCACCCTTAATGTCCAAAAAGGAATAAAATTCTAAAAATATTAATACAATGGCAGTTCTTGAAACAATCCGAGTTAAATTCGGAATTCTGATTTCAGTGCTTATCGCAGTAGCGCTTTTGTCGTTTATTGTCGATTTCGGCACTATTCAGTCACTTTCATCGACATCTTCAAAGTATGATGTAGGTGAAATTGACGGTAAGTCTATTTCTTATACTGATTTCCAGGCTGAGATAGAGAAGATCACAGCTATCAGCGAGATGAACGGTAATCCTGTACAGGGTGACGAGGCTCTTGCAATGGTAAGACAGCAGGCTTGGCAGCAGTTCATTAACGATTATCTCTTTATTCCTTCTGCAAAGGCAGCAGGTTTCAATGTAGGTGAGGAGGAGATGTACCAGCTTCTCTCAGGCGAGATGCTCTCAGGTTTCCTTATGCAGATGTTCCAGGGTCAGCTCAACAAGGAGCTTCTCGTGGAAATCGAGGCTCAGGTAGAGGCTGACGAGACAGGTCGCATGAGACTTTTCTGGGACAACCTTCTCGAGACTGTTTACACAGACCAGTTCTATACTAAGTATCAGTCACTCTTCGCTAAGAGCTCATTCAACAATGCTCTTGCAGTTGCTGAGCAGGTTAAGGGTAACAACACTACATTCGATGTGGAGTTCGTTGTGGTTCCTTTCGGTTTCGCTCAGGACAGCACTATCGTTGTTTCTGATAAGGAAATCAAGGATTACTATAATGCGCACAAGGATAACTACAAGCAGATCGCAAGCAGAGACATCGAGTACATCGTAATCGATATCGTTCCTTCAGCTGACGATGTTACAGCGGCTAACAACGCTATCGCTGCTGTATACGATGAGTTCGTAGCTGCTGAGAACATGAGGACTTTCCTTCTTTCGAAGTCAGAGCGTCAGCTTGAGAATAGATGGTATAAGGCTGGTGAGCTCAACACTCTTTCATCTGAGGTTGAGGCATTCGTAAATTCAGCTAGAGTTGGTGATGTTTCTCCTATCTTCCAGAACGGCAACTCATTCTATGCTGTAAAGGTTATGGAGTCAGCACAGGTTCCGGAGCAGGTTCAGGTGAAGTACACTCAGGCAGGTGTTGAGGGAGCTGCAGAGGCTCTTGCAGCTGCTGAGCCACAGTGGATCTCTCAGATGGACGGCTTCGAGGATCTCATGACTACAGCAGTAGGTCAGCAGGTTACAATCAACGGAATGCTTTTCGAGGTCGTTGCTACTCAGGATCCGGTTGCTAAGAAGAGAGTGGCTATCCTTGAGAAAACAGCTCAGCCAAGCGACGCTACAAGAAGCGCTTGCTATGCTAAGGCTAACTCAGTAGCTTCTAAGGCAGGTGGAAAGCTTGAGGGCTTCAGGAAGGCAGTAGAGGAGGATGGTCTTTACGCACATCCTTACAACAGAATGCCTGAGAGCGCAAGCAGACTTGGTTCTGTAGAGCACACTAAGGAGGTTACAAGATGGGCTTTCGAGGCTAAGGTTGGCCAGGTTTCAGGCATCATCTCTATTGATAACAAGTACTATGTTGTTGCTGCCCTTAAGGGTATCCACAAGGAAGGCTTCACTCCAGTTGAGGAGGTTGCAGCACGTATCAAGCCAGTGCTTTATCAGGAGAAGGCTGCCGCAAAGAAGGCTGCAGAGGTAGCTGAGAAGATCAACGGTCTTACAGACCTCGCTGCAGTTGCTGAGGCTCTTGGTACTACAGTAAGCACTAAGGAGGATGTTACATTCGCATCATTCACTTCTACAGGTCTTGACAATAAGTTCATCGGTGCAGCTTCAGTTGCTGAGGTAGGTGCTCTCAACGGACCTCTCCAGGGTAACACAGGAGTATATGTATACGTTGTTACAGACCGTTCAGAAGGTGCTTTCTTCACTGAGGATGACGCAGCTCTCCGTGAGCAGCAGATGAGCTATTCAGCTATGCAGATGCTCCTCCCTGTAATGATGGATCAGGCTGAGGTTAAGGACAACACTGCAAGATTCTATTAATAGAAATTAAATAGTAAAAAGAAGGCGACTCACATGTCGCCTTCTTTTTTTATAATTTCATCGCTGTTGTGAGAACTGAGTGTAGTTCCTTGTCTGCCGCTATTATTATACCGTCATCGTAGAAATTATATTCTTCGCCTTTCAAGTTTGTAATTACAGCTCCAGCTTCTTTACAAAGGAACATTCCCGGCAGGATATCCCATGAGTTTCGTGTTATAAGAACGCATCCGTTTGTCTTTCCTGAGGCTACACATGCAAAGTCAATGCATGCGGCTCCAAACATTCTGATTTTGGCTATCTTGTCCATTATATACCCTATGGCTTTATTTTGGACAGCTGAATAGACAGACGAGTCATGTGGATAATCGCCGAAACTTACGATAGAGTGGTTAAGGGGATTGTTCTTCACAGATATCTTATTGTCATTCATCCATGCTCCTTTGTCTATAACGGCATAATATTCCTCGTCATATATAGGAAGGTAAATGTATGACATTACCACTCTTCCGTTCTCTGCTAGTGCACATTGGATACCGAAAAGAGGTATTTCCTGTTTAAAATTACATGTTCCATCAATAGGGTCGATGATCCATGTTCTGTCTGTTATGAGTTTTTCAGAATTATATTCCTCGCTCAGGATATGGTCAGCCGGGAAACAGGAAAGAATTTCTCCAATGAGGTATTTTTCAATATTCAGATCAGTTTCCGTAACAATATCAAAGGTGGATTTCTGATGAATATCTTCTTCGGACAATCCGGCATACAGACTGAATGCCTTTCTTACTTTGTCTCTTATGTATGCAAGTTCCTTTTCGTATGTCATTGTTATATTATTTCTTTTGCGGTATTTTTGATTGATTCATATGTCTTGACGCAGAATTCATAAAGCGGTGATTCATTTTGTCTTTTTATGAGAAAGCATGGGTTTGACATACCCGCTACCTTGTTTGCGTAGTATTGTAATATGATTGTATCATCTATGATGATAAGATTCATCCTTGGAAGTGCATCATATAGGTATAGCCTATAGAAACCTTTAAAGTTATCAGGCAGATCGTCCTTCAGGTCATTGGCCGCTTCGATGTTGTTAATAGTGATTGTCTTTATCTTATTGTCTCTGGTGCCTTCTTCCTTTTCTCTTTGTGATGTGTATTCTGATACAGGGTCAAGAAAAAGGATTTCTATGTCAGCACCGTTATTCAACGCAAACCTTATGGCTTCAGGGTCAATTCTTACTGTCATTTCAGTGTTTGAAATGCCTAGACATCTTATGCTTTTGGCGTTTGCCACCATTTCAGGAAGATTGCACATCTGGCTCATAGAAGATCTTTTAGCAAAAACTTCCGTAATCTCATTTGTCGTCTGTTTTGCAGCCCAGGCGCTTGCTGTATTGTACTTGTTCTTAAGACGATGGCATACCCACTCGTATAAATTTTGGTATGATTCTTCTCTGTTTTCTTCATTAAGAAAATTGTGTGTCCTGTTGGCAAACAATTCGTGAAGTCTGGATTCCTGTCCTTTATTGCAGTTTCCGCATACCAGGATCTTTGATTCCGATACGCTTGCATCCTTTCCTGTCTGTGTCAGTGCGTAAAACGCATCTATCTCAGTGGACAGCTCATAATGGAAAGAGGGGTTGATTTTTCCGTTCTCTAAAGTGTTGAGATACTCATTGCATATAAGGATGAATGTCTTCGATTTCATCACGTCAATGATATTTGCCTTATATATATCTCTTCCGCATCTGGGGAAGAAGAACACCTTGAGGTTTCTTTGCGTTAAATATTCATATAATTCACCCGCAATATCAATAGAACCGTTGTTGTCGTAACTTCCATGATAGGCGATAAATACATCGTAAAATTTTGTGAACATCCCAGATAAGCTTATATTTGATGCAAATATATGAAAAGGATTCTTGGAAAAACAGCAAAATGAAGACTTCGTTCAAAAAATATCTAATAGAAAATAATCTATGTCACTTTGATCTTAAAACGGTAATTTTCGACATGGATGGAGTATTGTTCGACACTATGCCTAACCATGCGACAGCGTGGATGGAGAGTATGAACAGACATGGAGTGTGTTTTTATGAGGAGGATGCGTATATGCATGAAGGACGGACAGGCAGGGGCACAATACAGTTTGCTGTACGCAGGCAGTATGGAAGGGATGCTTCCGAAGATGAAATCAGTTCTATTTACGCTTTCAAGAAGAAGATTTTTGAAGGATTACCCGTAGGTAAAGTGATGGAAGGAGCCAATGGCTTTCTTGAGAATATAAGTGGATATGGTATACGAAGCATGATTGTCACCGGTTCGAAGCAGATATGTTCTCTGGCAAGAATAAAGGAAATATATGGGAGTTTCTTCAATGATGACTCCATTGTGAATGGGAATGATGTGCGTATAGGCAAACCGGATCCTGAACCATATCTGATGGCGTTGAAGAAGGGAAATCTGTCAGTGAATCAGGCTATTGTAGTGGAAAATGCCCCATTAGGAATACAATCGGCCAAGGCTGCAGGACTTTTTGTTATTGCGGTAAATACCGGTCCTTTGTCTGATGAAACCTTGTATATGTCGGGGGCGGATATCGTATTCAAGTCGCTTGTCGAGTTGAACAGCAGATGGAGCGAGATTTATCATGTTTTTGAGAATTTCAAACCATGATGGAATGAAATATTTTGTTATAATATTGACATTCATTTACTCATTCATAGGGTGTATAAAGGAAAATCCTCAAGCTTCTGATCTTAAGGTAGGGGATATGATTCCGGAGTTCAGTGTCATGATGAATGACGGAACTGCTGTTTCAGACCAGTCTTTGATTGGAAATGTATCCTTTATAATGTTTTTCCATACCACATGCCCGGATTGTCAGCAGACCCTCCCTGTTATCCAGGAGATATATGACATATATGCTCAAAAAGGGGTCAGATTTGCCCTTGTAAGCCGTGATGAGTGTTCGGAGGAAATAGAGTCTTATTGGACTGAACATTCCTTTAATATGCCTTATTCTGCCCAAAAGGACCGTAAAGTCTATAATAAGTTTGCCTCCTCACGTATTCCAAGGGTATATATATGCGATAAGGATGGAATCATCAGATATATCTTTACCGATGATCCCATCCCTACCTATGATGATCTTATGTATTCTATCGAATCGCTTATACGTTGAAAAGGAAGTGCATGATGTCGCCGTCCTGAACGACGTATTCCTTTCCTTCGATTCCGAGCTTACCTGCTGCGCGGCATGCTGCCTCTGACTTGAGCTGGATGAAGTCCTCGTATCTGATTACCTCTGCGCGGATGAATCCTCTTTCGAAGTCTGAGTGGATCACACCTGCCGCCTGAGGAGCCTTGTCACCCACGTTGATAGTCCATGCGCGGCACTCTTCTACTCCTACTGTGAAGTATGTACGGAGGTTGAGGAGGGCGTATGCATGCTGGATAAGTCTTACGACTCCTGACTCTTCGAGTCCCATCTCCTCAAGGAACATCTGGCGCTCCTCGTAGCTCTCGAGCTCTGAGATGTCTGACTCGATCTTGGCTGCGATAACGAGAATGTCAGCATCCTCGTCCTTTACAGCCTCGCGAACCTGCTCTACATAGTGGTTTCCATCCTTTGCCGATGCTTCGTCTACGTTGCAGACATACATCACAGGTTTGTTGGTAAGGAGGTAAAGCTCCTTAGCCATCTGTGCTTCTTCAGCATTCTCCGGCTTTACGGTACGGCATGATTTGCCCTGCTGGAGAGCATCGCGATACTTGCAGAGGAGATCATAAAGCTTCTTAGCGTTCTTGTCTCCACCTGTAGTTGCCTGCTTCTGTACCTTTGCAATGCGGTTTTCCACTGTCTCAAGGTCCTTGAGCTGGAGCTCGCAGTCGATGATTTCCTTGTCACGTACAGGGTCTACGCTTCCGTCTACATGGATGATGTTAGGGTCATCGAAGCAACGGAGTACGTGAAGGATTGCGTCTGTTTCTCTGATGTTTGCAAGGAACTGGTTTCCGAGTCCCTCACCCTTGCTGGCTCCCTTCACGAGACCGGCGATGTCTACGATCTCCACAGTTGCCGGAACTACTCTCTTAGGATTGCAGAGGCTTTCCAGAACCTCGAGTCTCTTATCAGGAACGTTTGTCGAACCGATGTTCGGATCGATCGTGCAGAAAGGGAAGTTTGCGCTCTGTGCCTTTCCCGAGCTTACACAGTTGAACAATGTTGATTTTCCTACGTTAGGAAGTCCTACTATACCGCATTTAAGTGCCATTTTCTATCTTCTTTTAAATCAGGGCGCAAATTTACGCTAACTTTTTCTTTTTCTTTAAATTATTTCTCTTTTTTAAACGACATTTTTCTGTTTTTTAAACACTTTTCCGTCTTTTCATTCCACTTTTGCAGTGACTTGTAGGATGGAATTGTTTTACGTCATTGCGAGACTTCGCAGTTATTACAATGTAGTCTTTATGTAGTAATTTATACGTCATTGCGAGGCTTCGCAGAAGCCGTGGCAATCTTTAAAACAAAATGGAATGGATAAATATTTTATTTACGTTATGAGCAATACATCAAATTCTACGATATATGTTGGTGTTACAAATAATATAGAAAGGAGAGTATTAGAGCATAGAACTCCAGACACTAAGTCTTTTACTACAAGGTATCATTGTCATAAATTAGTTTATTATGAAGAATATAGCAGTATTGATGAAGCTATATCTCGCGAGAAACAGATAAAATCATGGTCTCGATCAAGAAAGGATAAGATGATTGATTTGATGAATCCTGATAGAAAAGATCTTATGCCGCAGATTGCCACGTCGCTTCGCTCCTCGCAATGACGTATGACATACTTTGCACTTCATTGGTGTTTTTGAAGTTCTTTGTACTGAGTTTTACGTCATTGCGAGGCTTCGCAGAAGCCGTGGCTAATCGACGAAGTCGCTGGAGCGAATGCGCAAGAATCTGTAAAATAGAAATGTAATATGAAAAGGTTCATAGTGTTTATGTTACTGACAGTTTTTAGTCAATATGTTTACGGTCAGGATTCGCTTGTGGTGATGTTCTGGAATGTGGAGAATTTCTTTGATCATGTGGACCAGGGAACGGGGGAGTCAGACAGGGAGTTTTCATCTTATGGCGCGAGACATTGGAGTAAAAGGAAATTTCAGACTAAATGTGATGATATCGCCAAGTCAGTGCTTTGGATAGCAGACGAATATGGAAAGATGCCGGATGTGATCGGTCTTGCTGAGGTCGAGAACAGATGGGTGCTGTGGAAGTTGCTGAACAATACCTTGCTGCGTAAATATGATTATAAGATAGTGCATTTCGATTCGGGCGACAGAAGGGGAATCGATGTCGCTTTGCTTTATCGTGAATCCGTTTTTAAGGCGGTTTCCCATTCTTTGAAGGTGCCCGTTGCGGATGGTGAAAAGATGTCCACAAGGGATATGCTCCAGGTGTGTCTAGAAGATGTAATGGGGCAGAAGATAAATATGATAGTGTGTCATCATCCGTCCAAATACGGAGGTGCCGAGGAGTCCTCGTCAAGGCGAAATGCCGCCATGGCGGCGCTGAGGGGACTGTGTGATTCCTTGGAAATTGCAGACCCTGGTGTTCCGGTTGTGGCAATGGGAGACTTCAACGATACTCCGTACGGTGAGCAGTTTAGTCTTCTTGAGGGTGCTTTGGTAAATATGGCGGATGGACTTTTTACGGAAGGTTACGGCACCATCAGATATCAGGGTGTATGGGAACTTATCGATATGTTCTTGGTGTCTGAAGAACTGGCGGCAGGATCCGAAATGGAGATCCTCCAGATACCTTTCCTCATGACATACGAAAAGAAATATCCCGGCATGAAGCCCCTAAGGACTTATTCCGGGCCACGATATGTCGGGGGAGTGAGCGATCATTGTCCGATTGTTCTTTGTATTTTCGGCGGTTATTGATATCTTTGAAGGATTTTATAGAATAAACTAATAACCATATAGAAATGAAAACAAGAATAACAGAGAAGTTCCAGACTCTCTTCCAGACAGAAGGCGTTTTCTACGCATCGGCAGGACGTATCAACCTCATAGGTGAGCATACTGACTATAATGGAGGTTTCGTGTTCCCTGGCGCCATCGACAAGGGAATGATCGCTGAGATCAAGCTTAACGGTACAAAGACAGTGCGCGCGTTTGCACTTGACCTCGACGAGTACTGCGAGTTCGGCCTCAATGAGGAGGACGCACCGGTACAGGCATGGGCTCGTTACATCTTCGGTGTATGCCGCGAGATCCAGAAGAGAGGCGGTGTCATCGGTGGATTCGATACAGTATTCGCAGGTGATGTTCCTCTCGGAGCAGGCATGTCTTCGTCAGCAGCTCTCGAGAGCACATTCGCAAACGCTCTCAATGAGCTCTTCAACCTCGGAATCGACAAGTTCGAACTCGCCCGCATCGGCCAGAGCACAGAGCATAACTATTGCGGCGTGAAGTGCGGTATCATGGACCAGTTCGCTTCCATCTTCGGCAAGGCTGGCCACCTCATGCGCCTTGACTGCCGCTCTATGGAGTTTGAATATTTCCCATTCGATCCTGAGCAGTACGGTTACAAGCTCGTTCTCCTCAACTCACGTGTAAAGCACGAACTCGTAGGCTCTCCATACAATGACCGCCGCGCATCATGCGAGCGTGTTGCAAAGGTTCTCGGCCAGGAGTTCCTCCGTGGCGCTACAATGGAGCAGCTTGATGCTATCAAGGATCAGATTTCAGAGGAGGACTACCTCCGTGCACGTTATGTGATCGGTGAAGAGAAGCGAGTTCTCGACGTGTGCGAGGCTCTTGAGAAGGGCGATTATGAGACAGTAGGAGCCCGCATGTACGAGACTCACTGGGGCATGTCAAAGGACTATGAGGTATCATGCGAAGAGCTTGACTTCCTCGCTACAGTGGCTCAGGAGTGCGGCGTGACAGGTTCGCGCATCATGGGAGGCGGCTTCGGCGGCTGCACCATCAACCTCGTGAAGGCAGAGCTCTACGACGCATTTATCGCAAAGGCTAAGGCATCATTCGCAGAGAAATACGGCCACGAGCCAGTAGAGATTCCAGTCGTCATCAGCGACGGCGCCCGCAGGCTAGTATAAAGCTACTCTTTGCTGACCATCGTTAAATAATATCCGTAAATTTTCTAACGATGGTACGGAAAAATAGTAGATATAACCCAAAATAGATACCATCGTGACACATTTAAGTCAAAACGTGTCACGATGGTATTATTTTTTTGAAAATTACGCGAGTTTAGATGAAAGCCAGTCAGCGTCGATCTTTTCGAAGCCGTCGGCAGGGCGGATCTGTGGGTTGCGCTCGAGGATGCCTGCGCAGTCCTGATAGACATTCCAGCCGATGTTGACTCCGAGCATCTGTCCGTCGAGACCATACATGAATGTGAGGATGCGTGCGTCGTCCTCGCCTTCTGATTTGTAGAAGTGGAATGTGGCTGCCATGAACTCATCCTTCTGCTCTGCCGGAACGCTCTTCTGGAGCATTTCCAGTTTGGTCACGTACTTGCACATCTCCAGCACGATATCGTCAAGACCAGCATCGTTGATAAGCACCTTTTCCATCAGCGATCCCATGTCGTTTACACGGCGGAGTGTATAGCCTCCCATTGCCTTTGTGTGCATTGTGATCGCCTGCATCTGGGTTTCGGAGATTTCTCCGGCAGGGAGGAGCCATACCATGAGCTTAGCTGCAGGGTCATGATAGAGGGTCTCGTACTTGGCGAGGTTTACCTGTCCGCAGTGGGGGCATTCCCAAAGGAAAAGGGAACCGTCCTTTACCTTAGCCTTGAGCTCGGGGTTTTCTGATATGTTTATGCTTCTGTAGACTGTTACTTTGGTCTGCTGGCCGCATTTGCTGCATGGTGCCAGTGCTTCATTGATGATTGACATGATTAGAATGATACGTTAAATATTGGTCCGAGGAACCATTTGTTCATTGATATTTCCTTTGCTGTGAGACTATCCCATGCGGAACCGCCGTTCCATGAGAAGGTGAGTCCTACAGAACATGGCCATTCGAGGGTCAGTATGGCGTGGAGGTCTGCCGTCAGGTCAAGTCCTGCCGACCAGAGTCCTTCCTTACCTATGAATGTATAGTCGAAATGCGGGTATGCTACCAGTCTCTTGATGGCAAGCAGGTTGCCTGCAACCGTCACGTCTCCGATATGGATAGGAATTGCATAATCCGCAGTGACCTTCACCAGATTCCTGTTATACAGCGAGAGGTGGTTTCCAAGCCCCGCGCTTCCTTCGAATCCTCTCGGAAGCACGCTTACGATCTGCTGGCTGAAAGGAGAGTCTTCACGCAGCTTTCTCTG
The DNA here is from genome assembly GCA_017631875.1 of Bacteroidales bacterium. The sequence goes on along the minus strand of JAGBSL010000028.1, from coordinate 21,738 downwards.
CCACATGGCCGTGAACTTGAATCCCTGTGTTCTTATGAATCCAGGCGCATATCCGTATGTGTATACATATCCCATTGGTGAGAACACCTTGTATGCATCAAGGCGGGATACTGCTCCGAGCTCCGCTCCGATACCCCAGCGAGGGTAGACCTGCGAGTTGGCGGTGCTGAGCATGGTGTATCCTCTGACGGAAGCCGTAGCCTGCTGTAGAAGCTTATATTTGCCTTCCTGGTATCCTGCAAATGACATCGGACCTCCGAATTCAGGCATCTCTGTCATGATTACACCTGTATTGAATACGTCGTTCGTGATAGAGTATGACAGCTTAGGGATTATGCCCTTGTTCCATCCTCCCGATGATAAGTTGAACGGTATATACATGCTGACGCTTCCATTGAAAGACGGTACATCAAGTTCGCGCGAATCCACCATGAAGACGTTTCCGCTTTTCATTTCAGCATAAGTGTAGAACTGTCTTGCGCTTCTGTCATTGAAGTCGACGGAGAACTGGAAGATAGGGTAGAGACCCGAATATGTGAACTTGAAATGTCCGGAATGTCTCCATTTCGACGGGTCGTATGAGTCCTTGTGGGCAGAATATCCGACTTCTCCGGTAGCTGTAGACAGGTGGTTCTGCATCACTCCTGAAACTCCAAGAGAGATGGTCTGCCATACCGGATCGAACGAAAGGTTGTTCATGATGTTGTCGACGCTGACGTATGCCGGGAACCATGTGTGCAGGTTGAACATGTGCGGCACCTTGCGGTAGCGCTTAGGCTCCGATACCTCTACATCCTCCTCAGCAATGGTTACAGCATCGGAGAATCCCTGCTGGCGTGCCAGTTCCTTCTCCTGCTGGGTTATCTTCTCTGCTATAGGATATTTATACAGGCTGTCAAACTTTACAGGTCTGTCGAAAAGCGAGTCCACAGGTGTGCGGAAGAGGTTTTTTCCCATCATGGTCTGGGATGAAAAGTACAGGTATTTTTCATCCTCGCTATACTGGAAATCGTATGCTCCGTAGCGTGTTGACGTCTTCTGGCGAAGCTCGCCTGACGAAGGATCGAAATGATAAAGCTCATGGACTCCAGTCCTGTCGCATGCAAAGATCAGCTCGTCTCCCCATACTCCGAAGTCCTTGATCATAACCGGCTGAGGGTTGAGGGTCTGTATGATGGACCCATTATCAAGGTCGGCTTCGTATATACCATATCCGTTTTCGGAAACCGCTGTCATATATATATGGTCACCAAGCCATGCAGTCTCTACGAGCTGCAATGAGTCCGGTGCCTCGATGCTTGTCAGCGTCTTTCCATCAGCACCGTCAAGAATCTCCAGCGACGAGTGTCCGTCAGTGTGGTATCTGACTACTGCCGTATTACCGCGCGAGCTTACAGGATTATAAAGCAGCTGGTCCCTGCGGACAGTGCGGGTCTTTCCATCACCGTCGATGAAGCGAACTGCTGAGCCTGATTTCAATGACCATCTCTTGTCTGGAATGTTCTCGCTCCACCAGATTCTGCCGGACTCAGCGTCGTATCGCAGTCCGCTGGTGCTGTATGCAAAGCTGCGTACCCTATGCTCCACTCCTGTACTGTCTATCTTTACCAGGGTAGGAGCGTCTACATGACCTTGCTTGATGGTGTATATGTCCTTGCCTACGATGAGGTTTCCGGAGTAGTCCGTGTATCTTGATGTTTCGGGGAGTACCCTTTCATAAGGAATGTAAGGGGCCCTTAGCTCGGCGTCCGTCTTCCATAGGTCGAACATCGAACGGCTGACCTCCTGCCACATATCTTCCCATTTCTTGCCAGTTACTTTCTTGCTTGCGTCGAAGATGCAGCCGAGTGCGCCCGGGTGGGCTGCCGAGTGGTGCAGGGCATCGCTTACAAGGAGCGGATAGTCATAGACATATCTGAATCCGCCTATGGTCATGTAGCCGAGAGCGTAATATGTAGGGGAATATCTCTGCTGCGAGACGAATCTCCACTGGAACCATTTCCTGTGGTCACCCTGGTCGAACGCCACCCAGAAATAGTTCAGGAAATCGGCCATTCGGCCTCTTCCAGAAGGGGTGAGGGCGGTTTCTGCAACGACAGCGTCGCCTTCAGTCTTTGCTGTGCCGGGATAGAGCAGGAAGGTGATTATGTTCCATCCTTCGCCGAGGAACCACTTGCCGGGTTTCTGCCTTTCGGTCAGTCCGAACTGCATCTGTGTGACATGGCGGGATTCATGGACCGAGAGCATGGTGCTCCATGGAAACGGTTCGGGGTCGTATGCCGAAGGCACGGCGAACATGTCCATGCGCTTTGGGGCCCATGCTACAGAGCCGTTTGCGTCGTTGTAGGCATGGATAACCACCGGCATGATCTTACCGTCACCCTGGCCTGTAACATAACCTGACGAGCGGGATACGGGTATCTTGTATATTTCAAGCTTGCGTGCGTAAGTGAATGCAAGGGAATCCGATCCCTGCGGATATATTACCCTGTAGCTTTCTGTATCTATGAAATTCCATTTGAGTCTTCCGGGGTCATCGCCTGTCACGAAGAATTGCGCAGATGCTGACATAGGGAGCATCAGGGCGAGCAGAAGTATTATTCTTTTTATGACATTCATAACGCAAATCTAATATTTTTTTATATTTTTGTACCTAATTGCCCCATTAAGTTTGAGCAAATAAAAACAACCATAATCTTATATGAATACATTTCTAAATGTGTTTTCCGTACTCGGAGGACTTGCAATGTTCCTCTACGGTATGGCACTCATGAGCGAGGGTCTCCAGAAATCTGCAGGAGACCGACTCAGGGCTTTCATGGCCAAGATGACATCTAATGCATTCAAGCGCGTACTTACCGGAACAGTGGTGACCTGCCTCGTGCAGTCGTCTTCTGCGACAACCATCATGGTGGTGAGTTTCGTGAATGCTGGTCTCCTTACTCTCGGAAACGCCATCGGCGTTATCATGGGAGCGAACATCGGAACTACACTTACAGCGTGGATCACATCACTCGGATTCTCGGTGAATATCGCACTTTTCGCAGTGCCTATGATGGGAGTAGGATTCGTTCTCCATTCATCAAAGAAGGCCACAATGAAGAACATCGGCCAGTTCCTTATGGGATTTGCCGTGATGTATGTGGGTCTTACCTTCATGAAGGACTGCTCTAATGCGATTCTCGGAGAATACCAGACAGGCATGATGAACTTCTTCGGAAGCATCAACGGTTTCGGCTTCTGGTCTATCCTCCTCTTCCTTGTTGCAGGTGCGGTGCTTACGATTGTCCTCCAGGCGTCAAGTGCGACAATGGCGATCACAATGCTCCTCGCTGCTTCAGGACTCATCGACTTCAAGCTTGCGGTTGCGATGGTGCTTGGTGAGAATATCGGAACAACCATCACTGCAAATATCGCTGCTGCAGTAGCTAATACTTCTGCAAAGAGAGCGGCTCGCGCCCATACTATCTTCAATATCATCGGAGTAATCTGGGTGCTCTGCATCTTCGGTCCGATCGTGAAGCTGATCTGCATGATCATGACCGAGCTCGGATTCCAGGATCCTATGGCGGCAAGCGCTCAGCTTGCAGCTATTGCAAAGACCGGAGAGACTGTTGATGCGGCAGTGATGTCGAATCTGAAGGATTCGCTTCTTTACGGTATCGCAATGCTCCATACCCTCTTCAATGTAACAAATACCCTTATCCTCATATGGTTCACTCCACTTATCGAGAAGGCTGTCGTATGGCTTGTCAAGGAGCCTAAGGGTGAGGCAGAGAAGTACAGACTCAAATATATCTCAGGTGGTCCTCTCCATACTGCAGAGCTCTCTCTCCAGGAGGCTAAGCTCGAGCTTATCCACTTCGCTGAGATCTGCCGCAACGGTTTCACATATGTGCGTGAGGCTATAAACGAGCAGGACAAGGAGAAGTTCGACGACCTTAACGACAAGCTGATCAAGTACGAGGAGATTACAGACAGGATCGAGTATGAGATCGCTACATATCTCAACGAGGTGTCTAAGAACGAGATCAGCTATGAGGCTACCGAGAGGATCAAGGCGATGTACAAGATCATCGGTGAGATGGAGTCTCTGGGTGACTCAGGAGAGTCTATAGGACGTATCCTCAAGAGAAAGGAGGCACACGGAAAGGTATTCGACAAGACTATCCTTGACCGTCTTAACAAGATGTGTGACCTGATCATCAAGGCGTATGACGTGATGATCGAGAACCTCAAGAACGAGAATCTTCGCGACATCTCGAATGCTCAGAACTGTGAGTATAACATCAACGAGTGCCGCAACCACCTCCGCGAGGAGCACATCGTCAACATCGAGAGCGACAGCTACAACTACCTTACAGGTGTATATTACATGGACGTTCTTGCCGAGCTTGAGAAGATCGGAGACTTCCTTATCAATATCTCCCAGGCTGTTGTAGGAAAGTATGAACATGAGAATTAAAATTACATTCATACTGGCGGTCCTGCTGCTTGCGGTGGGCTGCAGGGAAAAGAAGGCAGAGCAGTTTACGGCTCTGCCTTTTCCCGATTTGCAGCTGCCGAGCATGATCAGCGGTCAGCAGGAGGCTCTGGAATACATGGCTGTGAACTACTGGAACGGCATAACTGACCCGTCCAGGAGCTATCCTTCGGACTCTCTGCTGGTCAGCGGAGTGCGCAGGGGTGATGTGGAGCAGAAGTTCGCTGACTGGACTTCCATCATGGAGTATGCCGGTCATGGCGTATGGTCCAAGGCTGTGGGTAATCTCTATGACAGGGCACTTGCCTGCGAGAGGAAGGACACAACTTCGCAGGTGTTCGAGACCTTTGCCGACCTGTTCCAGAAGTACTATTACGATCCCAATTCCCCTATGAGGAATGAGGATGTGTATTACCATTTTGTATCGCGATATGCTTCTTATGAGGGGCTTTCTGATGCTCTCAGAGGCAAGTATGAGCGCGAAGCGCGTCTGTGTGCACTGAACAGGATAGGAAGCAAGGCGACGGATTTCAGGTTTGCCGACAGGAGGGGAAAGATGATGAACCTCTATGATGTCAAGGCGGAAATGACCCTTCTGTTCTTCAGTAATCCGGGCTGCGAGGCCTGTATGCAGATTATAAATGTATTGCGTGAGGAGCCTCTTATAGCGTCCCATATAGCCTCCGGAAGACTTGCTGTAGTCAATGTTTACATTGACGAAGACATCCAGGCATGGCGCGACTATATGCCGATTTATCCGGAAGAATGGTATAATGGATTCGATCCAGATTACGTGCTTCGCAGCAATGAAATCTATTGCGTGAGAGCCATTCCTTCGCTGTATCTGCTTGATGCAGAAAAGAGGGTCATCCTGAAGGATGCCCCTGAAAATAAGGTGTTTGACACCTTAGCAATGTATCTGAATAATTAGAAATATAAAACTGATCCATATGAATATAACAAGAGAACTCTGGGGTACTTCCCCATGCGGTAAGGAGATATTCCTTTATACACTTAAGAATGAGAAAGGTGCTTATGTACAGCTTTCTTCCGTAGGAGCCGGTATCGTTTCCATTGTTGTTCCGGACAAGGAAGGCAATTTTGCTGATGTTGTCCTCGGATATCCGGAGCCTGCAAGCTATTTCGGAGACGGACCTTGCTCGGGCAAGATTCCGGGCCGTTATGCCAACCGTGTCGCTCTCGGAAAGTTCACTCTTGACGGAGTGGAGTACACTCTTCCTGTAAACAACGGTCCTAACCACCTTCACGGAGGTCCTCAGGGCTTCCAGAACAAGGTCTGGGAAAGCCGTGAGCATGAGGGAGGAGTCGAGTTCATGTATTATTCTGAGGATGGTGAGCAGGGCTATCCGGGTGCTGTAAAGACCGTTGCCCGCTATGAGTGGACAGAGGAGAATGAGCTTCGTCTCACTCTCACCGCGGAGTCTGATGCTCCGACCGTGATCAACCTCACAAATCACGCATATTTCAACCTCAACGGTGAGGGTAACGGTGATATCCTCGGCCATATCTTCACTTTGAACGCTTCTGAGTACCTTCCAACCGATGCCACTCAGATTCCTCTTGGAGAGAGCGCTCCGGTAGCCGGAACTCCAATGGACTTCGTTAACGGCAAGCCTATCGGACAGGACATCAAGGCTGATTTCGAGCCTCTTAAGATCGGCAAGGGATACGACCACTGCTGGGTTATTGATGGCGCCGAGCCAGGCCAGATCCAGTTCTGCTGCGAGCTTTATGCTCCTGAGAGCGGTCGCGTGATGGAGATGTATACAACCCAGCCAGGTGTACAGGTTTATACAGGAAACTGGCTTTCAGGCTGCCCTGCGGGCAAGAATGGTCATGTGTACGAGGACTACACCGGTGTTGCAATCGAGTGCCAGAACTATCCTGACGCGCCTAACAAGCCGGAGTATCCTTCATCAGAGCTTCGTCCGGGCGAAGTTTATGAGCAGGCAATCATTTTCGCATTTGGAGTAAAGTAACATGAAGCAGTATCTTGACCTCCTCCGTCGCATCCGCGAGACCGGAACGATGAAGTCGGACCGCACGGGCACCGGCACTCAGAGCGTGTTCGGCCACCAGATGCGTTTCGATCTCAGCGAGGGTTTCCCTCTTCTGACGACCAAGAAGCTTCATCTGAAGTCCATCATTTATGAACTCCTGTGGTTCATCGCAGGCGACACTAATGTCAAGTATCTCCAGGAGCACGGAGTGCGCATATGGAACGAGTGGGCCGATGAAAACGGTGACCTCGGACCGGTTTACGGCCACCAGTGGCGCAGCTGGCCGGCTCCGGACGGAAGCACCATCGACCAGCTCTCGAATGTCATCAACCAGATAAAGAACAGTCCTGATTCACGCCGTATGATCGTGTCTGCATGGAACGTAGCTGAGGTGGACAAGATGGCCCTTCCGCCATGCCACACCATGTTCCAGTTCTATGTGGCTGACGGAAAGCTCTCGTGCCAGCTGTATCAGCGCAGTGCGGACGTGTTCCTCGGTGTGCCTTTCAACATCGCTTCATACGCGCTGCTGACGATGATGATCGCGCAGGTGTGCGGTCTGCAGCCGGGAGAGTTTATCCACACTACAGGTGACACTCACATCTATACAAACCATTTCGAGCAGGTGGAGCTTCAGCTCACCCGTGAGCCGCGCAAGCTCCCTAAGATGAAGATTAACCCGGAGGTCAAGAGCATCTTTGACTTCAAGTATGAGGACTTCGAGCTCGTTGAGTACGATCCACATCCGCATATTGCCGGAATTGTAGCTGTGTAGGTTTCCTGTCATCCCGAGCGAAGTCGAGGGATCTATTAAAAAGAAAATTATGGAAAAATGCATAATAGTAGCGATCTCGGATAATAATGCCATCGGACGCGACAACCAGCTCCTTTGGCACATCTCCGAAGATCTCAAGTTCTTCAAGCGCACCACCCTCGGCAGCCCTGTGATCATGGGCCGCAAGACCTTCGAGTCTATCGGCCGTGCGCTTCCGAAGAGAGTCAATATTGTTGTTTCACGAGGATTCAGTACCGCTGAGGAAGTGGCTGTGACAGGTTCTCTGGAGGCTGCCTTCATGGTCGCTGAGGAGACCAATCTTGAACAATGCTTTGTCATTGGTGGAGGCCAGATATATGCCCAGGCACTCCCATTGGTCGACCGCCTTATCGTGACTCATGTCCATACGGTCATCGAAGGCGCAGATACCTTCTTCCCCGAGATCGACCCTGACGTATGGAAGGTAGCCCAGCGCTCGGAACTCCTCCACGACGAAGAATCCGGCTACGACTTTGAATTTGTAGAATATGTCAAGGGATAGTTTCGGCAGCAGGTTCGGTGCCCTGGTGGCAATGGCCGGCTCGGCAGTGGGTCTAGGTAACCTCTGGCGTTTTCCCTACCTTGTAGGCGAGAACGGAGGTGCTGCATTCATTATAGTATATATTCTTCTGAGCTTTATCATATGCCTTCCGATCTTCATCTCGGAGTTCGTGATCGGCCGCCGAAGCCAGAAGAATGCCTTCGCTGCATTTCGTGACCTGTCAGGTGGCTCGGCATGGCGCTGGGTCGGACTTTTCACCATCATAGTACCGCTGATTGTCCTTTCATATTATAGCGTCATCGGAGGATGGTCGGTTGACTATTTTCTGAAATCCCTGAACTTTCCGTTCAGTGGTGATGTTTCGCAGGCTGCAATCAGCACCATGTTTACACGCCTGGTAACATCAGTATGGGCTCCTCTTATTGGACATACTGTATTCCTTCTTGTGACTACACTAGTTGTTGTTACCGGAGTAAAAGATGGCATAGAAAAGTTCAGTAGGGTGATGATGCCTCTGCTGTTCTTTATGGTTGTGGCTATTGCTATATATTCAATGACTCTTCCAGGTGCTTCTGCTGGTCTTGATTACCTCTTCAACCCTGATTTCTCGAAGATTACAGGTAAGGCTATAGCCGCTGCCCTTGGTCAGGCTTTCTTCTCCCTGTCTCTTGGTTTCGGAACCATAATGACCTATGCCTCATATGTTTCCAAGAAGGAGAACATCATGTTCCAGAGTGCTGCGACAGCGGTTTCGGATCTCATGTTCGCTATGATTGCAGGCATGGCCATAATGCCGGCAGTTTTCGCTTTCGGACTGAATCCTCAGTCAGGTCCGGGCCTCGTGTTCGAGACCCTTCCATTCGTCTTCGGCCAGATGCCGGCAGGTGGAGTGGTTGCAATCCTCTTCTTCCTTGCACTTCTTGTTGCAGCCCTTACATCGTCAATCTCTATGCTGGAAGTTGCCGTGGCATATCTTGTCGAGGAGAAGAAATTCTCACGTCTGTGGGCCTGCGTGGTACTTTTTGCAGTATGCTGGGTTGTAGGAGCAATCTGCTCTCTCTCATTCGGTCCGCTCTCCGATATCAAGATTGACGGAGGCAACATCTTCGACTTCTTCGACAACCTCTCGTCAAACATCCTCATGACCCTTGGCAGTCTCCTGACGGTTCTCTTCGTCGGCTGGCGCCTCAAGAAGACCGATGTCTACGACGAATTCACCAACGGCGGTACCCTCAGCCGTAACGCCAAGCTTTTCGGCGTCCTGTGGTTCCTCATCCGCTACGTCTGCCCTCTCGCCATCGCTGCGATCTTCATCTCCGGCTTGATTTAGCCGTGGCGCTTAATCTCTTGTCCGCCAATTGCTTACAAAAACCTCCTGCCGCCAAAAGGGAGCATGAGGTTTTTGTATGTGGCTGATTGTCAATGAGATGTGCGTCACGGTTATTTGCGGCGGCGGTAGAAGATCATTCCGGCTGATGAGCCAAGCAGCAGGAGGATGAGGAGGATCGAGCTGGCGCGTGAGATGTTTTCGCCGAGCTGGTATGAGTCCGGCTCGAAGCGCATGATCAGCTGGCCTTCTCCTGCAGGGATGACGGCTCCGCGGAGCATCCAGTCTGCACGGAACAGTTCTACAGGACGTCCTTCCGCTGTCGGATGGTAGTGGCCGTTACGGACTTCTCCGGAAGCACCTGCTGGCTCTATCCATGCCTTCCAGCCCTTAGGGTAGTAGATTTCGCTGAAGATTGCCGCACGATCGGAACCTGTACTGAAACTGTATCTCAGATCGTTAGGGGCGTAGTGTGTCAGGCTGATTCTTGGTATGTCAAATGTGCTTTCCTCTGTCTGTACATTCTTCACCGCATCCTGGAAATCCGCTCCGATCACGGCAGTGGTGCGGAGGTCGGTGCCTTCGAGAAGGGCGATTTCCTCGTCCGGAGTGGCAGCAGATACGAAATCAGAAACGAACCATGCGTTGCCGTATGCATGCTGGTTGACTACCGGCGAGTAGTTCTCTCCAAGGATAATGTACTTGCCGTTGAGCATTGAAACCACCTTGAGTTCCGGCAGCGCGGCCTCAACGTCCTGTATAGTCGCCGCATTCTCTACAACGTCATAAACATCATAAATCTCGTCAGTGATGTATCTGTCTATAAGGTCCTGATAGCGCTGCAGTTTCACAGGGCTGTAGCCTCCGATACACTTGTGATGGTAGCTCTGGATTGCGTCGTTGAATGTGTTCACGCTCAGATCGAGCACGCGGTAGTTAGGGTCGGTGTCCTCATGGATGATTTCGTCCACAAGGCGCGGCTCATAATGCGCTGTAAAGTCCTTCGGAGTCACGAAATGGCTCGCGTTGAGGTATCTCTTTCCGATAGGTACAAGGTCGAAGAACACGAGAAGCACGACAGCTACGCCGGCGATGGTCAGCCTGCCTTTAAGTGTAATCTTAGGTGTCCTGTATGCCCAGACGATCAGAAGGAATGCACATGTTATAAGCAGCATTGATCTGAAAGCGTCCTTTACAAGAAGGGAGGCTCTGTCGGCGGCGAGAGTCTCGACGATCATCTCGTTCATGCCGGCGTCAGATGCACTGACGAATGTTCCGGCAATGCCCGGAATGAGGGCGCTGAGGGCGCAGAAGCCTGCTGTAATGCCGAATGCGATGTATAATCCCTTCATCAAGACCTTCTTTTCGTATGTCTCCTTCATGATCCTGTCGAGAACATAGAATCCCAGCAGCGGAAGGGTTACCTGCAGCACGATCAGGGCCATTGAAACAGTCCTGAACTTATTGTACATAGGTGCATACTCGAACCAAAGCTTGGTGAACCACATGAAGTGATTGCCCCATGCGAGGAAAACGGCGATCACGGTAGCGCCGACGAGCCACCATTTCTCACGTCCGTTGCAGAGTGCAAGACCGAGCACGAAGAGGAAGATGGTGATCGCTCCCATGTACATCGGACCTGCCGTGAACGGCTGCGGACCCCAGTACAGAGGCATGTGCTTGAGTGTCTGGCGGAGGTTCGGCTGACCGGCTCTCTTGAGCAGCTTTCCGGTCTCCGAGTCCATAGGGAGTTCGCCCGAAGATGCTCCTCCGTTGAAGTTCGGGATCAGCAGGTTAGGCATTTCGCTGATGCCGTATGACCATGCTGTCGCGTAGTCCAGGTCAAGTCCCTTATCATTATGGCTGTCGCTGTCGGCAGACAGTTCCGAGCCGCCTCGCATGGTGTATGGAGTGTACTCGTATGTCGGGATGAGTTTGTTTGCATTGGTAGCGATTCCGACGATTCCGATGACAAGAAGCAGGGCGGAAGCGGCGAAGAAGCGCTTCAGGAGCGCGCTGCGACGTGCCTTGTCAAGGCAGATGTATATGAACTGACCGATTGCATAAGCGAAGATCACGATTGCAAGGTAGTATGTGATCTGCAGGTGATTAGCCTTGATCTGCATGCTCAGTGCGAATGCGAACAGTGTCGCTCCGAGAATGGTCTTCGGCAGCCATGATTTCCATGAAGACTTTTCGTCTGATAAGGCAGCCAGAGCTGCCCTGTAAGTGAATATGACACCCGCCAGAACCCATGGGAAGTATGCTATCGCCTGCATCTTTGTGTTATGTCCTACCTGGATAATCTGCATGTTGTATGAACAGAATGCTATGGCTATTGCGCCAGCCACAGCCACGACCTTGCTCGTTCCCACCGACAGCATCAGCAGGAATCCTCCGATCAGCGCGAGGAGCAGGTAGCTTGCCGGACGGCGTCCTGTCAGCAGGAAGTCGTAGATGGCGTCGGTCCAGTCACCCTCGAAACTGTCGATGGTTGCAGTCGTCGGCATGCCTCCGAACATGGAATTGGTCCATGCGGTAGGGTCATCAGGATGTGTGGCATTGTGGGTCATGGCTTCGTTCGCCATACCCTTCCATGAAGCGATATCGCTCTGGTTCACGATCATGCCGTCCAGCACCTGCGGAGTGTATCCGTATGCCAGTCCGATGAAAAGCAGCAGTATGCCTGCGTATATTCCGATGTTCTTCAATAGTGTCTTGTTCATATAGTCATATTTTATATTCTCGTCCACAAGACAGCCTGTTTTGTGGACGGTTTTCATCCATGTTGTGGAGCTGTGTCATTATTTGGATGAAAAGTGTCACAGCTGTGCCCGTTTTACTCCGTTTTGGCCTGTTTTGCACGGAGCTGTGTCAGAAAATGGACAAAAAGTGTCACAGCTCACCAGGTATTATCCGTTTCGGGTGATTCTGTCAAACAATTGTGCCATGCGGTGGGTGAGGTTGCGGCGGGTGAACTGCGAGATGTCTGCATTCTCCACCGTCAGGCAACCGTTGAGGTGCTTCTCCCAGCACATGTCTATGTATCTTGCAATGGACTTTCTGTCCTCCCAATCCAGCACTACTCCCGTCTTTGTGTTGTTCAGGATCATGGACATGGCTCCGTCAGGCTGGCCGATTCCCAGCACCGGTCTCCATGAAGCCAGATATTCGAACAACTTTCCCGGAAGCACCGCCTTATACTCCGGCTCCTTCCTCAACGGCAGGATCAGCAGCGACGCCTTCCTCTGCTCGTCGATCGCCCTTGCATGATGCTGATAGCCCAAGTCGTGAACATTTTCTTCCAGACCTGCCTCGCAGATAGCCTTGATGATCTGCTCGTCAGTCTTTCCTATGAGATTGATTCTCAGTGACTTCTTGAATTCAGGGCACGAAGCGCACTTCTCGGCAAGTACATCCCAAAGCACGGTCGGATTACCGTCGGCAGCGAATAGTCCCGTATGAGTTATTGTGAACGGCATGTCGGGACCACCGGCAGCCATGGCAAACGGCTCCTCATGGAAGTCACATTCGTCGAATCCGTTTGTGATCAGTTCCACCGGAGTCTGGGTCATCGCCTGGAACTCCTGCTGGACCAGTGGCGATACGGCCACCACGCATGTGGCGTCGTCAAGCACCTTCTTCTCCATTTTTTCATGCCACCTCTGGGTAGCCTTGGTCATGGACAAATGCTTGAAATAGAATATCTTGGTCCATGGATCACGAAAATCGGCAATCCACGGAAGACCTGTCTCCAGGGCCAGTCTGCGTCCTATTATATGCATGGACTGTGGCGGTCCCGTGCTGACGATCAGATCTACAGGATGTTCCTTCAGATAGTTCTTCAGGAACCTCACCGAAGGCCCGATCCACAGGCAGCGAGGATCCGGACGGAAAAGGTTGCCGCGCACCCACATCGCCACCTTCTGCAGGAAGGACTTGTTCTGCGCATTCACAGGATTGACCTCCACGGCCTCCTTGCTGTGACCAGACTTCCGCAGCAGCTTCTTGTATAGATCATACGGCTCGATGATGCGGGTCTTCACTATTTCCGTATCAGCCGGCAGCTCTGCCCCCAAAGATTCGTCCACAGCCAACTGTTCCGGATTCTCCGGCGTATAGATCACCGGCTGCCATCCCTCCGACGGCAGATACTTGGCGAACTTCACCCATCTCTGTACCCCCGATCCTCCGGTCGGTGGCCAGTAGTACGATATTATCAGCACCCTTTTCATAAACACACAAAGGTAAACATTTTATGTTTAAACAAAAATTAGTACATTTGCCTAGCAAGAAAACTATAGTTTTCGCAGCCGGCCCGAGCTAGGGCCGAAATTTTTTAAAAAGATATAAAATGGCAGAAAAGAAACCGACCGAAACACCTATGATGAAGCAGTTCTTCGCCTTCAAGGCGGAGTATCCGGAGGCAGTGCTTCTGTTCAGGTGCGGCGATTTTTACGAGACATATGGAGACGATGCGCTGGTGGCAAGCAAGGTTCTGGGCATCGTTCTCACAAAGCGTTCCAGCGCGACGCCGGGCGCTATACCTATGGCGGGATTCCCGCATCATTCCCTTGAGACATACCTTCCGAAACTGGTCCGTGCGGGATACAAGGTCGCTGTCTGCGACCAGCTTGAGGACCCGAAGCTCGCAAAGGGTATCGTAAAGCGCGGAATCACGGAGCTCGTGACCCCGGGTGTTGCCTTCAGCGAGCAGTTGCTCGAACAGAAGGAGCATAACTATATTGCCGGACTGACGTTCCACAAGGAGAGATGCGGTGCTGCATTCCTTGACGTGTCGACAGGATCGTTCCATGTGGCTGAAGGTTCCCTTGACTACATCGGAACCCTCCTCAGCTCATTCGCTCCAAAAGAGCTCCTGGTGCCGAGGGGATATGAAAAAGGCACAAAGGAGAGATACGGAGACCATTACTACGTTTCCACCCTTGATGAGTGGGCATTTGTATACGACAATGCGGTAGAGAAGCTCAAGAGGCAGCTTCAGGTGGATTCGCTGAAGGGATTCGCAGTGGATGCGTTCCCGCTGGCGGTGACTTCTGCGGGTGCACTCCTGGTCTATCTGGAGCAGACCCAGCACAAGGAACTGAGCAATATCTGCTCTATCTCGCGCATCGATGAGGATTCGTTCGTGTGGATGGACCGCTTCACATTCCGCAACCTTGAGATCTTCGCTTCTACAGCAGGTAAGGAGGGCACATCGCTCGTTGAGGTTATGGACAAGTGCTCATCGCCGATGGGAGCTCGTATGCTCAGGACATGGCTGGCGATGCCGGTGATGGACCTTCATGAACTTGAAAGCAGATATGCCGTAGTTCAGCATTTCATAGACAATGGTGACGATCTGATGCGCATCCAGACCATGATCGGCGACATAGGTGACCTTGAGCGTATCATTTCGCGTGCGGCGGCAGGCAAGATCTCGCCACGCGAGGTCATGCAGCTGCGCAGAGGTCTGAGCCAGACCGCTCCTATCATGCAGCTCTGCTCAGGAAAGGGCGTCGAGGCCCTGGATGAGCTGATCGCGAAGATGGGTGACTGCGCCGAGCTGCTTGAATACCTCGGCAAGACCATGCATCCGGAAACCGCAGCTCAGCTGGGTAAGGGAGACGTGATCGCATCCGGCGTGAATGAGGAACTGGACGAGCTCCGCAAGATAGCCCGCCACGGCAAGGATTACCTCCTCGAGGTGCAGCAGCGCGAGATCGAGCGTACAGGAATTTCGTCCCTGAAGATCGGTTTCAACAATGTCTTCGGATACTACCTTGAGGTGCGTAACGCCCACAAGGACAGCGTGCCTGAGGAATGGATAAGGAAGCAGACCCTCGTCAATGCCGAAAGGTACATTACGGAGGAACTTAAGGAGTACGAGCAGAAGATCCTCGGCGCAGAGGAGCGTATCTATGCGCTTGAGGTCCAGATATATGCGGAGCTGGTAGCCAAGATCCAGGCCAACATCTCCATGATCCAGAAGAACTGTCGCATCCTTGCGCGTCTGGACGTGCTCAGCGGCTTCGCCGACCTGGCGATAAGCAACCGCTACTGCCGTCCAAAGATGACCGACGGCAAGGTGATTGACATCAGGCAGGGCCGTCACCCTGTGATCGAGACCATGATGCAGCCGGGCGAAGAGTTCGTGCCGAACGACGTGTACCTTGATAACGAGAAGCAGCAGATAATCATCCTCACGGGTCCGAACATGGCCGGTAAGTCGGCCCTCCTGCGTCAGGTAGCGCTGATCAGCCTCATGGCACAGGTGGGTTCATATGTACCTGCATCTGAAGCCACCCTCGGCTACTGCGACAAGATATTCACACGCGTGGGTGCATCGGACAACATCTCCCGCGGAGAGTCCACATTCATGGTCGAGATGCTCGAGACATCAATGATCCTGCACAACCTCTCGTCCCGTTCGCTGGTGCTTCTGGACGAGATCGGCCGAGGAACATCCACATACGACGGTATGTCCATAGCCCGCGCAATCGTGGAGTATATCCATGAATACGGCGACGGCGCGAAGACCCTTTTCGCGACGCATTACCATGAGCTCAACGACCTCGAGGACATATACGACCGCGTGAAGAACTTCCATATTGCGGTCAAGGAGGTGGGCAAGAACGTCATCTTCCTGCGCAAGCTCAAGGAAGGCGGCGTGGCGCACAGCTTCGGTCTTCATGTGGCCCGAATGGCGGGTATGCCGCGTCAGGTGCTCGAGTCGGCGGAGAGGACACTTGCTGCATTGGAATCGGGAGACAGTGTTGCCGAAAACCAGAAGAAAGCTATGAGCAAGACTGCTAAGAAGCACACCGTCAAGCCGCACAACATCAAGGAAGGCCGAGTGGAGAGCGACGGAAGCCTCCAGCTGTCATTCTTCCAGCTTGAGGATCCGCTGCTGGCATCCCTGAAGGAGGAACTTGACAACGCGGACCTTAACAACATGACTCCGCTTCAGGCCTTCGACCTGCTGCGAAGCATGAAGGAGCAATTAGGAATTTAACCACAAATAAAATACTATGCATAAACTGATTACCATTCTTGCAGCAGTGCTCATGACAATGAGCGCAACGGCTGCGCCAAAACACTATGAGCTGAAGTCTCCGGACGGAAACCTTGTGGTTTCGATCGAAGCGGGAGAAGGAATAAACTACAGTCTGACCCATGGTCAGGACCTTCTTCTTGATAAGGCGAACATCTCTATGATTACAGTCGAAGGAGATGTTTTCGGTGGCGTTCAGACGGTGAAGAAGGTGACCCGCCGAAGCGTATCGGAAACTATCACTCCGGTAATCTATACGAAGGATGTGGTCAAGGATGAATTCAATGAGCTGACATTGAAGTTCAAGCAGTTCTCCGTGGTTTTCCGTGCATACGACGAAGGAATGGCATACCGCTTCATCTCGCATCTCAAGGGAGACTATCACGTAGAGTATGAGATGGCGGAATTCAACTTCGCCCAGGACTGGAACATGTGGGCAGCATATGTCGCACAGCACACAGAAACGCTTGAAAGTCAGTTCTATAACTCGTTCGAGAATAGATATTCATACACTCCGCTTTCGGAGTGGGATAAAACCCTCATGGCATTCCTTCCGCTGCTGGTCGACGGCCCGAACGGAAAGAAGATCGCGATCACAGAGGCAGACCTTCTGAACTATCCGGGCATGTATCTGTATAATGACAATCTTGACGGCGAGAAGGATTCCGCTCTCGAGGCAAGATTCCCGGGCTATCCTGATGAGGTAAGGCAGGGAGGTCACAGTGACCTTCAGATGGAGGTTCAGAGCAGACATCCTTACATTGCTAAATGCAGTGGCGAACAGGCCTTCCCTTGGAGAGTCATCTCGGTTTCTACGGAAGACATCCAGATGGCAGACAATGATATGGTCTACTGTCTTGCTACTCCTGCTGACGCGACCAAGGACTGGAGCTGGGTGAAGCCAGGCAAGGTAGCATGGGACTGGTGGAACGACTGGAACATCGACGGTGTAGACTTCGTGTCCGGAATCAATAATGATACATATAAGCATTACATTGACTTCGCATCCAAGAACGACATCGAGTATGTCATCCTCGATGAGGGATGGTCGGTAAAAGGAGCTGCGGACCTCTTCCAGGTGGTGCCTGAAATAGACCTTGAGATGCTGGTAGAATATGCTTCGGAGCGCAATGTAGGCCTGATTCTATGGGCCGGATATTGGGCGTTCGACCGTGATATGGAAAAGGTCTGCGAGCATTATTCGAAGATGGGCATCAAGGGCTTCAAGATCGACTTCATGGACCGCGATGACCAGTACATGGTGGACTTCCATCGTCGTGCATCCGAGACTACTGCCAAGTATCATATGATGGCGGATTTCCACGGTTCATACAAGCCTACAGGCCTCCACAGGACATATCCGAATGTAGTCAACTATGAGGGTGTCCATGGTCTTGAGACAATGAAATGGAGCGACGCATCCGTGGATCAGGTGACCTATGACGTTACCTTCCCGTTCATCCGCATGATGGCCGGTCAGATAGATTACACCCAGGGTGCCATGAGGAATGCTACTAAGTCCAATTATCATCCTGTCTATAACGAGCCTATGAGCCAGGGTACACGCTGTCGCCAGCTCGCTCAGTACGTAATCTTCAATTCTCCTCTGAACATGCTCTGCGACTCTCCTTCGAACTATATGAGGGAGCAGGAATGCCTGGAGTTCATCGCGGCGATCCCGACCGTATGGGATGAGACCCGCGGTCTGTGCGGCGAGGTCGGAAAGTACATAGCGATCGCACGCCGTAATGGAAACGACTGGTACGTGGGTGCTATGACAGACTGGTCTTCACGTGAGCTGGTGCTTGACCTGACATTCCTCCCTGAGGGTTCATACGAGGTTGAGATCTATCGTGACGGAGCCAATGCCTACCGCGTCGCAAGGGATTACAAGAAGGAGGTCGTGGAACTCCCATCTGACCGCCGACTTACAGTCAATATGGCACCAGGTGGCGGATTTGCTGCAAAGATTGTAAAAAAGTAAAACGAAAATCCGTTAATCCGCTAAAAATCATTACCTTTATCGGCTGTAAACACGAAAATTATAATAATTAACTCTTAAAATACTAATAATCATGGAATTACCTTTTGCAGAATCGTACAAGATCAAAATGGTCGAGCCTCTTCGCATGAGTACTCGCGAGGAGCGTGAGCAGTGGATCAAGGAAGCAGACTACAACCTCTTCCAGCTTAAGTCAGACCAGGTTTACATTGACTGTCTTACTGACTCAGGTACAGGCGCTATGAGCGACCGCCAGTGGGCTGCAATGATGATGGGTGACGAGAGCTACGCAGGTTCATCATCTTTCTTCATGCTCAAGGACACTATCGCAAAGATCACAGGTTTCGAGTACGTAATCCCTACTCACCAGGGTCGTGCTGCTGAGAACGTGCTCTTCAGCCACCTCGTGAAGGCAGGCGCTATCGTTCCAGGTAACTCACACTTCGATACAACAAAGGGTCACATCGAGAGCCGCAAGGCATTCGCAGTTGACTGCACAGTAGACGAGGCAAAGAACACTCAGCTCGAGGTTCCTTTCAAGGGTAACGTTGACCCTAAGAAGCTCGAGAAGGTTCTCGCAGAGAACGCTGACCTCGTTCCATTCATCATCGTGACTGTAACAAACAACACAGCCGGAGGACAGCCTGTATCAATGCAGAACCTCCGCGAGGTTCGCGCAGTTGCTGACAAGTACGGCAAGCGCGTGATCTTCGACTCTGCTCGTTTCGTTGAGAACGCATACTTCATCCGCACTCGTGAGGAAGGATACGGCGACAAGACTATCAAGGAGATCTGCAAGGAGATGTTCTCATACGCTGACGGTATGACAATGTCATCAAAGAAGGACGGTCTGGTCAACATGGGTGGTTTCATCGCAACACGCCACGAGGACTGGTATGAGGGTGCAAAGAGATTCTGTATCCCATTCGAGGGCTTCCTCACATACGGTGGTATGAACGGCCGTGACATGGCTGCTCTCGCAGTAGGTCTTGACGAGAACACTGAGCTCCCTACAATCGAGACTCGTATCAAGCAGGTTCAGTACCTCGCAGCTAAGCTCGACGAGTACGGAATCCCTTACCAGCGTCCAGTAGGTGGTCACGCTATCTTCGTAGACGCTGACCGCGTTCTCGACCAGATCCCTAAGGAGGAGTTCCCAGCTCAGACACTCGCCATCGAGCTCTACATCGAGGCTGGTGTACGTGGTTGTGAGATCGGTTACATCCTCGCTGACCGCGATCCTGTAACTCGTGAGAACCGTTTCGGTGGTCTCGACCTTCTGCGTCTCTGCATCGCTCGCCGTGTGTACACTAACAACCACATGGACGTGATCGCAGCAGCCCTCAAGAACGTTTACGATCGTCGTCACGAGATCACTCGCGGTGTGAAGATCACTTGGGAGACTGAGCTCATGCGTCACTTCACTGTGAAGCTCGAGAGACTCTAAATAAGGATAACTCATATAGCTGATAATCAGCATTTTATATAATTAAGGGTCGGAATATTTTCCGACCCTTAATTATTAATTTATCTGTGTGACAATTAGTTAGGTGATACCTACTCCATACTGTTGATGACCTCGGTCTTGACGCGGAACCAGTTGTTGGAGCCGGTGTCCACGAGGCGGTACTCGGTGTGATTGCTCCATGAGGCTGGCTGGTCCTTGATGCTCATGTCTTCTCCTGTGTCGTTTGATACGTATGGACTGATCTTGTCCTGCCATGCCTTGATTCTCGGAACGCTGGCGTCCATGTGGAACAGTGCGTTTGCCGGGTCTACGAGTTCCTGCAGGGCCTCTTTGTAGATCTGTCTGAATTCATCGAATATCATCATCTTTTCCATGAGGATGCCGGCATTTCCCCAGTCGTACGGATCCTGGCGTCCTGCGTCATTCACGATCAGACTTGTTCCGAGTGAGTTGTCATAGTCGTATGGAAGGAAATAAACCTTGTAGTCGTCCAGTCCGGTGCCGCTGAAGTAGAGGTAGAAGTTGTTTCCGTTGCCCCAGTGGTCGTCCCACATACCTACAGCCACGTTTACTGCGTATGTCTTCAGCAGGAACTCAACGTCAAACACCTCCTTTGCCCATTTCTCGAAGTGTATGCTGTGCTTGTTGTTGAGGTTCTTTATGAAATCCACCAGCTGTGCCCTTGCAGCAGCAAAGTCTTCCTCGTCACCCTTGAATTCATAAGTGTAGTTTACGCCGTTGTCCTGGTCCCAGTTGACCTGGTTGGGGTTATTCGGGTCGATATGTTTGAGGTCAGCCATGCCTCCGGCTCCATAGACGCACTTCCACAGATTGCCTTTGACATTCTCGAACATGCCTTCTTCGCGTCGCTCCACGAACTCTTCATCGATAGGCTCGATCATGTTATAGACGCCGAAATATGCAGGCTTTTCATCTCCGACCTGAAGCCAGAGCCTGCAGTAGGTAGAGAATGCGCTTGTCCAGATGCCGTAGCGGCGGAACAGGTCATAGCAATAAAGCTCGCGCACATAGCAAGGGTCGTCCTTGAACCATTTCAGGTTGACCTTTCTGATGCCATGGATCGTGTGGTCGGAGTCCTTATGGTACTTTCTGAAATTGATGCCGAAGTGGCAGTGATGCCAGTCGGGATTGTTGGAATTGTGGTTCTGTCCCGTATATCCTTCAGGTCTGCGGCGTGAGGTGTTTCCTCTAAGGCGCAGGCCTCCGTCTTCGATGAATATGGTCTCGCTGCCTTTCTTGTATGTGAAGTCCGCATGGAAGTAGTCCACATTGTTGTTGAACTCGTCAAATCTCTTCAGCAGTTTGTTCCATTCATCCTTAGTGATGTGGACGGTGATTTCAGGGATGACATTCTCGTCCCATACGTATGCGACGCCGGGATCGTTGACGCTTGCGGGAGTGAACGGCACAATGCCCTCAGGAACAGGCTCTGGTTCGGGTTCCGGCTCAGGCTCCGGTTCCGGTTTCGGCTCCGGTTTTTCGGTGCCCTCGTCCTTGTTGTCAGGCATGATGATCATGTCAGGAGTGATAAATCCGTCGCAGCCGGCCAATACGGCCAAACACATGAGGAGGCGTGCTATTCTTTTCATACTCTATATTTTTGATGACATGCAAATTTATTATATTTGTGAGACTTTGGCAAAAACCGCAGAGTAATACACTAAACTACCATAATTATGAATTTCGTACAGCAGATCGGCGAGACCTTGAGTTCCATAGACCTGGGTCAGGCCATTGGTGCATCCGGCTTCAGGACGGTGGATCTTATCATCCTGGTGATCTACCTCGTTGTCCTTGTCGCCTTGGGACTCTTCCTCGGACGCACTAAAAAGGGTGAGGAAAAGAGTGCAAACGATTACTTCCTTGCCGGCAATACACTTACATGGTGGGCAGTAGGAGCTTCTCTGATTGCCGCCAACATCTCGGCAGAGCAGTTCATCGGAATGTCGGGCACGGGTTTCCGTGACGGAATCGCGACAGCGGCATACGAGATCATGGCGGCCGTCACTCTGATCGTCATAGGAAAGTTCCTCCTGCCGGTCATGC
>JAGBSL010000027.1 GCA_017631875.1 Bacteroidales bacterium | reverse complement strand
ACCTGCAGTATCCAAAGCTCCTCTAAGGATGTGGTAACGCACACCCGGAAGGTCCTTTACACGACCACCGCGAACGAGCACGATTGAGTGCTCCTGGAGGTTGTGGCCCTCGCCAGGTATGTATGCATTGACCTCCTTTGAGTTAGTAAGACGTACACGGGCAACCTTACGCATTGCTGAGTTAGGCTTCTTAGGTGTAGTTGTGTACACACGTACGCATACGCCTCTTCTCTGAGGACAAGCATCCAACGCGCGAGATTTGCTCTTCTCGACGATAACCTCGCGTCCTTTGCGAACTAATTGTTGAATTGTAGGCATAAATGTTTGTAAATAAATTATTTATGTGTTTTATCCCATTTTTTGGGGCTGCAAATATACGAATAAAATCCGAATTATCAACAATAATCCTGTTTTTCAGCGCATTATATTGTTGATAACTTTTATAGTCGCAGCAGTTAGGGTGGCCATGTCGGTAGAAAGGAGCACCTGGGAGTGTACATCTGGAGGAGCATGGCTCGAGGAAGAGAACCGGTTCCACAAAATGACGGAGAGCTGTGACAGTTTTGGATGGCTTTCCGTCACAGCTCAGGGCCAAAACGGGGATTTCAAGCGTTTGGGAGCTGAGCTGTGTCACTTTTTCAGCAAAAACCGTCACAGCTCAGTAAGATTGTTGAGAAAATCCTTTTGAAACAGAAGCGTTTACATATATTTGCAGAGAGATTCATGCATTTCGAGAGAGATGTGGCGAACGGACGAAGAGAAAGAACGTGTAAAGGAAAAATGATATGAAGAAGACTTACCATCTCTGCCTGTCAGCAGGCGACGAGGTCATGTTCCGTGATCTCGAGGACTATCATCGAGGATTCAACTGCTTTGCTCTTGCACTGTATAAGACCGGATCGACAGGTCTTGCAGAGGCAGAAATGTCTACCCACATGCACCAACTGGTACAGACAGCTGACCCTAAAGGATTCATGTACTGCTTCCGCCAGTCCTACGGCATGTACTTCAACCACAAGTACCATAGGGAGGGACGCCTTGGAGAGGAGCACCATTTCACCATGGAGGTTGCAGGCTATCACCATACAGTTGCAGCCGCAAGCTATACGCTACGCAATGCTGTCCACCACGGTGTAACCCCTACCCCATACGCCTATCCCCACTGTTCCGCCAACGCCATCTTCCGAAGAGAGATGGGAAAGTTCCTCGACGAGAAAATCCTCCCTACCAGATCATACTCTAAATATATAGGTAGGAGAGCAGAGTTCCCGGATAACTACAAAATGACGGAAAGCGGTGTATTTACAAGGGAAAGCGTGCTGGATATACCGCAGATGGAAGCATTGTACGGAACTCCGCGAGCCTTCAACTTCTACATGACGCGCAAATCTTCCGAGGAATGGGAGGCAGAGCAGAAGAAGGATGGCAGTTTGCTACAGCCGGTGAACATCCAGCTTATCGAAAGAGGAGTCGGAATGCAGGACATAACAAGAATGATTCATTTTGAAAGCGGTAAAGCTGACTATAGAAAGATCTCCGACTGTGAACTCTGTACCGAACTGGACAAACTCGCACGGGAACGATACGGCAAACATTCCGTATATCAGCTCTCACTGAAAGAGAAACAGGAAATCGCCGAATACCTATACCGTGTCCGCCATATAGACGAAGCGAAGATCCGCAGATGCCTTGTGCTTCCTCGACACCCATAGGACAACGAGAGTTACGAGTTGTTTCAGACGTCGGAACGAAAGGGCAAGAGGGATTGTGGATGGATGAAAGGAAAGCTGTAACAGTTCTGGATGATTTTCCGCCACAGTTCAGGGCAAAAACAGACACTTCGGCCATTTTAGGGCAGAGCTGTGTCACTTTTCAAGCCAAAAGCGCCACAGCTCTGCATCAGTTTAACAAACCGGTAATTTCAGTCACTCACCCGTTTAATTAATTGCTGGAATTCTCCCATTCATAATGAGGGGAGTAGTAATTGTATAGGGTATCGGTAAGACGGAACTTGAAAACCTCATCGTAAACCGTGAAGTCTAAACCCATTTTAGCGATCTTGACCGGACCACGAGTCGGAGACACAGCATCTTCCACAGTCTTCTCCACCACCTTATCATCCAAAAGCTGCTTCGGAGCAAAAATCCGATCATCAATACACAGCACCTTCTCATTAAAGCACAAATCTATCTTCATTCTCGGCACCCATATGCTATGCATACAACTCCGTGGATCAACGTCATCCTCGAAATATATTGCATCAATACAAGAATGTCGACTTTGCAAATATCCCGTATACCATCCAGGAGTATTGACGGATGAATCATAGTTTTCTCTTGTATCCGAATGCAGATAAGTCTCGTATTGACCCTTGCCAAATTTTTCAATTTCAGCATTATCGAACCACTCACCTAGATCCACACCATCAAACCTATGTATACCAGGAATTCCGACAGCAGAATTCACTTCGCCCAAACCCGTATTACGTAAGATATCCCAATCCATCCCTACACTCCAATGATATTGCCTATGAACTTCTGCCTCAGAAGGATACGAGTAGAAATCGTACCACGGAACATCATCATATGGAACTTGCATAATGGTAGGAATATGAGGATCCAATGTATCCGCCTCCTCCCATGAGGTATATTTCCAGTCGAAGTTTTCTTGATAATACACAGCGACTGACGACAACGAAAACAACATAGTCTTGTTACTCTCGAAATGATCCGTCAGTCTTTCTCCTGTAGAATAAATACGGTATCTTTCTACGATAGTCTGATTGACTAAATTTTCACCGGAATAGGTAGGGAATATACCCACCACTCCATTTGCATCATACTCCACATCCACCAGCTCCACCTGGGTCTTGCCGGCAACCGTCACGTCATAGCAGAGTTCCAAAGCAAACTCTTCTTCCGAGTTCTTCAATGTGGCAGTCTGTCTGTAAGTAACCTTGGCCGTATAGATACGTTTCGGGCACCGCAGGCTGTTCACATGCGGATATTTCGCATACATATCCTCTGCAGTGACCGCCCTTGTGCTTGCTCCCGAGCGAGTCTGAGGTCCATTTTGCGATTCCTCGAACTCACCTTCGACCACAAAGGTGCGGGAATATATATTATTGCGTCCCGACACACTCCTGGTTGCAGGGTATCCTGCATCCGGATAGACATCCAGGCTGTCCACCAAGACGGCCTCTACCAACTCCGGCTCGCTGAGCTCGAAATATGGCAAGCCTTCTGATGAAACATCGAATCCGCTCTCTATAGAGACCGCCGATTGGAGTCCGGCAATAAATTCATCATGATTCACAACCTCCAAAGTATCTGAAACGCTCAAGGATGTCCATGCCTTCAGCTGCTCTTCTATCTTGCCCTTATTGTCTTCAAACGAAGATGCCTGAACGATATTTAAGGTAAAACATTCTCCCGGATTTACTGAATACGACGATGCATACTCCAAAGCCACTCCATCACGATCTTCTAGAACATACGAGAACTGCTGGCCCGGATACAATTCCGTTTTAGTCACTCTTCCCGGATACTCCACATTGAACGTAATCGTCTTCACCTCCGTTTCCGCAGCATTACACAGCTCTGCCTCAACCTCATATGAAACCCTCACCTTATAATCTGTAGTGTCAGTAATCTCGATAGCACGCGTCTGGTCCCCTTCCTTCACAGTTTCTACTCCGCCGACACTCGCTGATTTCAATTTCAAATAGGGCATTCTGACAAGCTGCCCCAAAGAATTCTCCAAAACAGGTTCCGAACTCCGCATGTCCACGACCACCGTCTGGGGACCTACTGAAAATTCATACGAAACCGTGTACACGCGAGTCTCTTCATCAAATGACGAAGAAAGCAGCTGAGAAGTTGCTGCAGCAACGAAACCCGAAGGGTCATTTACTATGACCGTATCCTTTGCTACCTTCACAACGACCGTCGCGACCGACTCGACCTTATGAACAGTTCCGTCCGGATCTGTATATACACTTTCCTGAACAATCTCCAGACCCTCCTCCGTCACTACCTCCACCTCCGGAATTTCATAATTCAACTCTCCGTCTTCTCCTGCAGTAATTTCACCGGGAAGCACCTCCGTAGAACCGGAATCATCCGGGTCTTCCGGCAGCACAGGTTCCTTGATATCGACAACCTCGCAAGAGCACACCATGGAAATGACGACAGTCAGTGAGAATAACAATCCACACAGAAAACGAAATACACGACTCATATCTTTAATTTTTTAAACAGTAAAGTTACCCACACCTTTTGAAAAATACAATAGAGCTGTTAGAAATAACATACTCATATCACATCACCAACGCAGTATAACATGCAGACGTGTAGGAAATTACGGAAAGTTTGCTTATATTTGGAAGTTGTCTCCGCATTAAGACGGGGAGGGCGGATAACCTAAATGTACAGTTATGGATACCGACAGGAAATGGGTGATTGTCCGGATAGACGGAAAGATTGCCGCGATATCGACAGACTATGTAGCCCTGGTCATCATAGCAGCCAGGCTAGCACAACAAAAGAGTCCGGCATACGAAAAGATTACAGCCGAGACTGTGAAGTTTGCAGAAGTATGGAACATACGAAAGACCGCGCTCTGGGACGACTTCATCCTTTTCGGAACAGAGTTCCAGAAGAAGGTCTGGAAGAGACTATTCGACCTGACCCACGAAGAAGACGGCAGCCCGAAGACGCCAAGCCTGATCAGTTACAGCGACTTTGCCGACCTGTGCCAGAACAAGGCGGGAGTGCGCGCTGTTGCGCACGCGATCGGCCTCAACCCCATCGCCGTGGCCATCCCATGCCATCTGGTCATCCCTAAGGAATCCATTGATTATATTAAAGGGGTACAGGAAAAGGCCCAGTCCACCATCTTCAAGGGAGACGACATCAGCATGGAGAAGCTCCTGCAGGAAAAGGGCATCGACTTCGGAGAATATGCCTTGGGACGTAAACTCAAACGAGCATTGATACAGAAAGAACTCTCGCAATGAGAGCTCTTTCATTACGATTTACCGAAAAGTTAAAATAGTCAATGTCGGAATCTTATAGCTTTGAATGATTTACTTGAAGCTATGGGAAAAACATACATCATATTGCTTTGGGCACTTATCTTGGCCGTCGGCTGCATCCAGGATGATACAGCACACAAAGAGATCCGGATCGAAGCCACATATGCAGGAGAACTTACCCAGGTCGGGCTCGTCTGGAAAAAGAATGACCAACTGCGCGTCAACTCTGATGACGCTCACCAGTTCATGGTATCTTCGATCGAAGGGAACAAAGCCACGTTTATAGGGAACAAAGTCAAAGGAGACATCTTCGACATCATCATCTCCAAGGAAGATGACTTCATGGCAAGATCTTATCTTACTCAAGAGCAGACCGGCACATCCTCAACATCTCACCTGGAATTCGACTCAGCCCTGATAGGTGTAAACAGTTATGAACACATCACTTTTTCCGACGATTGGGCTCAATCGAACGGAGGTGAATTTCTTCAAAGCGGCTGTCTGCTTCTGGATCTCAGACTGCCGGTAAATGCATCAAAAGTCACCCAGGTCAGGATCGAAGCATCGTCACCGGTGCTATATGCAACAAACTCTGAATCTGGTTCAAAGTCCTCAGTGATGACTCTGAACATCATCAAAGGCACCGTGGGTGTAGATAGAACCGTAAAAGCATATTTCGCAACATCGATGCAGGAGGCTGTCATTGAGGCAGGAGTGTCACTGATGGTAGTTGTCGAGACGGACAAGGGCGCATATGGTAAGGTGGTAACTCATGGCAAGATGAGCCTTGCGCCAGGTAGGAAAACGACCATCGTACTTGATTCCAAGGACTGGGAGACAGTGCAGGAATCCAAGACTGTGACTTTCATGACATATAACGTAGGCAAGTTCCTGAAATACAAGGAAGAGATCGGCCATTATTCGTATGCAGAAGTCGCATCGATAATCAGGCAGTGCGGTGCCGATGTGGTGGGACTGAACGAGATCGTAGACAATCAGGTTCAGAAACTGTCAGCGGAAATGGGAGAAGGGTGGAACTATTACTTCGCTCCGGCTGCGGGATACGATAATGGAAATGCGGTCATGGCCTCATCTGACCTGAAGGAAATCCGCAGGGTAAAGTTCGACCTTCCATGCGTTACTGAAGGTTATCAGACCCGTTCGCTCGGAGTTGTGGAGTACGAGGATTTTGTGTTCTGCGTAACCCATCTGGATCATCATAACCGCGCGAACCGCGTCCCCCAGATCAGGCAGATCAATGATTGGGTGAAGACAAATTATGGAAGTTCCGACAAGCCGGTCATATTGGTCGGTGATATGAATGCTATCCCGGAATCCCCTGAGATCAGTAACTCGTCCCCTGATATCGAAGGCCTGGGGAAATATTGGAAGGCCATATCTGCTACCGACAGGATAACTTACCCCTCATCGGACGGAGGAAAGTGCATCGACTACATCTTCATCTGGAAAAATAACCTTATCGAATATTCTGTCAAGAAATCGGAAATCGTAACAAATTGTCCAGGCGTGGATGTGTCCCTTGCATCCGATCATTATCCCGTATATACAGAACTCACATTCAGAAAAAAGTATTCAGCAGCTAATGCAGATGAATTCTAAAATTATACGGTGTTTTATAAATACGGCATTTGATTTACCGAAAATCTAAAAACGTCAACTCGAGAATAGGGTAATTTTGCAGTCATGACACCAAAACTCAATATCCGCATTCTAATTCTGGCCGTTGGTCTGTTTTCCTCTGCTGTCCTTTCTGCTCAGACTCAGCTGCAGAGGATGGAGAAGGATCCTAGAGCAGGTGCCGGCATTTACTGCCCGTACTCATATGATGCCGCCTCTGAGGTGTCAAGGCCGGAGGGTGGATACAAGCCTTTTTACATTTCCCATTTCGGAAGACACGGCTCAAGGTACTTTTCTCGTCCTGCCATCTGGCAGGCGGCTGTGGACTGCTTCGCCGCCGCTCACGCAGAGGGTAAGCTTACGGCAGAGGGCGAGGCTTTGTATGCTGCCATGAAGGCGGTTTACGATGCTCATGAGGATATGTACGGCGAGCTCGCACCTCTTGGCGCAGTCGAGCACAGAGAAATCGCCAGAAGAATGTACGACAGAGAGAAGCCTGTCTTCAGATCCAAGAAAAGGAATCAGGTCCGATGCATAAGTTCTGTCTACTCCCGTTGTATCATGAGCATGGCGAACTTCACCGAGGAACTCTCCAGCCTTGAGCCGGGTCTTGAAGTATCATATCTTGCCGGCAAGAGGTACAACAACGAATATCTGAATTCTCCGTTTTCATACAATTTCAATGACGAGGCTGAGCAGATCATCGATTCTCTCAGACGTGCCGATCTTGACCCACATTCTCTGCTGTCGCTGTATTTCAACGATGCGGAGATTGTTACGTCTCTGAGCGATCCGTATGAAGTCGAGATGGGAATCTTCAATTTCTGGGCGATATGTTTCGATCTGGATTTTCTTGGTATCGACATGACGCAGCTCATCCCTCTCGAAGAACTTGCAAAGTGCAGCCAGATAGACAATGCAGCCAAATATGCAAAAGTTGCAGTGTCAGAAGAATTCGGAAAATATACACGTATCAAGGGAGTGAATCTTCTGAAGGATTTTGTTGCCAAGGCTGATGACGCGCTCCAATCAGATTCCAAGGTGGCGGCTGATCTTAGATTCGCTCATGATTCGGCTTTTCTGCCGCTGTGTTCGCTGCTCGGCATCCCGGGCTATCCTACATGCGCTATTGACGAGGCTTACAGGACCTGGAATGTAGCCGATGCCGTTCCGATGTGTTCAAACCTTCAGATGGTGTTCTACAAGGGAAAAGGCGATGTGCTGGTCAAGGTCCTTGTCAACGAAAAGGAGACAGTTCTCAATGGTCTTACACCGGTTCAGGGCGTTTACTATCGATGGGATGACATCAAAGCCCTGATTGAGGGCCTGGAAAGCACCGAAAACGTTAATGACAACATAGATAAATCACAAAATAACCAATTATATGAATAAAACTAGTAGACCCGGCTGTATGGGCCAGAGCTCATACGCTGCTCCAAAATGTGAAATTCTGGAGATCAAGACAGAAGGAGTCCTCTGCTACAGTTCATCGGCAGATGAGATTTACAAGGATGATGAACTTGACGATTACGAACAGATTTTCTAAAATGCTATGAAGACTATTAAGAATTTTATGCTTGTAGCCTTTGCAGCTACATCTATCGTTGCCTGTCAGAAAGAGGAGGCAGACGTCAATGATCTCGCACCAAAGGGCGAGGTGGTTACTTTTACAGGAAGTGTCAATGGTGCAGAGACCAAGACAGCAATCTGGTATACTGAAGAAGGAACCGAATTCCCTACACTTTTCACTTCTTCTGATAAGATTGCCGTGAATGGCGTCATGTCTAAGGCTGACATTCTCGACGACGCAACCGGAAAATCTGAATACAAAGAGGGTGTATTACCTAGCAAAGATCAAACACGCATCACATTTGACGTAGAGGGTGCGTCTGCTCCATATTACGCAGTAACCGGAACCCACAGCAAGGGTTATGCGGACGGTGTATATAACATCCAGGTGGCAGGTACAGGAGCCCAGCAGAAGTTCCGCACAGTTGCAGGTGGACAGTATGTATCATTCTGGACCAGCGCGGACATCCTTGCAGCATACAGCGAGACCGAGAGCTTTGAATTCAAGCACATGTCTACTTTCTACGCAATCACTATCGATGCAGAGAACAGCTCAGTAAAGGATAACATCAAGAACATCTACGTGCGTCAGGGAGACGGCAGCTACATCGCTGGTCAGTGGACACTTAGATTTGAAGGAGAAGATCATACTCCAGTCCTTGCACCTGAAAACCTTACAGCTTACATCGGATACGATTGTCTTGAGGGTGGCGTAGCTCAGGGAACAACCATGATCATCGGTATTCCTGCATACAACTACGAAAGCGGCCTTATCTTCACAATCAAGGACGTAAACGGCAAGTTCGCATCGTATAAGGTTGCAGCAGAAAAGACTCAGCATGCTGCTGACGGTGGAAAGATCATTCCATTCAAACCTGCATTCAAGCCAGGAGCGGGCGTAATCAACTCAGCAGCAGACTGGAATGAGTTTGCTGAATTCGTGAACAACCCTTCAGACAAGGATTGGGACATATATCGTTGGATCGGAGACGGTTCGAACACAATCAAACTTGGTAAAGACATCGAGGCTGACGACCTTACTCCTATCACAGCAGAGTTCCAGTACACTCTCGACGGAAACGGAAAGACAATCACACGCAACAATGCGACACAGGCGCTGTTCAGCAAGGTGTCAGGCGAGGTTAAAAACCTTACTGTTGCCGGAAAGCTCACTCTGGCCGAAGGTGGTGCACCTCTTGTTGACGTATTGGTTGATGGTGGAAAGATAACTGGATGTACAAACACCATGGAGGTGTCATTTGATGCAGCTGCCCACGGAAACGTAGCAGGTATCGTAAGACTTGTCAACGGTGGTATTGTTGAAGGTTGTACAAACAGCGGAGCTATCAATGCTAAGGTCGATGTCTCTGCAGCAAACTACAATGCAGTTGTGGGAGGTATTGCTTCTCAGATTCACGCATCTGACTATGCTGTCACTATCAAGGACTGTGAGAACACTGCAGCCATCACACTCGCTCCGGTATCAGGCTCAAGCAACGGCACAGGTATGCCTGTGTGTGGCCTGGGTGGAATTGCAGGTTGGATCAGATCAGGCTCGTCAATCACAATCGACAACTGCGATAACTCCGGTGCGATTACTCTGAGCGCTGAAAACGTAGTATCAGACAGAGGTTTCATCGCATATTCGATGCATGTAGGAGGAGTGGCTGGATTGGCAACCCCTATCAATGCATCAGGAAACAATCAGGGTCTGATCAACACCCCTACTACAACTATTGGATTGAATGTTACCTTCAAGAACTGCGACAATACCGCCACTGTTCACAACTGCGGAATCAACTATTCAACAACGACACAAACTAACACCAAGGTGTTCACCGGTGGTCTTGTCGGCTCGTTGCTCGGTAAAGAGGCAGGTTATGCTGTAGTTGACAATTGTTCAAATACTGGAGCAGTTTACACTTATGACCTCACCGGAAGCTCATCTTCTGCTCGTCCGGGATATAGCGCAGTTGCTGGTGGTCTCATTGGATTTGGAGGATATCTGGATATCAAGAATACCACTGTTAATTGTGAGGTGGGTAGTGGAAAACGTCCAATGGTTGCAATGGCAGGCGTAATAGGATTTGCAGAAAGACCATTCAATCTCACTGATAGCAATATCTATGTATCAGGATATTTCCAGAGGTTTGAAGGCTATAAAATGAATAGAGCGGTTGTTGCTGTCGTGCCTGTAAAATACAACACTAATGCGATGGGAATGGTACCAAATGTAGAAGGTTCAAAAATTACAAATTGTAAGATCGGAGGATATGTTCTATCACATGGTACGGCATTGACATCTGATGACAAGTCAGACCTTTCAGCCTCTTTGACAGTTAAACTGTTCAACAGTGAATCAAAAACAAGCGCCAACCTCGTATGCGGTCAGGGATTCACTGCGAATACAGGTGTTACAATAACAGGTTATACATACTGGGAGGGAAATTAATCCGAACAGACGTAAACTAACTTATTTATAAAATGAAAATCAAAAACATGACAGCATTTCTTCTTGCCGCAGTCACACTATGCAGCTGCGGCAGGGAAGAACTGCCTGAAAGGACTGACGAGGCAGCAGACGTGGTTCTGCATACAGGACTCGTGTCCGTGCAGACCAGGACCTGGCTTGATTCGGAGGGTTCGAAGGACAATCCGACAAAGAAGGTGTATTGGTCTGATGGAGATAAGATCAATGTCAACGGACAGGTGTCATCATCTGTGTCCGTGGCAGAAGGAGAAAAAGTCAGCGAAGCGGACTTCCACCTGAGAAGCGTGGACGGTCCGTACAATGTAATCTATCCGCATGACATTGTGCTGGATGAAGTTTATGATGAAGCAGGATGCATCACGATATCCCTTGCTTCGTCACAGACCTATCATCCGACCACATTTGCTTCAGGCGCTGCTGTTATGTATGGATATAGCGAAAGCGAGAATGTCGCACTGCAGAACCTGTGCGCTGCTGTAAGGGTTAATCTTACAGGTGCCGTAGGCGTCTCTGCCGCGACACTCGTGTCGGAATCAGTGGATGCTCCGATCTGCGGAACATTCAAGCTTTGCCCGAAGACAGGAGAACTTACTGCTGTTGAGGGTTCTACAGCTCTTGATCTTGAATTTGGCGAGGTTACGCTCGCCCCAGAGGGAACGGACTTCTATTTCACGATCCCTGCAGGCGACTACCCTGCCGGACTTTCGTTCTACTTCACCAATGCAAGCGACGGACGAAAGATGCAGTGTACCTGGAAACCTCAGACAGCACTTGAACCAGGACGTCTGTATTCTTTCAACGAAGTGACATACGCCCCTGAGGCCAAGGACATCGAGACTGCCCAAGAGTGGGAGGAGTTCGTGCTTGCTCTTGCCGGCGAGGGTGATCTTGGCAAATATCTTTATAAGGACGGTGCAGTGAGACTCGGCGCTGACATCGAGGGAGACCTTTCGTCGATCCCTGATGACTTTACATACATTCTTGATGGTGCCGGCCACACGCTCACACGCGCAAATGCCACAAAGGCACTCTTCAGCACATTGAGCGGTGAGGTGAGAAACCTTACAGTTGCCGGAAACCTTACACTCGCCGACGAAGGTGCACCGCTTGTGAATATTCTCGCAGCGGGCGGTAAGGTCGTAAACTGCACAAACGAGATGGCCGTGACATTCGAGCTTGCAGACCATGCTTATGTCGGCGGTGTCGTAAAGACAGCCAACGGCGGAACAATCGAAGGCTGTGTCAATGATGGTGTGATCACAGTGAAGATCGATGTATCTGCCGCAGACAAGAATGCAGCAGTCGGCGGTATTCTGGCCAGAGTGGAAGCTGCCGATGCTGATGTGATCATCAAAGACAGCAAGAACACATCTGAGGTGATCTTGATGCCTAACTCTGCAGATGATGCTTCATTCGGTATGAAGGTCTGCGGATTGGGCGGTATAGTAGGCTGGGTAAATAAGGCTCAGTCTGTCACTTTTGACAACTGCGACAATGAAGGCAACGTGACCTTCAGCGCAGATCTTATAAAAGGTGTAAATGGAACAGCGGCATATTCGATCTGTGTCGGTGGCGTGCTTGGAATCGGTGCGCCTCAGAACACAAGCGGATATCTCATCACTCCTTCATCAGAGAACGGATATGCTATGACATTCGTGGGATGTGACAACATCGGAACAGTATACAACGGAGGTGTCACATATCTTTCAGCCAGCACATCAGCTAAGAAACAGACCAATAAGAGAACCTTTACCGGCGGTCTTGCCGGATCTCTCCTTGGTAAGGAGGCGACTTACGTATCGCTTACATCTTGTACAAACACAGGAAAGGTCTTTACATACGACTTGACAGGAAGCACTGCATCTAAAGAGGCATGCTACTGTGCTGTATCCGGTGGTCTTGTGGGATTCGGCGGATACCTGGATATGGATGCCTGCACTGTCAACTGCACCATGGGTAACGGAAAACGTGCCGTGATGAGCTATGGCGGAGTTATCGGATGCGCGGTAATGCCGTTTGAACTTTCCAACAGCAATGTCTTCGTTTCAGGTTACTATCAGCGAATCAGCAACTACCAGGGCAACAGGGCAGCAGTTGCGGCTGTGCCATTCCTCTTCGGAACCAATACATCCAACGCGATGAATATTGCTCCGAATGTCAGCGGATCTAAAATCACAGACTGCAGAATCGGAGGAAATGTCATGACTACATCAAAAGCCTTGTCGACAGCCGACGGAGAGAAGACAGATGATCTGTCAAACACCTACGATGGCACTGTTCTATTCGGCAGCGCGGAGACCCTTTATGATGAAGCCAGCTCTGTGAACAACCTCGTATGCGGACAGGGTTACACCACTGCAGCTGACGATGTGACAGTTACAGGATTTACATACTGGGACGGAAAATAGGAGGGAAAGACATGAGAAAGTTACATTATATGCTTATCCTGACTATGGCGGCCGTCATTTCGGGATGTACAGAACAGAAAGAGATGGATTTTGAGCCGATCGACAACAGCGGCTACACAATCCTTGAGGCCGACATAGAGTCCTTGCTCTTCGACAGCGAGGAACGAATGTGGCCGGAAGATGCCTGCATCGGAGTTTATGGCTCCGAGAAGGGCGAAAATGAGTGTTACTCCATCAAGGAAGCCGGCGTAGGACTCAAGAGCGCCACTTTCTACGGACCGTTGGTAAAGGGCGATGTTGCGGCCTACTATCCATATAACCCGTCATACATCGGAAATGCAGATGGAATGCCTGTGACTCTTGATGCAGTGCAGATCTTCGATCCTGCTGCTGATGCAGTAGACCACTTCCAGGCATATACTCCAAGAGCGTACGGATATATGCAGGATGGAAAGATCAAATTCGTCTATCCTAATGGAATCCTCCATGTAACGGTAGAGACATACGAGACGCTTGTGGTGAAGAGCATTACGATCTCTTCCGCATCATCACCGCTCGCCGGACTGGGGATCTTCGGAAATGACGGCGCATTGTCAATGACCGAAACATCACAGAAAGCTGTCGTTCTTGATTGTGGCGAGGGTGTTCCTTCAAGAAACGGTGATGGTTTCACTGATTTCTATATGGCGCTGGTGCCGGGAACATACGAGGATCTTGAGATCTCGATAGAGTTGGACAGCGAGGCTCCGTTCGGACGCATGTTGCCACCTGTAGAGGTCAAGAGGATCAGCGCGGCCGATTTCACCATTGCATCGGTCAGCATAACTGCTGCCGGAGGACCGGACGATTTCATCGATACGCCTGTTGAATTCGAATAATGGAGGGGAACATGAAGAAGTATATATATATGGTATTGGTGAGTGCGCTTATGTGCGCCTGCACCAAAAATGTTGAAATCATCGACCCATATTCTCCTGGCTCATGCATCGGCAAGATCGAGCTTGGTGCTGCTTCAGGCAGCATGTCTGTATCGATTGAGACCAGCGGCGACTGGAGAGTCGAGACAGAAGATCAGTGGTTGACTATCGACACGAAGGGTCGTACCGGCAACGGAGCCTTCACTGTTTATTATGAATCGAATGAGTCGGACGTGGTGACTCTCAAGTCAGGTAGAGTCGGCAAGGTCGCGATCAGACATGCAGAGAGCAAGAAGGTGCACACGCTCCTTTTTGTCCAGCAGGGATTCTATCCGGTTGCTGCTGATGACGAGGTTGTAGACGATCCGGCAATCGTTCTTGAATATAAGAAGGAAGCAAAGTCTGATGTGACTCTTATCTGCTGCTCATCAGAAGGCGAGGCTGACCTTCAGTCCTGGCTGGCAGCTCAGGATGCCGATATCGTAGTTCTTGACGGCAATGTTACAGGAGAAGTTGACGGACTTAATGTCAGAGGCTGCAACTACGCAGGCATGACTGCAGACGAGGAATATGATGCTTTCAGATCTTTGATCAAGCAGACTTACAACTCAGCTCCTGATGCAGGTGACCACTGGGTGTTCGCCGGACAGATGTATCATCTTTCTGCGATGCAGGCCGGATATGACGGCACTCCGTCATGGTATCCTGCATCAAAGGAGGCAATGGAATTCCGCTCAGACCTATACGCATGGCAGAACAATCTTTATGACTGTGTATGGATGTATAAGAGAGAATACGTATCCACTTATACAGATGCAGATGGCAGGAGCTATAGTGCAGACTACGTGTATGTGTCGTCTTCGGTGTTTGCGAAGGTGACATCTGTAGAGCTGCTGGATGTAGATGGACTTTCGCATAAGGCCATAAGAATCACCCTTAAGTATTAGAAGAGATGAAGCAGAAGATTTTTTCATTGATAACACTTTTCCTGTTATTCTCAGCATATGCAGTGGCACAGTCTGACAAGGTCACCGTGTCCGGAACTATCTCTGACAAGTCAGGCATGTCTCTTATAGGTGTGGCTGTTGTGGAAAGAGGTGTGCAGAGCAATGGTGTCGTTACAGACGAGGCTGGACATTATTCAATCTCTGTGTCGCCGGATGCTTTTCTGGAAATATCATGCATCGGATACAAGAGTGCAGTGGAGCATGTAAACGGTAGAAATACCATTGATGTAGTGCTTGAGGACGACAACGAACTTCTTGAAGCGACGGTTGTCATCGGATATGGTACATCAAAGAAGGGAGACCTTACCGGAACCGTCACAGTTGTAGAGATGGACGAGATCAAGACAGCTCCAGTCACCAGCGTGGCACATGCCCTTCAGGGTAAGATTGCTGGAGCGGAGTTCTCCTCTGGTAGCGGAGAAGTTGGCGAGGAAAGCTCGATCCGAATCCGCGGAAGCCGTTCGATTTCAGCCGGAAACAAACCTCTCATCGTAGTGGACGGCGTCCCCGATGCAGTATCAGACCTTAATGAGATCAATCCTGCCGACATCGTGAACATCTCGGTGCTCAAGGATATTTCCTCGACTGCAATCTATGGTAGCCGTGGTGCTAACGGTGTCATCCTCGTGACCACACACGACGACAGGAAGTCAGAGGGTACGTTCAGCGTGCGCTTCAAGTCTACCTTGAGTTACTCACAGATCGCAGGAACCCTAGACCTGATGAATGCTGAGGAGTATGCGACATGGAGAAACATGGTCTCAGGCAGCTTCAAGTCAAGCACAAGCCTTCCATATCCTGATCCGACCATTTACAGAAACAATAGTACGGACTGGATTGATGTCCTCTCTCAGGACTCATTCTCAAGAGACTATTTCTTGAGCATGTACAGAAAGGTGGGAGGTACTTCATTCTCTGTCACACTCGGATATAACAACACTCCTGGCGTTGTGATAGAGTCAGGACTCCGCAAGTTTACCGGAAGAATCAACATCAACAGCTCTCTGACCAAGAATCTTGACCTCAACCTCAAGATCAACTATACAAATTCGAACAGAGACAAGGCCTCTGCAGCCATCACAGGTACCAACACCTCTGCGGCAGTGTATCTGTCTCCGCTCCTTAAGCCTGAGTCTACATGGAACAAGTATGGAGATCAGGAGAGTTCTGGAGGTACACCGTTCAACAGCCCATACCTTGTCGCCAAGAACACTGTAAACGAGGCTCATTCAAATTATATAATGGTGTCTCCGACCTTGAAGTATCAGATCAATCGCAGGATGGACCTCAAGCTTCGTCTTGCATTGACAGATACCGACACCGAAAGTGACTATTATTCACCTTCTTCACTTGCTGTTGCGGTTGCCAACAAGACAGGCGGAACGGCTACCATCACCGAGTCCAGAACAACCAAGTATCTCGGCGAGCTGACATGGAACTACGCTCGCAAGATCAAGGCTCACGACATCAGCACTGTAGTCGGATTTACAGCAGAGCATTCTGACAAGGATTATAAGAAACTTTCAGGATCAGGTTATACCAACGACAACCTGACATATAAGAATCTTCTTGGTCTGGTGCATCCTGATAATTTCACTGCATCGTCATACGTGCAGTATCAGGACAAGCTCTCGGCTTTGGGACGATTCAACTACAACTACAGAAGGAGATATTATCTTACTGTAACTCTCAGAGCTGACGGTGCCTCTAACTTCGCCCAGAACCGCAAGTGGGGCTTTTTCCCTGCTGCGGCGCTCAGATGGTCTATCATGAATGAGAAATGGTTTGACAATGCCACATGGCTCAATGACCTGTCACTCAGAGTAAGTGCCGGACGTTCAGGAAATGACGCCATCAGCCCGTACATGTCACTTGCGACCTTCAATTCGGCTTTCACCAACTGGATATTCGGAGATGACAAGCTTCTGTCATATACTGCGAGCAAGCTGGCCAACTCAAACCTTACCTGGGAAACAACGACTTCATACAACATCGGTCTCAACTTCGCAGCCTGGAACAGCAGGGTTATCCTTGAGGCTGATGCGTATGTATCTGATACAAACGACCTGCTTCTGAGCATGAGAAACACTCAGACAACCGGTTACAACACATATTACGCAAATGCCGGTTCAACCAGAAACATCGGACAGGAGATCACCCTTACCACGCGTAACATCGTTACAAATAAATTTGAGTGGAATACGACCTTGACGATGGCTCATAACAGCCAGCTGGTGACAAGTGTTGGATCGGAGTCTGAGGTCGTCCCTACATACACCAACCCTCGTACGACGTCACAGTATATGTACGGATACAAGAAAGGTTATCCTGTAAATGCCATCTGGGGATATCAGTACGAAGGTGTATGGCACAGTGATGAGGACATAGCATACAACAAGATCACTCATGCGTATGTGTCCCAGTCTGCAAGTCCGAAGATGGGTCATCCTAAATATGCGGACATAAATCACGACGGTCTCCTTGACCAGAACGATATGGTGTACCTTGGAAGTTCTGACCCTGTGCTTTACGGAGGTTTCCAGAATAACTTCATCATTGGAAAGGGCCTTACTGTGGGTGTATACTTCACATACTCACTTGGCGGATATATCTACAACATCTCTGAGCTGTATGCAGGATCGGGTACCGCTTCCTACAACAAGTACACGTCTATGCTGAACGCATGGACCGAGGCCAACCCAGACAGCGATGTCTGCAAGGCAGGTTACGATGACTCGCTTGCTTCAAGCAAGAGCGTGTACGATGCCTCATGGTTCA
The DNA here is from genome assembly GCA_017631875.1 of Bacteroidales bacterium. Next base: position 47,534 of record JAGBSL010000027.1, on the reverse strand, counting down.
GACTTAAGGCTGTAACCCTCAACTATGACATTCCTCTTTCAAAGAAGGCCAAGAAGGTCATCAAGGAACTGTCTGTGGGATTCAGCAGTGACAACCTTTACCTGTGGAAGGTATATCCGGGATTTGATCCGGATGTGAACACCTCGTCAGATGTGTTCCGTCTTGACAACGGCTCATTCCCAAGATCACGTACTTATGCATTCAACGTTCAAGTGAGATTCTAATTATGAAAAGAAAGATATTGATATTCTCTGCTGTTGTGACACTCCTGACAGGATGTCTCAACGAGAAGAACGAATCCTACACTACGACAGATAATTACTTCCAGGATGTCAATCAGATCATGACCGGCATCAACGGATGTTACAATTCTCTGAGAAACATCTATTCTGCACGAGGCTTCTGGGAGATGACCGATGTGGCGGCAGACCTTATGTACACATCAAGCTCATCTCTGTATAATTCCAACTGTGATGTCTCACCCGCACGTCCGGGTATCGCATCAACAGTGTGGAGATATGGCTACGCAGGCGTTAAGGATACGAATGAAATGACAGCTGCCATTGCTGCTGCAGTGGAGAACGGCTACATCACTGAAGCCGAGGCTGCTCCGCTTTATGCTGAAACTGCTGTGCTCCGTGCCTTGTATTACTATCTCCTGACCTCTACTTTCGGAGATGTCCCTTTCTATGCAGAGAGAGTGACTGAGGAAAACCGCGAAAGGATTGCGACTCTTCCAAGAATGGATGCAGTAGCAACAAGAGACTATTGTATTGCAGAACTTGACAAGTGGCTTGTCAGGGAACAGGCACTTCCTATGATCCGCACCTATGAAGGAAACGAGTTCAGAGCCGGTGCAGCTGTAGGATATGTTGTGGCTGCAAAGATGTGCATGTGGAACGAAAGATGGGAGGAGGCTATTGCATTCCTTTCAAAGGTGGAAGACATCTACGGCCATTATGCGGACTCTCCGTCATCTTTCGGCACAGACTATCCTTTGACAGACGTTCCTTTTGCCAAGCGTTATGTCAGGGAGTCGATCTTCGAAATGGCCAATGTCGTGGAAACATACGGCACTCAGACAACTGCAATGATTGCTGCATGCTGCCTGCCTTCACGCGTGGCAAATTCAGTGATCGAGAACGCCCTCAATCCTGATGGCGGGGCAGACGACGAGTATACAGAGGAGGATGGAGAGCAGCTTGAGGACAATTCCGGTTCTGACTGCTACGCCGGTATCCGCATCCCTGAACTTGGCGGAAATTCGAGAACTTCAGCAACTGCCAGACCTACAACCTACCTCTACAGCAGACTCATGCCTTATGCTTCTGCTGACCTGCGCAGCGGTGAGTACTCCAATGGAGCGAACTCTCCAAGAGGCGGAAGCGGCACACTTGCGTGGAGATGGATAGGCTATGATCCTATCGAGGACCCTGAGAATACAGACCGCAAGGTCATGTTCTTTTGGTCGTCATCTTCATCCAAGAGCAAGATCAAGGCTACTGACAGACCTTGGATGGGAAATAAGTTCTGGGCTTATGACATGAATAACACGAAGGACCCTAACAACTACAAGATCTTCCGTTTTGCAGATGTTCTTCTGATGAAGGCGGAAGCCCATCTGCAGATGAATGAGTATGACCTTGCGTGCAAGTATCTGAATGTCACACGAGTACGCGCAGGGCTCAATGAGGTTGCATATGTAAGTTTGGGATCTGAGCCGGAAGCCCTGATGGAGGAAATCCGCATGGAGAGGGCTCGAGAGCTTGTGGGAGAGTTCCACCGTAAGTTCGACCTCGTCCGCTGGGGAATATGGTATGAAAGGACTGTAGCATACAATGAGGGCTCATACCTTAAGGAGTACATCCGCCCATGTCATCGCTACTGGCCTATTCCTGCCGACCAGGTGGCCTATAGTGGAAATGCGCTTGATAATGATGAATATCTCGAATAAAAAAAATTATGAAGAAGTACATTATATATATAGCATTGTGCCTTGCTGCTGCTCTGTCATGCGAGCAGTTGCCTGAGGATGTGCAGATCTATGGCGTCGGCTGCAAGGAGAACGAGGTAGCGTTGGGAAGTGATGCCGGCCAGTACACGCTGGAGGTGTTTGCTGACGGTGAATTCACTGCGTCATTGGATGAGGCTGCGACATGGATCAGATTCGCTTCAGATCCGGATGCAAGGGAGATTGTCCTTAACGGTGATGTGACCGTGGATTTCGTATACGACATCAACCGCGGCATCCCGCGTACTTCAGTCCTTACTCTTGCCAGAGGAACCAATGTGTTTGAACTCAATTTCAACCAAGAAGGCATTCTCGAGGGTGGAGTGACCATCGAGCAGAAGAATGTCTCAATTCCTGCAGAGGGAGGACAGTTCGGTGCCAAGATCTCTACCAAACTGCGTGCTGAGGACCTGACTTTTGAAGTGGAGTATAACGAGAAGAACAGCACTGACTGGATCGGCGCCATCGGTCTCAAGAACAACTTCATCAGATTTGATGTAAAGGCTAACGTTACCAACATCATCAGACATGCGGTCATCACAGTCAGATATGACGGAGGCAAGGGATATATCCAGGTCTCTCAGTACAATGCCGGCAGTGCAATGGAGGAAGTTGACGTGACTGGCCTGAAGGCCCTTCTGGACTCGGAGGGAGAGTATCAGATCGAGTCTCATATCGTTCTCAGCGGACTTGTCATCAATGATAACCTCGAGAAGAATGGAGCCGAGAACCGTCTCATCAGTGTCGACAATCAGGATATGACATACGCTGACAGGATCATCTATGTACAGAATGAGTCAGGCACAGACGGCATCAAGCTGGTTTTCTCGAAGAGCTGTGCTGACCTTGTAAGCCGTTATGACAGAATCAGTCTAGACACCTACGGCCTTACCCTCAAGAGAGAGGACAACCCTGTGCGTTATTCGATTTCAAGGATCCCTGTTGAGGCCCTTGTAGCCACATCGGCAGGTGACGCTCCGGCAGAGAAGGTCCGTGGACTTGCAGAATTGACAGACAATGACATCTACACTCTGGTTACTGTCCCTGACGTGGAGATTCCGGTAAGCAAGGGAAGCTTTGCACCGATAGACATCAGATATATCAATCTCATGGTGTCGTACCCTATGGTCATCAGAGACAAGGACGGAGGTACAAGCCATATGATGGTAAATGTCGACTGCCCATGGTCAAGAGATGGAAAAGGACTTCCGAAGGGCAGCGGCAAGCTGAAAGGCGTTGTTGTGCATGAGAAGTGTGACAACTTCGAGTGGGATGAAGCAAAGGAGAATGAACTTGTAGCAGCCGGTCAGAATGCCTCATACATTACAGGTCTCGGCACCATCGGTGACTATCAGATCCGTCCGGTAAGAAAATCAGAGGTCATGATTTCGGATGACCCTTCAGAGAGTTTCTCTACTCTTATGTATGAGTGGGGATACTGCGACTACCTTGGCGTAAACCTGGTGAAGAACTACACAGATGATAAGGATCTTTATCCGACATACCCTCTGGTTGCTGATCCTTTGACACTTGATGCCAGGTTCTATTGCGAGAAGAGCGGTTCGAAGGTCGCCCTGAACCTTGTAAATGACTTTACTCACGTGGGACCATATGTATATGGTGGCGAGATTACAGAGGAAGCAAACGGCAACGGAATCTATGATTTCCTTGGCAGAAGCGCCCATTGGAGACCGTATGGAGCCAAGAACGGCGTCATCTATTCAAAGGAGGGAAAGCAGGAGTGGGAGACATCCAACGGATCTGCTTGGTGCGTGACAGGTTGGTCGGCAAGCCAGTACTGGTGTGCAGAGTTCCCTACTGCAGACTTGACATCAGCAAACAGCCCACTCAACATCACATTCGGTACAATGAACCACCTGAAGAAGGAGAATGCAATCCGCAATTGGAAGGTTCAGTGGTCTTCAGATAAGGATGAATGGAACGATGTCGCTTCTTATACAGTACCTGATTTCGCAGTGGATGCAAACAGAAAAGTCAGCCAGCTTCCTGGAACAAAGTTCATCACTGTCAATATCCCTGATGAGGCTCTCGGACTGGAGAAGGTATATGTGCGTCTTGTTCCGACAGACAAGAGCTTCACATCTTCAATCTACAACGCAATCAATTATTTGTCAATACGATATAATAAATAAGACATGAAAAGATATTTGTTTTTAATTTCAGCAATCGTTGCGCTCTGTTCCTGCAATGCAGGAGAAAGCGCGAAGGAGTATGACCTGTGTGTTTATGGCGGTTCAGCATCCGGAGTCGTAGCAGCCTATTCTGCTGCCCAGATGGGTCTCGATGTCCTTGTCGTGGAGCCGAATATCAGAATCGGAGGACTGACCACAGGCGGTCTTAGCTTCACTGACATCGGCAACAAGCAGGTGGTCAAGGGTGTAGCCCTTCAGTTTTACCGCAGGCTTGGCGAGCACTATGGCAATCTCGAGCAGTGGGTATTCGAGCCAAGTGTAGCTCACAAGATTCTCATGGACTATCTTGATCATGAGAAAATTGATTTCATTACCGGATATCATCTCTGTGATGCTGAAATGGACGGAACTGACATCACTTCCATCAAGGTTGCCGGCGGAGAGGCAAGCGCAGATACCCTTTCATTCGACGCAAAGTGGTTCATCGACGCTTCGTATGAGGGTGACCTCATGGCCAAGGCTGGCGTTTCATACCGCACAGGACGTGAGGACTGCTCGGAGTATGGCGAGACATGGAACGGCGTACACATGAGACATCTGCATCAGTTCCCTGACGGTGTAGATCCATACGTGGTTCCTGGTGATCCATCAAGCGGCCTGCTTTGGGGAATCAGCGAGGGTACTCTCGCGCCACAGGGCTCAGGTGACAACCTCATCCAGGCATACAACTTCAGAATCTGTCTGACAGACAATCCAGAGAACAGGATTCCTATCGAGAAACCTGAGAATTATGATCCTTCAAAATACGAGCTTTTGCTTCGTGTATACGATGCTCAGCCTCACATGAGGGAGATCAACCAGTATTTCATCTGGAGCATCGGTCCGAACAGAAAGACCGACGTGAACAACCGTGGTGCCTTCTCTACAGATATGATCGGGGCAAACCACAATTATCCGGAGGCAACATGGGAGGAGCGTCAGCAGATCATCAAGGAACATAAGGATTATACCCTCGGTCTTCTTTATTTCGTGGCTACTGACCCACGTGTGCCTGCAGAGATCCAGGACTATGTGAAGGAATGGGGCCTTCCAAAGGATGAGTACGTGGAGTGCGGCAACTGGACACCCCAGCTTTATGTCCGCGAATGCCGCCGTATGGTTGGAGAGTATGTTGCAACCCAGGCTGACTGCGACAACAAGGTGATTGCACCGGAAGGAATAGCATATGCTGCATATACAATGGACTCTCACAATACTCAGAGAATCGTTATTGAAAAAGACGGAAAGAAAATGGTCAAGAACGAGGGCGATGTGGAGATCGGCGGCGGAATGCCTTATCCTATCTCATACCGTTCACTCACTCCAAAGCGTGAGGAGTGTACAAACCTCCTTGTTCCTATCTGCTGCTCTGCTTCTCACATTGCATACGGATCGATCAGAATGGAGCCTGTGTTCATGTGTATGGGACAGGCTGCCGGAATGGCCATTGCCATTGCCGAGCAGAAGGGACTTGACAGAGTTCAGGATGTAAACTACATGGATATAAATGATATCATGGCTGTCAATCCATATCTTGACGGCACTTCTGCTGATATCATTATCGATGACAATCAGGCAGAGGCAAAGGGAGGAAAATGGCTTGGCTCTAAAGGTCCAGGAGCACCGCTTCCTAATGATAACATAAAGAGGGCTGATAATCATCACCTTTCAGAGGACGGCGTGTATGGCCCGACCTGTCTTGTCGGCAGCGCAAACGAGGGTTACGTGGAATATTCTGCTGTAATCCCTGAAGCGGGAACTTATGATGTCTATACCTATCACCATGCAAAGTCATCACATTGTCAGGAGACCTTCTTTGACTTCAGTGACGGCACTACGGCGTCTGTAAATTCCAACGATGTAGTCATAATCGGTCAGTCAGTAAGCACATGGCATAAGGTCGCTACATTTGACTTTGAGAAAGATCATCAGTTCAGTGTAAAGCTCCGTGGAGACGGCAGCGACGGAACTGTATGTGCTGACGCCATAATGCTTGTAAAACAGAAATAGCATGAGAAGATCAATCGTCATAGCTGTGCTGCTGCTCATGTCCTGCCATATCTCCTTCGGATGGGGTGGTATCGGACATGCAGCAATCGCACAGATTGCGGACAACCATATTTCAAAGTCGACAAAGAAGCAGTTGAAGAAATGCCTTGCAGGAACTGATATAGTGGAGGTGTCTTCGGATGCGGATGAAAATTATTACATCTGGAGCCGCGACATTGGATTCGAGTGTTCGAATCCGAAGATCCTCAGGCGTCAGCCTTCGGACATGGACAACTATCCGACCAACATCGAGCCATGGTGCCATTCCTATTCTGTGGATTCCCTTTACAATACATATCGCCATAATCGCGAGGGAGATGAGTACGTCAGAAATGCAGTGATGGATCTCGATGTGCTGATCACAGATCTCAAGGCAAATTGGGCAGAGATGGACAAGGATGAGTGCATGATGAAACTTTCACTTGTCATTCATCTGATTGGTGACATCCATTGCCCGATGCATATCCTTTATGTCCCACAGGCGCCGACAGGTGGCAAGTATTCGTTTACTGTAAGGGGAGAAAAGGTCGGAGCGCATTCATATTGGGACTCAAAGCTGATCAAGATGCTTGAGCCGGAGTGGAGCTACTTTGAGTATTCAGAGGCGGCAGACACTGCTTCAGCAGAAGAAATAGCAGAAATCCAGAAAGGCGACGTATATGACTGGGGAAGAGCAAGTGCGATTTCGGCTCTTCCTGCACATGCCCACGAGGCGAAAGCTATCCTTTCTTCAGAATATCCAGAGAAGGATAGAGAGCTTCTCTATCTTCAGCTTAGAAATGCAGGATATCGCCTTGCCAAAGCATTGGATTATATATTTGAAATCAGCGAATAATAAAAGGATCTAAAGTCGATATGAGACAACTTTTCAAGTTGATGACAGCAGTCATCATTTCACTATCCTTTTTGTCTGGATGTCAGAAAGACACAAAGGCAAAGTATATCTTTCTCTTTATCGGAGATGGTATGAGCACGTCGCACGTTGCCGCAACTGAGTCATATCTCTCTTACAAGGCAGGCAAACTTGGAGGCGAGCAGCTTATCATGACTCAGTTCCCATGCTATGGAATGGCATCGACTCATTCTGCAAACAGGAATGTGACATGCTCTTCTGCAGCAGGAACAGCTATCGCATGTGGAGTCAAGGCAAATAACGGAACTCTTGGTGTTGATAAGGACAGCGTAAGCGTTGAAAGTGTTGCAACTGTACTGAAGAGGGAAGGATATAAGGTCGGTATCATAACTACAGTTCCTATCAACCACGCAACCCCAGCTGCTTTCTATGCTCATAGCGTAAAAAGAACTGACTACTATGAGATCAGTAATGATATTCCATCAAGCGGGTTTGACTTCTTTGCAGGTACCGGCTTCCTTCAGTTCAGAGGCAAGGAGGATAATCTGGAGTCTACCGAGGACATCCTTGAAAGGAATGGATATACTGTAAGCTACGGTATAGAGGAATTCCGCAGAGAGTCTGTCGGTAAGGATAAGATGGTGTTCTGCCAGGCAAAGAACAGAGGAAAGAGCGCAGGGTACTATGTGAGCGACGGTCTTGAGAATACAGGTGTGGAATCTGAAGATGCCCCAGATATGACAGACGCTACAATGGCACAGATGCTTGAGCTTGCACTTGAACAGTTCGGAGACGAGGAACCTTTCTTCATCATGGGTGAGGGTGGCGTCATCGACTGGGCATCACACGAGAACAGAACAATGTCGACAATTGAGAGCATGCTCGATTTCGATGCCGCCATCGGTGTTGCATACGAATTCTATAAGAAACACCCTGAGGAGACTCTTATTATTGTCACTGCAGACCATGAGACAGGCGGAATGAGCCTTGGAGCAGGAAGAGCTACCATCAATTGGGCAGCTCTTGAGAAACAGTGGATCGAAAGCGGCATGAAGAACATTCTTAATGCAGAAGAAAATGCTGAACTTAACAAGAAGTGCTCAATTGGATGGACCAGCGTTAAGCATTCAGGTGGTGCAGTGCCGGTATATGCTATAGGAGTAGGTGCGGAGGCATTTACCGGAAGGATCGACAATACAGAGTTCATGGGCAAGATCTTAGGAGAAGACAAATAAAACTAATTAAATACTTAATGTTTATGAAAACTAAAACTTTATTTCTAACAGTAGGAGTGATGCTACTATCTCTGGTTTCTTGTGGGCTTAAGAACAGTGAGCCTGAGGGAAAGAAAGAGAAAGTCTGGACATACTCGATGAATAAGATCTGTAAGGAGTGGGACGGACAGTGGCAGGGAATTAAAATTGCCTCAGACGGCAACTGCTACTTCGGATCATCTACACACTCAAAGAGTCACGGTGCCGGCTTCCACAAGTTTGATCCTCGAACTTATGAGGTTACAGTGCTTGCAGAAGACATGACCGAGATCTGCGGTGAGTCAGATGCTCCAGGTTTCCCTCAGCAGGGCAAGATTCACTCAGATATCGTAGAGTGTGACGGATGGCTATACTTCTGTACGCATCTTTCTAACTACTGGAAGGAGGGTATTGAGGCCTATCCTGGAGCGCATATCATCGGATACGAAATGGCCACCGGCAAGTTCAGAGATTACGGTATTCCAATGCCAGGTTATTCAATCTATGCAGCGATTGATGTGGATCCGAAAGCTAAAAAGATTTATGCCTTCATGACTCCTTTCAAGAAAGAGGATACGAAGAATGGTGGATGCCATCTTTACAGTATTGATATTGAAAGCGGTGAAATGAAGGATCTTGGCATGGTTGTCAAAGGCAAAGCATGTTCATTCTATTTCTATATCGATGATAATGGAAACGTGTGGTTCACTCTTAAGAAGAGAGGAATGCGTAAGCTTGAACATGATCATGGTAATCTTTATGTTTATCGCCCATCAACTGAAAAGCTTGATACCCTTCACAATGTACTTCCAATGGGCCAGTTGATCGACGGAACAAGAACTACTGAGCTTCAGGATACTCAGCGTTCATGGACATGGCTTACTCCTATCGAGGGAAGAAAGAGATGTATGTTCATCATGGGTCCTTTCGGCGGCGGCGATGAAAGGGCATGGATCTTTGATCCTACAAAGGATATCGAGTCAGGTGAGGCGTTCGAGCCTATTGCTAATATTGGACCTAGCTACTTCCAGACCGCATTGGGTGGAGACAGACTTTATTTCGTGCAGTATGAGAACATCGAGGATGAGAGGAGACTCAAGGCTGAGGATGCGCGCGATTTGACCCCTGCAGATTCTAATTATGTTGACTACAAGATGCACCTCAGAAGTGTGTCACTCAAGGAGGGAGACGATCATAATGTGATTACCGACCATGGTCCTCTCGTAGATGCAGAAGGACGCAAGGCTGCCATGGTTTATGCACTGGCAGCAGATGAGTCAGGCCTTGTGTATGTTTACGGCAGCTGGACTGTAAAGTCGCCAAAGGAGGCTTCTTTGCAGTATCAGTTCAGGAAGCATCCGAACGGAGATGTTTTCCACCTTGCTCCTCGTGGAGAGTTCTTCACTGTAGTAAACACTAACCTCGAGTAGGTAAATGAGAAAAGGAATATTCAATATAGCATTCTGGATTTTGGCTTTTGCAGCTTTCGTCATTCCGACGAGAGCTGCTGAGCCTTATCTTGTCCATCGCTTCAATCCGGACGGCATAGGAGTTCATCATAATATTACTACGATTCTTCAGGATTCAAACGGATTCATGTGGATAGGAACCCAAGAAGGATTGTATAGATATGATGGCAACGAGTGCGTCAAGATGGATATTCCTGGCAATAACCCGGGCTATCTCTCGATCAAGGACTTATGTGAGGACGCCAATCATGACATTTGGATCGCCTCCGCAGCGGGACTGACCCGTTACGATTCAGACAGCAATAAAATCATCGCGTTCAATTCACTTGGATTTGAGAGTGCCGCGCATGTTACAAAACTTCTCAGAACCCAAACAGATGCAATCATTGCCTCTGCCAGGGATAATGGTGTATATTATATTGATACAAAGAATTTCAAGTGTACTCCTATAAAGCTTAAAGGTGTAGAAGAGTACTATTCTTTATCAATCTGCTCCACAGATGATGGCTCGATATATATCCTGGTAAGAGACAGAGGTATATATATATTGAGGCCTTTCGATAAATGCGTCGCTAATCCGTTTTCTGCCAAAGTTGATGCTCCGTTCAAGAAGTTTCCCGGAATAGAGAATATGGAGTATTACAATGGTAAGCTTATCGCCGGAGTAGCAGATGAAACGTTCATCTATAACCTCTCCACTGGAGAGACGATGATAAAAGGATGGTCTGATGTCAATGATGCTTTGAGACTCAGTGACGGAACCATTGCACTGGCTACAAGCCGTGGTCTGGTATTCGCGGACAATAATTTCAATGTCATCAGGCATTATACTGAAGAAAATGCAGATATGTACGCGCTTAATGATAAGTCTATACGTACAGTCTGCAAGGATCACGAGGGCAACTTGTGGGTCGGTACCGTTCACGAAGGTGTCTACGTGTTCTATAAGAATAATTCCGAGATAAATTATTTTTATCCGGCAAGCAAGTCACTTCCCGTCAGCCAAAGAATACGTTCAATAATAGAAGACCCGGAAGGAATGATTTGGGTCGGATCCGAGAATGGAGGCTTGACCCGATATGATTCTTCAACTGGAGAGCTGAAGAAGATCGACTTGCCGATCAAAACGAAAAATATCCTTGGCCTGAATGTACAGGGACCATATCTATGGGTAGGTTCATATTCCTTTACTGATCCTCTTGTAAGGTTGGACAGAAGGACTCTGAGAATGGAAACGTTTCCCGACTTTTCAAGATGTGTATATCACATTGAGCCATATGCTAAGGATACCCTCATTCTTTCAAGTAGAAATGGTATCTCCTTTATAGATCTCTCATCAGGTAGACCAGAAGAGTTTTTCCTTCCTGAACTGGAAAAGTTGAGGACAGGACAATTGACCTCGGCTCCAGATTCGTCTGTCTGGGCAGGAGGACGCAATGCACCTTTGCTGAATGTCAAGGACGGCAGGGTGCGTAAGGTGGAAGAGTTTTTCCCGGAGAATACAGAAAACCTAGGAATAATTTCCCTTTCAGGAGTCAGACCTTTGATGTTTGACAGTAAAGATAATCTTTGGGTTTCAGTTCTTAACAGAGGTGTCGCAAGACTGGACTTCACAACCAAGGAAATACAGGTGTATCCGTCCTTGCTGCAGGCCGATGACGGAATGTTCTGTGCCGCTGTAGAGGATAATGATGGCGACGTGTGGATAACATCAAGTGACGGCATTCTTGTACTGAATCCTGAAACGGGGACATCATTCTTCTTCGATGGTGGTGACGGACTGATGTCCGGAAGGTTCAGAGAATTTTCTCTCTGTATGGCTTCAGATGGAATCATGTATGCAGGTCTGTATGACGGTATGATTTCATTCAATCCCGAGCTTTTGAAGAAGACGATCCCTAATTCCCCTGAAATAGTCTTGACAGGGGCGCATCTTATCGGCAACCTTGGAGATAAACTACAGTTTGTTGATATGAACAAGGACCGTATTGTGCTTGCCCATAATCAGAATTCCCTGCAGATCGGACTTTCAGATATGACATACAGCAAGCCGAAGAGGACGGTCCTGCAATATAAGATAGATGAACTTGGAAACACATGGGCACCTGTAGATCAGGGCAAGATTACTCTTTCCGGCCTGTCAGTAGGCGATTATACGTTGAGAGTGCGTTCACGGATGATCGACGGTACATTCTGCGACAATGAGATCATCAAGGAAATAGTGATCAGGCCTCATGTCCTGGCTTCTATCCCAGCTTTACTGATGTATGTCCTGCTCTTTGCCTCCATACTGATGTTAGTCGCAAAATATACCCGAAGAAAGAGTGTTCTGGCCGCCCGCGATGCAGCAAGAAGGGAAAGCGAGAGATTCGAAGCACAGCGCCAGAAACAGTATTATGCTTCTAAGGTGGAATTCCTGATGAATATCGCTCATGAGATCAGAACCCCTCTGACTTTGATAAAAGGACCTATCGATGATCTGATACAGAGGTATTCTTCCTCGTCGAACAAGGATCTTCTCAGAGACCTTCAGGTGATTGGAAGAAACTCTGACAAGCTGAGCCAGCTGCTGGATGAACTGCTGGACTTCAAGAAGATAAACAGTACCGGGTATGAGCTCAAACTTGCAGATTATAATATCAATGACCTGGTGCAGGTGGTATTCGACAGATTTCATAGAGCTGCCGGAAACAAAAGTCTCCGTTATGAACTGGACCTACCTTCCGAGCCTCTGTTCTGCAGGGTAGACAAGATTGCAATGGATAAGATTCTAAGCAATCTTCTGGCAAATGCAATGAAGTATGCTGCATCGCAGGTAAAACTTACATTGCGCAGACAGCAAGAGGCTTTCAAAGTGATATTGGAGAATGATGGAGCAATTGTCCCTTTGGATTCGAGAGAGAGGATATTCAAGCCGTTCGAACGCAGTGTGGATGTAAACAGCGTTGAAATGGGCACAGGAATCGGTCTGTATGTCAGCCGAAATTTTGCAGAACTGCAGAATGGCACGCTTCAGATGGATGAGGATATGGATATCAATCGTTTTATACTGTCGATTCCTATTGTAGAAAGTTCTGAGGCTGATGTTGATTCTTTCAGCCAGCTACCATATTTGGACATCCCGCAGTCAAGAAGAACGATATTCATTGTTGAGGATAACGATGATATGCGTGAGTTCATGACGAGGCAGTTATCGTCGACATACCATGTCATTGCTGCAAGGAACGGCAGGGAGGCGCTTGAAATTCTGGACAGATGTACAAACTCGCTTCCGGATATATTGATCAGTGATGTAATGATGCCGGAAATGGATGGACTTCAGCTCTGCCGGGAGATAAAGAGCAATCAGGCCACCAGACACATCACATTTATAATATTGTCGGCTTTGGCTGACGACACGTCAAAACTTCAAGGACTTCAATATGGAGCCGATGCATATATGATAAAACCATTTTCAATAAAGGAACTTCTAGTGGTAATCCAGAATCAATTGAATCTTAGAGATGCCATCGTGGAATCAGATGGTGGCAATTCAGAAGTTGGGGAACAGAGCACCCAGGAACATAATATAAAAGTCATCAAGATAGTGGATGAATATGTTCAGCAGCACCTTGAGGACGAAGAACTGAACGTAGATAAGCTGGCCGAGGTAGCTTGCGTGAGTGTTTCCAGTCTATTCAAGAAAATGAAGAGCACTATAGGCGTAAGTCCTAACGAATTCATCCTTATTTCAAGATTGAAAAAGGCAACAGACTTGCTCAAAGATGAAAACCTGTCAATCGAGCAGGTAAGTATAAAGACGGGGTTCAGATCTCATGCATACTTCTCGACATGCTTCAAGAAGCAGTTCGGCATGAGTCCTAGTTCATATAGAGAAAAAATCAAGCAGAAGTAAACAAGGAATTTGAATATGAATTTTAGTTCGTTAAAGACCGTGATAGTCATTGCTGGACTGTCTATGGGCTCTTTCGTATCTGCGCAGGAGGCAGATTCTTTAGGTGTTGGTAGTGACAGAGGTGTGATGCTAAATGCTGAATCGGCATCGATGCCTCGTGAAATTTCAATCGGTCTTCCTACGGGAGACAATGGTGCTGCAATATGTGAGGATGGAGTAAAGCATTCCTATAGCTTTGTAAAGGGTCATTATCATTGGGCCGGTGGTAATGCGTATTCATCTGTAGGATTGCGAGGACTGTCCGAATCGGTGATCAGAACAGGAGATATCGGAATGGTAGTGGACTCATATACCAAGCTGGGAGGCGATACTCATGCCGGAGCATTCTCATTCAAGTCGTCAACATTTGGTCTGATCAATTTTGACGGATCGATCAGCGGACCTATCAAGAAGGGATGGTATTACTCCTTGGGAGCTTATGTGAATCTGAATCCGACCAGTGTCAATGCGCCTGGAAGAACATTTGTGGACAACAAGCAGATCTTCAAGGCAGCATTGTCGAAGAGATGGGCAAATGCAAGCTTTGACATTATTTATAAATTGTCATTCTCAAAGGACAATCTTGGTGGTTATGGAGAGGCTCCTTTCTATTATAATGGCGATGGATCCATCAGTGAGATTGAGGGGTATAAGCTCGGAAGATCATGCTATTTTCCAGCTGATGATGACATTACCTATATGGATCTTACTACAGGAGCCATCAAGACAGGTAACATCGGCAAGATGGATGACAGACAGATACATGACATTCTCTTCAAGGGTAAATATAAAACCGACTCCGGCTGGGATCTGACCGGTTTCTTGCACGGATGCGTTGCACCGAAGAACAATTGGGTCAAGTCGGTCGTTTCCGGTATTGATACCTCAACAGAAGGATTCCTGAAGAATGGAAAGGCTGCCACTCTTGAGGATGGAAGTACATATAGCGGACAGCTTCAGAACAGAGTGGTGAGCATCATCGACTCTAAGTCATTGGATGTGACTGCATTGTTTGAGGCTAATAAGGTGTGGGCAAAGCATGACCTGAATCTTGGTGCCGAGATTTATTATGTGGGACAGTATGAGAAGACGGCTTCTGCAAGAATCGCCCATACAGTGACTGCAGATCCTCAGAGAATCTACCTGGATGGACAGTCTTCATGGGGCTATAACATGAATTCTCAGTATGCAGAGGGAGTGAGATGGTCTGCGACTGCATATGCATTCGATGACTGGAATATCACAGACCGATTCCTTCTCAGAGCAGGTTTGCGACTCAGACCTCTTTATCAGAGTATTGATGGAGCGTCTGTCATTGATGAGGCTACTGCCGGAAACAAGAAGACAGAAGGCTTCTACCTCAATAATGGAGTGGCAAAGAAGAGTAATGTGACGCTTCGTAAACTCGATTATGCCGGAACCCTGTATGCGACATATCGCCTAGTAGATGGACTTTTCTTCATGGGAGAAGGATTCTATAGCATTACCAACAAGTCTGTGAGCTACTTCAAGGCTACCAAGATTCCGACCCTCAAGGCTATCGGAAATGCTATGGGACGAGGTGGACTTATGTATCAGAACAAGTGGATGGATGCCACAGCCATGGTG
Organism: Bacteroidales bacterium; assembly: GCA_017631875.1. Next base: position 32,165 of record JAGBSL010000027.1, on the reverse strand, counting down.
TCTTACATTACAAGCTGGAACAACGCTGCCACCGTTTCTGTAACCAAGCAGATAGGAGGCGTAAGTGAAACTCAGGACTATACGGCTCAGTACGGAATTGGAACACTTGGATTCAACTTTGACGGCAACATGCATTGGGGTGGCTTCAACCTGCACCTTATGTTTACCTTCCAGGATCCTAAGTACAAGAACTATGACAATGTCTTTACATTCAGCGACGGGTCTACCAGCGAGATATCGTATACAGACAACTATGTGACAGGAATCTCGCGCGTAATGCTCGAAATCGACCCGTCATATTCGTATAAGGATTGGAGATTCTGGGCTAGCGCAAGATATTTCAGCCGTCAGTACGCATCACGAACAAACCTTGCCTATTTCAAGGGAAGATGGGAGACATTCGGCGGAATCGATTACAAGATAACATCTGACCTGAAGCTCTCCCTCAATGTGGTCAACTGGCTTTTCCAGAGAGGACCAAAGGGCAGTATCGATGTGGCCGATACTATTTCGGATGCATCGGAACTGGAGGGGTACCTCATGTCCGGCAAGTATATGAGACCGTTTGAGGTTAATATCGGTATGACATATAAATTTTAATTATAACTGTTTTTTTATGAAAAGAATTCTATTTGTAGTATTAGCTTCTTTGCTGACGACAGTCACGACCAGCGCTACGTCAACGTTTGATGCTGATCCGCGTGCTTCCGAGAAGGCGACAATAGTGGCTGGTAATGCACGATTTACCATCCTGACACCTCAGCTCATCCGTATGGAGTGGAGTGAGGACGGTGTGTTTGAGGACCGCGCATCCCTTACATTCATCAACCGTAATCTTCCCGTGCCTGAATTTAAGGTAAAGAAGAGCGGAAAGAAGGTTACTGTCAAGACTTCGGCTGTGACATTGACTTATGTAGATGGAAACGGTCCTTTTAATGCATCTAATCTGAAGGTCGAGTTCCTTACAGCAGGTCAGAAGACTGTGTGGACCCCAGGCATGGATGACAGCGCCAACCTTATGGGTACTACCCGTACACTTGATAATGTTGATGGACGCCTCCATACTACAAAGGATCCGCTGGAAAAGGGTCTCCTTTCCCGCGACGGATGGGCAATCGTAGATGACAGCAGAAACTATCTTATGGATGAGACAGAGTGGGTGACAGCACGTCCACAGAAGGAAAATTATCTCGACTGGTATATTTTTGCATATGGCCATGAGTATAAGCTTGCTCTTGCAGACTACTCAAAGGTTTCGGGTCCTGCACCTCTACCACCTCGCTATACATTCGGTTACTGGTACAGCCGCTATTGGCAGTACTCTGACAGCGAACTCAGGGATATCATTGAAAGATTCCGCTCTATCGACATTCCTGTAGATGTGCTTATCATCGACATGGACTGGCACGAGACATGGGGTCTTGACAAGGATCCAGAACTTGATGAGTATGGCCAGCGTATCGGCTGGACAGGCTACACATGGCAGAAGGAACTTTTCCCTGCACCTGAACAGATGTTCGAGTGGGCAAATAATGCAGGACTTAAGACTGCGTTGAATCTTCACCCGGCATCAGGTATCCAGCCATACGAGGAGTGCTATGACCGCTTCTGCAAAGAGTATGGATGGGACCAGCCAGGCAAGTCTGTTCCTTTCAAGATCGATGAGAAGAAATGGGCAGATGCATACTATAAGACCGTGCTAAGACCAATCGAAGACCAGGGAAATACCTTCTGGTGGCTCGACTGGCAGCAGTGGAAGGAGTCCAAGTACAATCCAGGCCTTTCCAATACATTCTGGCTCAACCATGTGTTCTACAACTATGCTAAGGATAATTATCCTTATCTGAGACCTTTCCTCTACCATCGTTGGGGCGGACTCGGTTCACATAGATATCCGATCGGATTCTCAGGTGACACGATCATTACATGGGAGTCGCTTGAGTACCAGCCTGAGTTTACAGCCACTTCAGCAAACGTGAACTATGGTTATTGGGGACACGACCTCGGCGGACACATGTTCCACGGACATAAGGGCACAGAGAACGCGGAAAGATACACCCGTTGGCTTCAGTATGGAGTCTTCTCTCCATTCTACAAGATCCATCCGACCAAGCATCCTGACTGCAAGCGATACCCATGGCTCTTCCCTGAAACCATGTTCCAGATGATCGATGCATTCCACCTCCGTTATGCACTCATTCCATACATCTATAATGCAGCTCGTAAGAACTTTGATACTGGTGTTGCAATGTGTTATCCTATGTATTACGATTATCCTGAAGCAGATGAGGCATATCAGTACAGACGTCAGTTCATGTTCGGCAATGACATCCTTGCTACATGTATCGCTGTTCCTGGTGATGAGGTTACAGGCGTTGCTACAATCGACATATGGTTCCCTGAGGGAAATGACTGGTATGACATGGCGACAGGAACAATGTATGAGGGTGGCCAGAAGAGAGATCTCGGCTATACTATAGATGAGAACCCTTGGTATGCGAAGGCTGGTTCAATCATTCCTATGAACCCGGCTCACGTTCGTACTGCTCAGGTCCCATGCGACACCTTGGTGCTTACTGCTATTCCAGGCGCAGACGGTCAGCTTTCATACTATGAGGATGACGGTCTTAGCCGCAGCTATGAGACTGAGTACACTATTACAAAGGTTAATCAGGTGCGTACAGACAACAAGGTAGTGATGACCGTGGCTCCTCGCGAGGGACAGTATGCAGGTATGAAGGACACAAGAAGTTATGAGCTTCGCTTCATGGGTACTCGTACTCCTGAGAAGGTTCTTGTAAACGGTGTGGAAATCCCTTATGCTAGATATGCAAAGTCCGGTCAGTGGACATATGATGCATATAACCTTGCGCCGGTTGTATATTTGAAGGATGTTTCTGTAAAAGAGTCTCTTGTTGTAGAGCTTGTTCTTTCAGATGACCATTCAGATGCTGAGCTCAACGGTCTTAAGGGTATCTTCATGAGATGTAAGAATATCTCTGAGCCATACAAGAACGAGCAGGGACTCAAGGACAGAAGAATCATGCTTCCTATAGAGTATCTCAAGGTCTCTCAGTGTCCTAACTTCATCATGGCGGATCCTCAGAATATCTTCAACTATGTAGGAGATTTGAAGGATAATCTTCCTAAGTACGAGCAGCATCTCGAGGGTGAGACTCCTCTCATCTCGGATGGATTCAAAGCTCGCCTCAAGGCTCACATAATTGACGGATACAAGGAAAACACTAAATAATAATTGAAAAGGTGCAGGTCATAATGACGCTGCACCTTTTTTTTAGTTTTCCAGATAATATGTAACCGAAGTCACCACGCGCACCTTCTTTATATAAGGTGTGTTGCTGTCGCGGGCTTCGATCGTGAACGTGCCCTGGTTTGCCGTCTTGATCTTTCCGAGCTTGCTTTCCGAGTCCTTGGCAAACTTCTGCGCCGCCTCGCGGGCATTCTTTGTCGCCTCCTCGATCATCTGCGGCTTGATGTCGTTCAACCCCTCATACTTGAACTCCACCGGATTCTCCCAGCTGTTGGCGACAGTGACCACACCCTTCTTCAGAAGTTCGGACTGCTGGGCCATAAGGGCAAGAACCTTGTCAACCTGGTCCGTGTAGACTGTCACCACATTGGTGGCAATGTAACGGAACGTCCTGTCGTTTCCTCCATACTCGTTGGCCAGCTTATCGGATATCTGAGGAACCGATATCGATATCTGATCCTGCGAGATGCCCCCTCCTACGAGGAAACGCTGGATAATCTGATTACTGGCGTCGATCTGCGCGTATATGGACTGAATGTCATTGGACATCACCTTATATACTATAGGCCAGATGACCTTGTCCGCCTTGACCTCCTTTTCGCACAGTCCCTTTACGTTGACCGTGCGATCGTATGAACGATACTTTTCGACCGCTCTCGGAATCATGAGACCGAGCACAACGAGTCCGACCATAATGAAAAGGCCGCTGTAGAATCTTCCTTTGTCCATAGCTGTATGATTTTGATGTAAATATACCGATTCTTCCTATAAAACATCCGGCCGTGCCTTTCACAAGTGACAGCCGGATGAACCATAACCCTAGTATTAACAACTAAACTAACCGCGAGATGAAAAATCAAATAATGTGCCACTATCTCTTCAGTTGAATATTAATTTCCTGAACCGCAGATTTGTATTTTTCGTCTCCATCAGCTTCTACGCAGATGGTTATGCCTGTCCACAGCCGCTTCGGATCCTTGCCAAAATAGTCGGGATCATAACGGAAAGTATATTCCCCTGTCTGGATTGCAGGACCGGAAATGAGCACCACACGAGGTCTGACGGACGCATGAGCATCACTTATGGCATTACGGGTGGAATCCACAAACACAGGTGTTAAAGTAAACTCGTCATCTTCACATACTGCATTTATCTTGATGTGCTTATCAGGATTGTATACGAGCATCTGCCCGTCCAGCTGAGCCGACACATACTGCATCTGCTTTCCCTTATGCTCAGCATACCTTTCCCTTGTAAGTCTGACCATTTCATCGTCCTGATACCAGAACTGCTCATGAGGGTCGGATGTCTCAGTACCATCCTCAAACCAACGGGAATATCTGCATCCTCCTTCCGGACGCGGGTCTGCCAAGGCCTTGGCTATGAACGCAGCAATATAGTCCTGAGTTTCCTCGCACAAGTCAAAATGTCCCTTTCCCGCATCGCAGAGGAATGAAATTCTGCTGTCTGGATACATCATCTGAAAGGCCAGGGCCGGAAGAAGGCGAGCATCCCACCACTCGTATTCACCCATGATCATAAGTCCGGGAATCCTGTCAATATTCCTCGTTCTGCCCCACTCGACATTGGCGCGCCCATATCCGCAGAGGTTAGTGCGCGGAGCGTCACCGTGGTAAGATACCACACAAAGGGTGCGGTCCGGATTCCATGCCGCAAAGTTCCACGGAAATGTAGCCTGAGCTGAATGGCCGAACGGAATCACCGGCGCTGAAGCGATTTCCGGATGTTCCGTACCTTCTGCAAAACGCCGCATGATCATCTCGAATCTCTCCTGGCAGCCCTCGGACACGTCCCAGTTCTGCGATCCGCGCTGAACGAATGCCATGGCCACGCCGAGACTGTCCATCCTCCTGCAGAACAGGTCGCTGCGGAAAAGCACCTCTTCCGTCATGTTCTGATGACAATAAAGCACCGCCTTCACTTCCTTATGTCCACGAGGAAGACGTATATAGGCCCTTTCTCCCTCCTCTCCGAAATGGAAGTCAAAGGCTGCTGCATCTGCCATGAGCAGAATAAACGAAACCAGACTGATCAATAATCTTTTCATAATGTCAGATTAAAGATATGTCTCATCACTTCACAAACTGAATGTTCTCGACATGCTCGCCGATAAGGAAGCGGCACATGTCGCCGGTCTTGTACCAGGTAGGCTTACCAGGCATATCGTCTGAAATAACCTGGCCGTTTATAACGAGATTTTCAAATCTGATATTCTTCACCTTACGCTCCTCACTGTAGCCATAAATTACAGACATCTCCTCTCCGGAACCGTTATATGTGACGTTTCTGAAAGTGATATCCTCAATGCCGCGGCCCGGAGCAAGGCAGTATTTCTTATTATAGAATATCCTGATGTTGACCAACTGCCCCTGACGGAAATCCTCGATCCTGATGTCTTCAAACAGGATGTTGCGGATGAGATTGTCATCTCCTGCATTGATCGCCATGCATCCTTGATAGTCTATCTGCTTTTCCTTGTGATCAAGAATGTCTATGTTTCTATAGACGAGATTCTCAATAACATCAGGACTCTCGACATTTCCATGGATACCTATCATTATAGGATGTGCCACATCTGCCCAAAGAACGCAGTTCTCGGTAAGGATGTTGCGGCATGAGCCTGTGAATCCCTTGCGTGTTGCGTATACCGTAACGCAGTCGTCGGACGTGCGGGCAAAGCATCTGTCATAATGCACATTAGAAGATGCAAACACATTGAGCCCGTCGCCCCATCCATATGAACTGATGACCTTTACATTTGTTATCTTGACGCCGTCAGATCCGCCGACCGGACACTGAGTCGATATGATTCCGTCAACTTCCACATTCTTTGAGCGTTGAATGTACACACCCTCTCCTCTTCCTGACGGATGCACGATTCCACGGCCATAGATCTTGACGTCAGAGGCATTGACCACGTGGATTGTTCCGCGCACCACAGCGCCTCCGGCAATATATACGGTCTGTCCCGAAACAGGGAAAAGAGTGTCGATCCTGTGAAGTCCAGGACCAAAGTAGATCACATCCTTGCGTTTCTTGGCAAGTTGCTTCTCGTTCTTTATTATAACTCCGTCTATTGGATTGTTTACGTCAATCGCATTTGCAAAGAGATGAAGATTGTGGAAAATGTCACCGTTTACTTCCACTGAAAGGTTGCGCGGACAGTCCAGAGTGAATGTCAGAGTGCTTCCGTCGACAACCGGCTTGATTCCATATGAAAGCGGACGAACCTTCGCCGTCTCGATAGGACCTTTGTTGTAAGTCACGGAAACCTCCACCTGACCTTCAAAGTCAAAATATCCGAGAGAAGCCTTCTCAACGCAATGCTTTGTCTGACGGACTTCGTCAACCTTGACCATATAGGTCGGTACATCCTGCCACTCCCCGCCAGCTAAACGCACCTTGACGGTGAAGTCATCCTTCATCTCTACTCCTTCCGGTGCAGAATACACCTGCAGCACATCCTGAGCCATAAGGCCCAGTTCTAGAACAAAGACGCACAGCGCGCATACTATCAGTTTCTTCATATTAAAGCCTTTACAGATTCTTCAGACGAAGCAGGGCTTCGATGTAGTAGTAGTCGGCGTAGATGATCGAGTAGTCGATCTCGGAGCCGGCAGGGCGATGGCCTGTCGAGTGCAGGAGGAACGACGGGTTGACGTCGCCTGAGCGGTAGTTCGAGTGCAGCGACTCAAGCATCGCCTTCGCATCTTCGAGATATTTCTGTCCCTTTTCCCCGTCCACATAGCCCGAAAGCTCGACAAGGGCAGAAGCCACAACTGCTGCGGCAGAAGCATCCTTTGACGCAGCAGGGATCATAGGATCGTTGAAGTCCCAGTAAGGAATCATATCTTCAGGAAGTCCTTCAAGATAGACATCCGTAACCTTGCAGGCATGCTCCAGATAACGAGGGTCCTGGGTAAATCTGTAGCACATTGTATAGCCATAGATGGCCCATGCCTGGCCACGCGCCCACATTGTGTCGTCGGCATATCCCTGGTGGGTGCATCCGCGCATGAATTCTCCCGACTCGGCATCATATACAGCCACATGGTATGAGCTGCCGTCCTCTCGGAAGTGATATCTCATGGTAGTGTCGGCATGAGCTATCGCGATATCTCTGAGTTCCGGTCTTCCGCCGTTCTCAGCTGCCCAGAAAAGGGTCTCGAGATTGATCATGTTGTCCATGATGGTGTTGTGACCGCCGAAGTTAGGAACCTCGCGAGGCCATGAGAGCATTGTGCCGACGGCTGGATTGTACAGTTCTGCAAGACGCTCTGCTGTAGCTACAATGATATCCTTGTAGCGCTCGTCGCCGGTGAGTCTGTAACCGTTTCCATAGCTGCAGAACATTATGAAGCCAAGGTCGTGGTCATATGCAGGCTGCTCCGACAGAAATTCAAGCACCTCAGTGTAACCTTTGGCAGCTTCAAGGATCGACTCCTCCTTGGAATACTCATAGGCATACCAGAGGATTCCGGGCCAGAAGCCTTCTGTCCACAGTTCCTTGGACACAGGGCGCTGATGCCATGCGGAATCGCCCGGGGCAATGTTGCGCGGAGACATCATGTAGTCATACGGCATAAGCATTTCCAGCGAACGTTCTGTCTGAGAAACGCAGTAATCCAATGCTTCCGCCACAAATGCTGTGTCAGATTCTTGTGTCTTAGGAGAACATGCAGCCATGATCAGAGCGCATGGAAGACACATCAGGAGAGTCTTGATTCGTATCATTGTTACTTTTTCTTGATTATCTTTTTACCATTGACCTTAAGATAAGTTCCGCGGGATATGAACTTCCTGCCTTCAGAGACAAAGCACAATTTTGCATCTGTCTCGATGCCGTCGTACGACATCTTTATATTCTTGTCTGACGAGAAGATGTAATTCACACTTCCGTCAGAGAGAGTGATCTTGATTCCGACATACCCTTCTCCGAAATACTCCACCGAAGCTACAGACTTCACATCATCCGTAGCAAACGGCTGGTACACAGCCACGAACGGCCTGTCCCAAGCCTCGCCATACTGTCTGGCAACATATGTCTGACATGGAGAATTCTTAATGTCATAAGGCATAGGAGCGCGTGTGAGGGCATCGATCATCGGCGAATATGCCTGGAAGATACGTCTTTCTTCCTCACCCTTCATCCACATCTTCATGCCCACCTTCGAACCGTCCGGAGAAGTCATGGTGAAACAGCCTTCCACATCGTCAGCGCAGAGCGCAGCCCTCTTGTTCCAAAGGTATGAATAAGCATACAGATGAGCTCCGGCAAAAGCCAGCTCCTCAGTAGGCTCCAGCTCCATATTGAGAGTGAAGTCCTGTCCTATGTTGTGATAGAAATAATCATGGGTTTCGTCCTTTCCGTCCTGACGGCGCGAACGGAAGATGTCCACATAATATCCGCATTCAGGATCCTCTGTCACCATCAGGAGCTGACGGAGTTGGTCGGACTGTGTCTCAGGCTCAAGGAAACTGAATTCGCCGAACATGAGTCCTTCCTCATACTCCTTCTCCTGAGGCTCGGGATAGCAGTCCACAAGCTTCACCGGATGATGCGATTCCATAACAGGATATGACGACACGCCGTCTACGCACACTGTGTTGTGTGCAGGGAACTGCGAGTAGAATTCAAGGTAGTCGAATGTTGTGTAGCCCGCTCCTCGTCCTAGGTCAGGAGCCTGGATGTAGCCCTTGCCGTAAAGTTCCATCGAGATGCCGTTGGCATGCATATGGTTGCCCTCGGAGCCGACTACGCTCATCAGAAGGCTGTTCTTAGGATCATTGCCGCTTCTTGCCACGAACCAGCTCACATCCTCCGACCAGAATGTCGGAGTCTGATATTCAGGATAATCCTTCGGCTCGATAGTTTCAAGGAACTTGAAGTCAGCCTTCAGCGGACCATAGTGGCCGTCGCCCCAGCTTACAGAATGGCCGTTCGGCATCACATACTGCGGAAGAGCCCTTGCCGCCTTGGCAAGGATAGGATACTCCTTCACCAGATCGATTCCTGTAGTCTTATGGAGCATGTAAGCAAATGAGTCAAACTCCCCAAGCACCATTGTCGAATAGCCAGGAGACTCTTTCCAGAGGCCTGTGTTCTTATCGAAACCGTAGTCGATCATCTTGCCGATTGACCACTGCCTGATGCTGTCTTCATTGAGGATACAGTTGATGTAGTGGTTACGTCCCTTGCCGTCGGCATATGTCTCATTGTCGCCAAGAACAAGAGCAATGCGGAGGATGAACTGCGCCTGGATGAGGTTCCAGTTGTTCTGCGGAACGCCTCCAGCAATGATCACATCGGCCCATTTGCGGAACGCATCGTCATAGATTACGATCTTCTCCGGACGCGCCCCCACAAGGTAGTCGTGCAGATAATCATAGCACTCTGTCGCCGGCATAACGATATTCTCGTGGATCACCTCAAAATTAGTGAGCCCCACAAGCGTCTGCTGGTGACCGTGATTCAGGTCTATCGGAACTTCACGATAGTAAAGTCCTGTCATGTACACATCGAAAATATCTGACGCAAACTTTGCATATCTTTCGTCACCTGTAAGCCACCATATGCGTGCAGCATCACGGGCAAGCTCCATGATGGTGATGTTGATGCCACCGACGTTTCCTCCGGCTTCACGAGGATCCACCCACTGCATCTGTCCTGTCACCCTGTTCTTCAGCCAAAGTCCCAAAGAGTCCTGGTAAGGCTTGATTTCTTCCAGAGACGGTCTTGCATAAGGAGAATGTCCGCTCCTGTTCGAAGGGTATCGGACTGTAGGGACAGGAGCATGGCCTTCCATATGGTCGAGTTGTTCGCCCTTGATATAGATTACCGACGCATGGCTCTTCCAATGCATCTGCAGACGGCTGACGATCCACTCCGGATCGTTGACATGCTGCTCGACATATCTGTCTACCTTTGCATGGGCCTTTGCGAGAGACTTCTGCTCTGAAGCGGACTCTCGGTCGGTCATGCGAGGATATTCCGCCTGAAGCGCAGGGATGTGCAGATCCTGAGCCGCTGCAGACATGCCGCAGAGGAGGATCAAGGTCAGTATGATGGTTTTAGGTTTCATATTCGTTATCTGATATCCCAGTAGACTACATATCGCTCGCGATGAATGTCATACAGCGGGCTGATGCGGTCGCCGCCCATTGTCTCAAAATCAAGCCCCGACACTCTTCTGAGGCTGTTTTCAAGATCATTGACATCTACATCAAGCACTGTGTCCAGTCCTTCCGGAATATGGTAGTCATATTTGTAATAATCGTTGTATTGCGACGGATCAGAGTCCGGCTGGCATCCAGTGAAGCCATCTGTGCCAAGCCTTCCGGCCAGGAGCACAGGGCCATAGAAGAGAGCTGCCTGCGACGGGTTGTCTGCAAGGCGCTCCAGCCTGAACGACATCGGATAGCGCACCTCGATCCTGTCGCCGTTTTTCCATGTGCGTGACACCGGAATATATCCGCCGGACGTCTTCTTTACCGCAACCTTGCGGCCGTTCACCTTCACCTCAGGCTGTCCGCTCCAAGACGGGTACCTCAACATCACGGTAGCCTTTACGGCCTTGTCGCAGGAGAGGATGAGACAAGTCTTGTCCTCTTCCGGGAATGATGTGGTCTGCAGCACTTTCAGTCCCTTATCCTTCCAATCCAGCTGTGAAGGTATGAAAAGGTTTACATAAAGCGAATCAGAATTATGGTAGTATATCGATTCCGCATATTTAGAATGATTCTCGAATCCGCTTCCGACACAGCACCAGAAAGAGTTTTCCGGAGTGCTGTAGACCTTGTGCGAACCAGCCTTCAAAGGAAGGAAATATGTGACCATTCCGGTAAAAGGGTCTTGCTGTCCGAGTATCTGATTATATAATGCAAGTTCATAATAATCCGCTACTTCCGAAGACGCTGTCCAGCAGAAGAGGTGACGCGAGAGCTTAAGCATGTTGTAGGTACAGCATGTCTCTCCCGTGTAGCCTGTAACATGCATGGACATGTGTTCAGGATCAAAGAAATGCTCCTTGTCGCTGCTGCATCCGGGAGCGAATGTGTGATGGGCAACCATCTCGTGCCAGAAGAAATCTGCCGCAAGACGGGATTCAGGCGCTCCTGTCAGCTCATATTCACGAGCTTCCGCAAGGACCTTCGGTATAAAGGTGTTGGTATGCTTGGTACCGAAATCCTCTCTTCCTTCGTGCAGAGGGTCGATGACATCATTATGATAGAACCATTCCGCAAGGAATCTGTGCTTAGTGTCTGCAGTAAGAGAGTACAGATTCCAGAACGCCTCAGGCATGCCTCCGAATTCATTGCGGAGCATCAGGCGGCGCGTCTCCTCGCTCAGGCCGCTTACCTTGTCATAGGCCCAGTCGCCCATTGCAGAAGCCACTTCCAGAGCCTTTTCATTTCCAGCATACAGATATTGGTCTATAAGACCTGACATTATCTTATGAAGAGTATACCAAGGAGCCCAGACACGCTGTCCCTTGATGTTTCTGTCTATGAGCCCTTCCGGATATGCGCTGAGATAGCCGTTCCCATGAGCCTCCTGCACCTGCGCCAGCCCTGATACAAGGCTGTCGCCTTTGGCCTTGAAGCATTCGTTTCCGGTAGAGGCATACATCAGAGCCGATGCCGACAACATGTGTCCGGTGGTGTGGCCACGCAGCTCGCAGTCAAGCGATTCCCATCCGCCCAGCTTCTTCACCGTCATGTAGCCGCCCTCCAGACCTGCCCACACACCGGCTGTAGTACGAAAACTATGGAGTAGTCTGTCAGCACTTATAGACATCATCCATGCCGAGTCGCGCTGCATGTTCTCATAGAAGCGGCCCGGCAGCAGGCGGACATCCTGAAGGTCGAATGCCTCTGCCTTCACAGGCGCCGCATCCGAAACCTTCAGTTTGCCCACATACTGTCCCGGATACAATGACTGACCATCGGCTCCGGCACATACTAACAAACTAACCAATATTATTAATAACCTTTTTTTCATTACAGGACATCTCTGACTTTAAGTTTCTTATATGCTTTGAGATCGGCTTTTTCAGCAGGGATGAAGTGCATTGCTGCGCCACCCTTCGGCTGCAGGTCAAATGTGAGGACCTGGCCTCCCTTTACAATATATCTTGCGCACTTTACCTTTGTAGGAGAGTCAGATGAAGGATCGTCGGTGTATACTCTGAGCACATAATCCTTATCCTGCTCCAGGAAGCCGGTCGCCACGGAAAGGCGACGTCCTTCATCATTGGTTATGGCTCCGGCAAACCATTCCGCTCCGCTGCGACGGGCTATCACCACGTGCTCACCGATGGCATCGTCAACTACTTTTGTCTCATCCCACACCACAGGCACATTGTCAAAGAACTCCAGCTCAGGGACGTCCTTGATACGGTCCGGAGTGTCATACCAGTAAAGCGTCTGAAGAGGAGAGAAATACATGACCGGGAAGGTCAGCTGATGCGCATGTGTGTTCTTGAGACGCGGATCAAAATAGCACACGGTGTAGTCTCCGGCACCGCAGATCATCCTCGTAAACGGAAGAATGGTGTTGTGTGTCGCTGACGGGAACTCCTCATTTCCTCTGATGCCTTCCTGTGTCAGAAGATTAGGATAAGTCCTTGAATAGCCTGTAGGGCGGTATTCGTCATGGATGTTCACCATAAGATTGTTGTCAGCCGCGAGGCGGACCATCCTGTGCACCCAGTCTGCCCAATGTTGTGAAGTGAACTGCACGAATCCGAACTTGATACCTGCCAATCCCCATTCCTTGTAGATAGGGAATATCTCTTCCGCCTGCTTCTGCAGTGCGTGCTGATTTACGTAGACCCAGACTCCCACACCCTTGGACTTTCCGTACTCCACAACCTTGTTCATGTCTATCGGAGCGACCACCTTACCGGCGTCGGAATTGAAATCATCAGCCCTGCCATACCATTTCCAGTCATAAAGGATGTAGTCAATGTCATGGGCAGCACAGAAATCAATGCACTTTATGGAGTTCTCTGTGGTAAGCCTTGTCTCACGCATTATCTTGCCAGGGCGCACCCATGTCTCATCCGCTATTGCTGAGGCCTCATTGAGGTTCAGGTATATGTCGTTATTCTCCAGAAGGCCTCCAAGGCGGTCTGAAGCCATGATCACACGCCAAGGAAGAGCATATGGAGTGACGATGTCTGTTCCATTGTCATTAAGGGCAGTGACCACAGTATTTGCCTTGATTTCAGAGAGCTTGAGCTTGCCGCGAGGAAAGTCTATCTGGGCCGCCTCGCCCACTGCTGCATAAAGGTCATCCGCCAGCTTCAGCGTCAGAGGTCTTTCGCATTCGTCCGGCCAATCATTCAGCGGAAGCAGTTCGTACGGAGCCTGTGCCCATTGAGTATACCATGCCTGGGTGCCGTCAGGGAAGGCAAACTCTGTGTTTTCAGCAAGGATGCGGTGATATATCGCATCCGGGTGCATAGGAAGGCAATACCTGAGGGCGATTCCTTCGTCATATGCACGGATTTCAATGTCAAGTCTGTACTTTGAGGCGTCTCTCTTCACAAAATGCAGGATTGCACCGTTGTAAGCATCGCGCACCTGCGAACGCTCACCATATGGATTGCTCCATACAGTATCCTTCGAGAATGTCTCGTGTGACTCATATACAAGGTTGTTAAACCATCGGTCCACCTGATCGGCCTTCTTTGCAAGGGCCTTCTCCCAGATGTGGTTGTCAATTGTCAGATCAAGAACCGACGGCAGGACCACAGGTCGGCCGTCAAACCATGTCCGATATGTGATTTCCGTATTTCCTCCATTGCTGATGACGTCGACCGAAGCCTCCTGTCTTCCGTCAGGAGAAGTCACCCTGAGTGTCTGCGCAGAGGCCGCAGCAGCTGCTGCAAGCAACAGTATGGACGCTATTATCCGCTTCATTTTCTTCCTTTTTACATATATATCGTTTGAAGGGATAAAAGTACTCAACGGAATTGCACTTTTTTTTCAAAAGGTTTATCTTTGAAAAAAACATTGATCATAATGAAACGACTTCTGTCACTGCTGGCCGCTCTTCTTGCGGCCACGACTGTCCTTGACGCCGCAGAATCACAGACATATCTTTTCCGCATGCTTGACACAGGCAGCGGACTGCCTGACAACAATGTCAGGAACATGACTATGCTTCCGAACGGAATCATGTGCATCCAGACATCGTCTATGCTCAATTTCTATGACGGAGCATCCTGCCGGAGCTACAAGTATAACGCTGTGGAAATCCCGTATACGGAATACAGCGGTCAGAATGCCGCATATTATGATGAGACCGACGACATCATATGGTGCACCACACGCGACAACATATGGGTATTCAACATGAAGACCAGAGAATTCGAATACGACATCACCGACAGGCTGAGAGAAATGGGTGTGAGCGGCATCGTGAAGAATCTGGTGATAGACAACATGGGCCGATACTGGTTCTTTACCGAAGACGGCAAGGTATGCATATACGACCGACTGACACCGGTAGCAACGAAAGTCCTCCCAAAAGGGATGACCCTGCCCATTGAGATGAAACGCCACGGAGATAAAGTGTGGATGATGTCCATGAACGGAATGCTGGCCGAGTATAACATGCAGCTGGAAGAATTCAGAGCCGTGCAGAGCATTCCTACAATGACTGCAGCCGGATCGTCCAGCCGAATGGCCATGGACATAACATCCAACGGAGATATCTGGATGATGTTCGACAAGGATCTTGTCAGATATGACACCGAAGACGGAACCTTCTGCAATGTGAGCAGCCTGTCAGCTGACAGCCGTGACCTTTATACGACCATCGCCATCGACAGGAAGGATGACATATGGATAGGAACGGCACGCTCAGGAGTGTCCATAATAAGCGACGACGGATTCCGGACACTGCGCCTGCCGCATCTGGAGCTCACCGATGGCAAGAAGATATATCACCACACGGACATTTCCAAGATATACACAGACGATCGCAACGGCGTGTGGATAGCCACTCTTTCAGAAGGCCTCCTCTACTGGAACAAGGACATCATACGTCTGAACACCATCAACAACACCAATCTGAGCATGGGCGACATGAACGACGAGAGCGTCAAGTGCATGGTGGAAGACGACAAAGGCAACATCTACGTCGGCACAATCCACGGACTCCTGCTATATAACCCCGGTACGAAAGAGGTAACGGTCCCTCACAAGGAGCTAAAGGACGAGCTGTGCATCAGCCTATATAAGGACAGCAAAGGCAGGATATGGGTGGGAACGTTCTACAACGGAGCGTTCTGCATCAACGGAGGCGGCGTCACTCACTTCAAATATAAGGACATCTCTGTTGACATGTCCTACCAGGAGGCCAAACCTAACTTCAACTGTGTCAGATCCTTTTATGAAGACAGCAAAGGAAGGTTCTGGGTGTCTGTCTACGGAGGAGTCGGACGGTTCGATCCCGACACCGGATTCATCACCCTTCTTAGGGAAGGCCATCCCGGACTGGAGAGGTTCATGATTGTCAGAGACATCTGCGAAGTACCCGGAGAAAGACTTTATATCTGTGGAGACAACGGCAGATTCATCTATTCCATAAATGACAATCTCATCTTGACTGATCTGGACTCGGAAAACAGCCATCTCCAGACAAATCAGATACTTCTGGACAACAGGTCACTGCTGTGGACCGCTACGACAGAAGGAGTCGGAGTGCTTGACCTGAGCAGCGGAATAAGATACCAGGTCGACAGCAAAGACGGCCTGCCTGCCGGATACATCATGAGCATAGCCGAAGACGGGACAGGAAACATCTGGGCAGCATCATTCAGCCATGTCTCCAGGATAAGGCCTTCTATCAATGCTGACGGAAAGTATACTTTCGCCGTGTCCACATACGGAAAGGATGACGGCGTAGAGGCCGGTGCATTCTTCCAGAAATCGACAATCAGTCACACCAACGGCCACATTTACTTCGGAGGAGCCCACGGCATATGCGAAGTGGTGCCTCAAGACATGTATCAGGACAGGTCGCACACCGCCCCGCTTCTGACAAGAATCACCGTGGACGACAAGAACCTCGAGACCTGGGGCGAAAAACTCACACTCAAACATGACGAATCGTTCCTCACATTCGAGTTCTCCAACCTCAACTACGCCAATCCAAGTCATACGACCTACTCCTACAAGCTTGAGAACTTCGACAGGGAATGGAGGACAGTCACTCCTGCAGGCCCCGGCTTCGCTCAGTACACATATCTGGAGCCGGGAAGCTACACCTTCATGGTAAAGGCCGCCAACAATGACACAGACTGGGGAAAGACCGCAAGCATAGACATAGTCATACGCCCTCCTTTCTACCAGAGCATCGTTGCATATATATTATATGTATGCATATTCCTTGCGATTGTCGCAGCATTCATCTTCTGGCAGCTGCATCGCACAAAAAGGAAGATTCAGGAAAACAAGGAGAAGGAAAAACAGCGCCAGAGGGAGAACCTCGACCAGATGAAGTTCAAGTTCTTTACCAACGTGTCGCATGAGCTGCGCACTCCGTTATCGCTGATCATCCTGCCTCTGGAAAGCGTGATGAAGGAGATGCAGGAATCACCGCTGCTGCCAAAGCTCCAGACAATGCACAACAACGCCAACCAGCTCCTGTCGATGGTAAACCACCTTCTGGACTTCAGAAAGCTGGAAATGGGAGGAGAAAAACTCAGTCTCACCTCCGGCAACATAAGTGAATTTGTAAACGGCATCGTGCTGTCATTCAAAGATGCTGCACAAAGAAGCAATATAATGCTTTCGTTTGAAGACGCAATGGAACATCCTATGATGGTCTTCGACAGCATGCAGATGCACAAGATCGTCAACAACCTGCTGTCAAACGCCCTTAAATTCACTCCAGAAGGCGGATTCATAAATGTCTGCCTGACGCAGACGGAAGACAGGGTGATGCACCTGAGCGTATCAGACACCGGAATAGGCATCCCTGCAAAGGACATAGGAAAAGTGTTTGACCGCTTCTACCGCAGCGGCAACATTGAGCTCCGCACGGGTTCAGGCATCGGTCTGAGCATCGTGAAGCAGTATGTGGAGATGCATTCGGGCAGCATCAGCGTCAGTTCGGAAGTGGGAAAGGGAACGACATTCACGGTCAACATACCTATGACCTTGTCACCTGACAGCGTTGAAGAAACATCATTCGGACAGCAGACCGAAGAAACAGGAGAAATAACCGATGAAAAAGCGGAAGGAAGAACCCGAGTAATGGTTGTAGACGACAATCCAGACTTCAGGGAATATCTCGTAGGAGAACTTTCCGAGCTATATGATGTGACACCGGCGGCTGACGGACGCCAGTGTCTTGAATTGCTCAAGACCTGCAATGCTGAGATCATAATATGCGACGTGATGATGCCGAACATGGACGGATTCGAGGTAGTGAAGGCAATCAAGAACAACATCGAGACATCACACATTCCTGTAATACTTCTTTCCGCAAGGACTTCCGAAGATGTGCGCCTTGAAGGCTACGAAACAGGTGCAGACGCCTATCTGACCAAGCCTTTCAAGCTGGACATCCTGCTTGCCAGAGTCCGCAACCTCATAGAAGACAGAAAGAAGCGTATCGACACTATTGCAAGAGGTGCTGAAATCTCTCCTGCAGAGGTTACCATCACGACAATCGACCAGAAACTGATGACACGGATCATGCAATGCATCGAGAAGAACATGGACAATTCCGAATATTCTGTTGAGGAGCTGTCCTCTGACGTCGGAATGCACAGAATGAACCTCTACCGCAAGATGCAGTCCATCGCCGGAATGACACCGTCGGAATTCATCCGCACAATGAGACTGAAAAGGGCCGCCCAGCTGCTGCGGGACGACCCAAATCTTACGGTTGCGGAAGTATCTGACATGGTGGGATTCAACACACCGAAATACTTCACGAAATATTTCAAGGAGATGTTCGGGGTTACCCCGTCACAATACCGATGATTTCCCGGCGTTACTTCTTATCGCTGAAAAGGAAAGTGCCGAAACCGAAATGCTCGTAATAATAGCCTTCCGGACGGATCTTTTTCAACACCTCGGCAGTGTTCGGCATTGAAAGGCCCTTCCTGTTCACATAGTGGTTGTAAGGCATTTCAAACACCGGACGGAACTGGCCCCTCTTCTCTTCAGAGATGGTCTGCCAGTTGCAGTATTTGCCTGTCACGTCCTTCCATACTCTGTATGGGAGGTCATTGTGACCGACATTGTAACGTGATGTGTACTCAAAACCCTTCATCAGGCGGTTGTCATCGATTCCATAGAGATCGGTGCCCTGGTTCCAGGCTATCTCGCATGATACCGAAAGACATGCAAGCCCAAGCTGAGTGTGAGCCTGGTCGCGTCCACTCTCCTGGCACTGTCCGGTCTGTCCATCAACGTAATTGTAGATGGTGCCGTTGTCATTGCCGAACTGGTAGAACTTCACGCCCTTCTCATACATAGCCTTATCGTCAAAAAGTACTCCTGCTGCAATGTATGACATGCCCACTGATGCACCCCAGTTGCCGTTCGAATAGGCAGGCTTGGCCATGAACTCCTCAAGCACAGGAACAAAGACATTGCGGAACATTGCGCACACCCTGGCAAATGACTCGTCTGTCATGCCCTGCGGATAGAGATATCTCATCATCTCTGCAGCATACATGAACTTCACGCCCATGATGCCCGCAAGCAGCGGCTGGTCGTTGCCGACAATCGCCTTGAGATTATTGGCATAGGCATTAAGGATTTCCACAGCCTTCAAGGCGTGGGCCTCATCCCCTGTCACTGCATACATCACAGAGTTCTGATAAGCGGCATTGAAATCGCTCTCATAGTTGCCCTGTATAGACTGTTTTCCGTCAAAGGTTCCACGATAGATTTCCTTGAAAGGACCATGAAGAGGATAATTGGGCTTCGAGTGCGCATCAGCAGCAAATTTCTCATAGCAGGCATATGCCGGCTGCTCCTGATCTGCAACTATCTCCTTCCAGCGCTCCACATCCTCTGCAGTATGAAGCAGGCCCGGATGCACAAACTTATCCGGAATGACCAGACCTTCCTCCTTTCCGTCGTCAGGAAGTTCAAGATCCACATTACCCTGCTTAAGGTTATTACATGAACATGAAATCACCCCGGACATCACGGCCACTGACAGATAAACCAATAATCTTCTCATTATTCTCCTTTATAGAACATCATTGTACCCCAGCCGATCTGGTCGAAGGCACCGCTGGCAGAGCCATAGCGGGCGTCGCCTGATCCACCGTCACCTGTAAGGCTGCCGTTTGTATATCTGAGCTGCTCTGCAAAAAGCTTCACATAATAAACCTCATCTGCAGAACAGTTCTTCTCATACTTGTAATGAGAGTAGATGAGGTCCCAGCCCGGACGGATTGTTCCTCTTCCTGCCTCTGAAACCACGGTGTGCTCAGCACCATGCGACTGGTTGTTGCATCCGCAGCCAGGCTTGCAGTATGAATATGGAGTGAACGGCATTGAAACGCAGATATAGGTGCCGGTAGGCTTCACATTGTACTTTGCAGTGTACTGACACATTGCGAGCACCTTGTTGTTCTCCATTCCCCAGAAATCTATTCCGAGATTCCATGCCATCTGGCAGAGTTCAGCGCACATGGAAATCACAAGTGTTCCGTGTCCCTGGTCACGTCCGGACTCCATGCTCTGGGCAATCATACCGTGGCCGTTCGGATCAGGAATCGGATCATAAGGGATCATATTGTTGATCGCGCCGCTGCCGGTTCCCTCACGGAAATTGCGGTAAACCTTGTTGATCAGGTTCACATCCTCGAGGTAGATACCGATTGCCATCAGAGAAGCAAGATTGGCAAGCTCCCAGTTTGACCAATAGTGAAGGTCACATACTCCGCTGCCTCCCTTGTTGTCGACAAACCATTCGTTCTTGGCAACCCAGACATTCCTGAGCCATGTCTTGAAGTCGTTCTGGTCGTTTGATGCCCATCCGGCATAATCGCGGAGCAGTTCGGCAGCGTTTCCGAGGGTATAGCCCTGGAATCCAGCACAGAGGTACTGGTTGTTGTCGTTTGCAGTGATCTTCTTACACTTGTCTGCCCATGCGTTGAGGATTGTCACAGCGGCATCGGCATACTTGGTCTCACCTGAGATATGATAGCGCAGTGCAAGCTGGTATGCTGCGGAAGCATCACGCATGATGTTTCCATAGTTCTCGCCACTCACTCCCGTGCCTGTTGCATCACCTCTGACGATAGTCTCCACCGGATTTGCCTTGTATGAAGCAACACAGTAAGGGCTCTTGCAGAAGTTCTGGTACGAAACATACACAGGATCCGAAGTGTTCGCAGCAGCGACACTTGCCTTCACTCTTGCGATGTCTTCAGCGGATACGAGAGCACAAGGATGGTTGAAGTTATATCCGGCAGGATACTGAAAATCCTGATTGCCGGTATTTCCGCCGTCTTCATCATCTTTTCCGTCCTCATTTCCGCCACCAGGCGTCTCTGTGTTGCCGCCCGGCTTGTTCGGAGTCAGGTCAACGACTCCATCTTTGAGAGGATCCGAGCAGGATGCCGCGCACATAAGCGCGGCCATCACTGCCAGGATTGATAGTATTGTTCTTTTCATTTATTTAACTTTTTCGTAAGTGAGTCCTGTTTCTGTCGACCAATCATCAAGGTAAGTCTCCAGATCCGTCATAGAACCGAAACTGCGGAACCAGAAGAACTTGTATGTTCCCTGAGCTGCAGTGCCTCCCTTCTTGAAATCACAGATCTTGAACTGAACGTTTCCGTCAGCAAGGAAGTCAGACGGAATCGGAGTGGCCTTCATCGTCTGGGCAGAAAGGTCATAAACAAGCACTACCGATCCATCTGAAAGGGAGTATTTATGAACAAACTTCCTGTTTCCATTGCCGATTTCACCAGCAAAGCTGACGTTGTTGAACTTGAAGTTAGCACAGTCGAACTTGATCGATGACGAATAGCCCTCATCGGCGATATCGGTTATCCTAATACAAACGATCGGCGCCATTTCCGGAGAGAACCATGGCTTTCCTGAACGTTTGATGTTGCCATGACCGCTTGCATTTGATGTAATCTCAACATATTTCTCTCCTTGCTCTGTTGTCTTGATTTCGCTCATTGTCGCATCTGTCGTTGCAAGGGTCCAGTCTGAAGGTTCATCACGATACCACGGACGCACGTCAAAGGTAATCGGATAAGTGACACCATCATAAGTGGCATTCAGGATCGCGATACCGGGACGTTTGTTGAAAATGATTTCAGCCGTTCCTGTAGTACCTGCACCGGTCACTGTTGCCGGAGCTGTGCTAATGATGTTTGTATTTCTGTTGCTCCAGGTAAGGTTCTTTCCTGCGTAGGACTCGTCAATTTCCCATCCGATTGTCCAGTTATCCTCAAGAGAAATCGGAGCAGTAGCAAAATTAGTAATCCTGAACTTCTTTGAACCGTCAACAGGAACCGTTCCCAGATTGATCACCGCATTAGACTTGACGTCAAGCTTAGAGTTAGAATAACGTGTGTACAACTCATTGTCAATTGTAGTCACGCTCAGATATATCTTGTTATATGTACCCGGCATAACGACGAAGTAGTAGTCGCCTGGGGTCATGGCTGCACCTCCATTGTCAAGATTGACTTCCTTGAATGAATTGTTCTGGCTTGTATTGCCGGCTACAGCAAAAGTACCATCCTCATTCAAAGTGATATCCACTCGTCCTGAAACATACGTACCTGTGACAAATGACAGCGAACGCACATTTTCCACGCCTTCCGGAATCGTAACCTTCAGCAAGGCACAGACATTCTTGAATGAGAGATGCGAACCGTCAGATACCGCAAGTGCGATATTGAGATTGTTATCAAAACTGCCGTTTACTGCCTTCTGGCGGCATGGTATATTTGCAGTGACTTTTCTGTTTGCTGCATCATATGACGCACCGAACTTGTACGGATAAAGTGCCACATATTCCGTAGCGCCATCGGCTGTATATCCTGTAAAATCAGCACCTGCGCCGCTGATGTTTGCTGACGCAAATGCATTGTTCTTGTTATTGACATTGTCAAAGACCGAGATCTGGTCGCCCTCAGTCCAATGCACTTTCTTGCCATCAACAAGGGATGTCTTGGTCTCGACAGCAAAATCAGCTGTGAATGTCTTCTTGACGAGACCAGTCTCATTACCTTCCACTGAAGGCATCTGCTCTTTTGCGCAGGAAGCTGCAAGCATAAGGAACGCAGCGGCGATGATATAATGGATCTTCTTCATAACTACCTCCTTTTTACCACACCCAATCCAACTCATCATCATACTCCTGCGTACTTGCGCAGAGGATTCCTTCGTTCTGCATATTTAGAACGGCAACAGCCGGAGCCTCGTATTGAGGCTCGGCTGTTGACTTTAAAGCATTATAATTCATTGCTTTACATTTATTCGAATGTAATTCCTGTCTCGGTTGACCACTCGTTAAGATAAGCGTTGAGTGCATCCTCGCTCTGGAATGTATGGAACCAGAACATTCTGTAGTGTACGCCCGGATCTTCTGGGAAGTCAGACTTGTCAGAGAATCTGATATCAGCATACTTGAGCTGGAATGTAGAGAATGTACCTACTGTTCCTTCTGGAAGCAGGTTGGTTCCGTCTGACTTACCGAAGCCCTGAGTTGCAAGGTCGTAGACAAGGATTGCAGAACCGTCTGAACACTTATACTTCTTCTTCCACTTGTTGTTGTTCGAACCGATACCGCCAGAGAACTTGGTTCCATCCTCAGTATTTCCGCTTGTATCGAATGTGAGGTTACGGGCATATCCGAGATCGTTCACGTCATCGATGCGGAAGCAAAGGATAGGATAGTTTCTAGTGATATAAGTAGGAGCTGTACGCTTGAGGTCACCACGGAGAGTGTTTGCACTCGCCTTGTTAGGAGTGAAGAAGATATGAGTCTGAGGCTCCGCTCTCCATTCCTGTGTACCGCCCGCGGTCGCCATGTTCCAGCTGATAAGGTTCTGATCAGCGAAGTGCTCACGGTAGAATCCGGCAGGGATGACGAACTTCATTGTCTGGGTCTTCACAAATCCCTCAGGAGTGTTCTCAGACTCTGGGACAGTGACTGTAATGTCAACCTCACCGTACATATTGAATGTAACCTTACCCTTGGCATCTACTGTTGCCACAGCCGGATCACTTGATGTCCATGTAAGCTGAGACTTGGTAGAAACTGCCGGATATGTCTCGAAGTCGATCTGGAAATAGCCGTCGCCGACAGAGAACACATCATTTGCTGCAGGAGCATTGTTGATCTTGATTCCCTCTGGAGTGATCACCTTATCGATGTAGATGGCATACTCAGCAGAAACCTTATCTGCGTCAAGAGCAGTTGCCACCATCTTCACTTCACCCTGAGCAACACCTGTAACGACACCTGTGATAGGATCGATTACCGCAACAGACTCATCCTTTGAAGACCAGAGGACTGTCTTGTATGTAGCCTCTGCAGGGGTTACAGTTGCGATGAGAGTCATCGACTCGCCGATGTAACATGAAGGAAGCGGACTGAACTCGCTCACGTGATCGCTGTCGTCGGTAATCTCGATAGCTGTTACCTTTGTAACTTCTGATACTACTGTAACCTTGATGGAAGCTGTTGCAGGAAGGTTGACTGTAGAAGGGTTTACTGTCACGACTGCAATACCGGCAGCCTTTGCTGTAATTTTACCTGTCTCGTCAACAACTACGACAGACTCGTCGCTTGAGCTCCATACCACATCCGGATAGGTAAGGGTAGAAAGATCGGCAGGATCCGATGTGAATCCGAGCTGGATGCTTTCTCCCACAAGAAGAGGAAGAGTCTGAGACTCAGTCTCATCCACATATATCTTAGCCTTGTCCTCATTTGCCATATCGATCTGGATCGAATACATAAGGCTCGCCGAGTCAAGCACATATGACTCCTCCTCGCATGACGCGAAGCCGAACATAAGCGCAAGAGCGGCTAAAGGCAAATATCTTTTTATACTTTTCATATTGATTCCTGTTTTTGAATATTATTCCCAACCCTTGTTCTGACCGAGCTGTGGATTGAGCTGGCACTCGTTTGATGGAAGAGGATAGAGATAGTTCTTCTCCGCCCATACGCATCCATCATACTTGATTATGCATCCGTTCTCATCAAGAGGATTTGACTGATTTGCCCATGAGGTCTCAAACTGAGTACCCTTCCAAAGGACACCTACGCGGTTTCCTGGCATCTCGATCTCGGCAGTCTTCCATCTCTTGAGGTCATCGATACGGAATCCCTCGTGGAAGAGTTCCACTGTACGCTCTGCGCGGATCTCCTCAAGCATGTCAAGACCATTTGCATTTACAAGCTCATTTGAAAGCTTCACCATATCAGGGTTCGAACGCTTACGTACAAGGTTAAGGGAAGCATCGAGCTGCTCGTTTGTGATAGATCCATTGAGCTCATATATAGCCTCAGCATAGTTGAGATAAACCTCAGCAAGACGGATTACAGGGAAATCGTATCCCTCGCTCGCATCTGCTACCTGACGCTCAGTAGCCCACTTATATGTAGCGTAACCAGTGTTACCGAATACTGAAGCAACAAGAGCCTCATCAGTATCATCCCATGCTGTACGCCACTTACCGTCATTGTTCCAATACTTCTGGCCGTGCTTAAGCAGGGTTGCATTCATACGGTTGTCTCTGTTGTCGAACTCAGATGTCACAGAGTTGAAGCCCTTGAACTGAGATGACTTCTCAATAGGGAGACCGTCCTGGCAACGATACATCGTAGCAAGCTTACGTGTCGGATAGAAAGCTGATGCTGTAGCATGTGTGATGTTAAGGCCGATAGGCTTAAGCACCTCGTCATGACATCTTGCAAGGATATACTCCTTGTTGTCTGATTTAGTAAGACCAGCCGGGTTGCATGCGACATTCTCAAGAACGAACATGTAACGATAGCTATCGCGTCCGCCAAGTGCCTCGCTATAGAAGAGTGAGAACTGTGAATCAGCCATCACTTTCTCAGCAGCCTTTACAGCCTCATCAAACAACAATTCAGCTTCAGCTGTGTTCTTATTGTGATACTTCTGCCAAGTTCCCTCATAAAGAGCTACTCTTGAAAGAAATGCGTTTGCAGCAGACTTGCAGAGACGTCCGTACTCGGCAGGTGTTTCAGGAAGAAGTTCCACAGCATTCTTGAGGTCATTTACGCAAGCCTTGATTACTTCAAGACGGTTGTCACGCTTGCCATAGAGCTTCTCATTATCAAGATCAACCGGCTCTGTCACGTAAATGACATCTCCAAAGAGCTGTACCAGGTCAAAATAGCAGTATGCTCTGAAGAAAT
The DNA here is from genome assembly GCA_017631875.1 of Bacteroidales bacterium. Next base: position 6,462 of record JAGBSL010000027.1, on the reverse strand, counting down.
ATGCTTCTCCCATAGGGGTTGCGATAGCAGCCTTGTCAGAGAATGACTCGGCATTCTTAAGCAGAAGATTAGTATAGTAGATCTTCTTGTAGTTGCCGCTGTAGTTTCCGTCTGAAGTAGGGATAGTGTTGGTTCCCTTGTTGAAAAGGTTTTCACCTGTTCCTACCAGAAGGTCTGAACGGAAATCTGAATGAGGGCCGTCCGACACACCTGAACTCTGAAAATCTCTTGTCCATCCATAGAACTGATTGGCAAAGAGAGCATAGTTGGCGGCTTTTGTCCATACGTGGTCATCCGCCATCTGCGACTTAGGATTGAGGTCCATACATGAAACTGCCATGATGGCCGCTCCCAAAGCGATTATTGTATTTTTAATTACTTTTCTCATGGCTGATTAGAATGTAAGGTTAACACCGAATGTGAATGATCTGAGGAATGGGTAACGTGAAGTTGTGCCAGGGTTGCTCTTAGCCTCCGGATCCCATCCGTCAAGAATCTTTGAGTACTCCCAAAGGTCTGTTCCTGTGAAGTACAGACGGCATCCTGAAACGCCGCTGTCTGCCTTGAAGAGCTTGTCAGGAAGAGTATATCCGAGAGATACATTCTTAAGTCTGATGTATGCTCCGTCAGATACAGACCAAGTTGATGCCTGGTAGTTATAGTTGTTGATGTTACTCTTATTTGTATAGGTAGGATAGTGTGCATCCGGTGTGCTCTTGCTCCATGTCTTGCCTACAGTGTGATTTGTAGTGTTGGTGTAGAGAGCGCGCATAGGAACTGTCCAGTTGTTGACGCCGTTGAACACTGTACGGTTTGCTGCACCCTGGAATACTACAGAGAAGTCGAGGCCCTTCCAGGCAACGCCTGCATTGAATGAATACTGGATTTCTGGAGTATCTGATCCGAGGAATACGTAATCAAGCTCAGTAAGCTTGCCGTCACCGTTCTCATCCACGAACATGTTGTCGCCAAGACGAAGCTCAGTCGGCATGTTGATGGTGTTGTTTGGATAATACTTCTCCACATAGGCGCTGAGCTGCTCCTCTGTCTGGATCTTTCCGCCGTAACGGAGACCGAAGATAGAGTTGAGAGGATAACCCTCGCGGTTGCTTACATAAGAACCAGCTGTGATCGCAGCATCACCACCAAGATCAACAAGCTTGTTGCGTGCGAATGTGAAAGTTCCACCGAGGCTGTATGAGAAGTCACCGATATTGTCTCTCCACTGGATCATACCCTCATAACCCCATGCTCTGAACACACCATTGTTGGTTGAAGGAGCTGAATCACCGATAAGTGAAGGATAGCTGATACCTACGAGCATGTTGTCATTATGCTTCATGAAGCCTTCTACAGTACCGGTAAGGCGATTTCCAAAGAGACCGAAGTCGAGACCGACATTGTAGTTCTCGATGCGCTCCCACTGACGTGTGAGGGAAACGAGCTTACCGTTTGTTGTGATCTGTGAGAGGAGGCCTGAGCCTACGAGTGCACCTGAAGATGCAGATGGGTTGTAAAGGAGGACACCGTCGTAGTTGTCGATACCGCTCTGGTTACCTACCTCACCGTAAGAAGCACGGAGCTTGAGTTCATCAAGCCACTCTGCGTCATCGAGGAAACCTTCCTCAGCGATACGCCATGCGAGCGAGCCGCCCCAGAAGAACGCCCATCTGTTCTCTGGCTGGAATTTCGAAGAACCGTCGTAACGAGCATTGAGTTCAACGAGATACTTCTCCTTGTAGTCATAGTTTGCTCTTGCGAACATTGATGCGATCGCCCACTGATACTTGTTAGGGCTCACGAGAGTGATCTCACCAGAACCGTTTACAATCTCAAGATTTTCCTGGATATCCTCAGCCTTCACGCCGAAGTAAGTATAGTCCTTGAACTCATACTGACCTCCGAGGGTAACGTTGAGGTTGTGAGCGTCATTGAAAGAATGGTGACCATTGAGGTAACCTGATACTGAATAAAAGTCAGTAGAGCTTGCTGTCTGAGAATAGTAAGTCTCAGCAGGGGTCGGCTTAGTGAGGACCTTCTTTGTTCCTGCGTAGTTATAGAAATCAATCGACTTAGAAACAGTATTACGCTCTGCTGTAGATGTATTATAACCGAGATTGATGTTGAAATCCAACCACTTTGTGATCTTAGCCTTGAAAGTCTCGCTGATGTTGATTGCAGAAACTGAAAGCTTGTTGTCACCACCGAACTCTGCAAGAGCAGCCGGAGAAGCCCATGTACCCCAACCATAAGCCTTTCCGTCCTGAGTGAACATCGGAAGACCCGGCATAGGCATGTTTACTGTCAGCATTCCACCGATATTCGTCGGAGCGACCTGCTCCTGGCGGTTATATGAAATCATTGACTCGAGAGAGAGCCAGTCTGTAATCTGGAATGTGTTGTTTACTCTAAGGTTGAAACGCTGGTTGTTGTTATTTCCGTAAACAAGTGGAGAACCATCATAGAGGTAACCCGCTGAAACACGATAAGCTATTTTCTCAGATCCACCGGAAATGCTCAGATTGTGGTTTGTCGACCATGACTCGTCGAAGAGGCTGTTGAGCCAATTCACCTTATCATCGAAAACGAAATCAGACACGTCGGTGAAAGCTGTTGTTCCGTAAGGATTTGCTGTCTGAGTGAGATCGATGTACATTCCCTTGTACTGCTGCGCGAGTTTTGCGTAGTTATACCAGGTATGGTTGGTATTGTTGTCGTTCTCAAGAGCTGTCATAACGGCCTGAGACCACTGGTCAATGTCCATAAGCTCTGGCATAAGACCTACTGTCTTCATGCTGACAGAACCTGAATACTCAACCTTTGCCTTACCCTTTGCTCCAGCCTTTGTTGTGATGAGAACCACACCACCGGCTGCACGTGAACCATAGATGGCTGCAGCACCGTCCTTAAGGAAAGACATAGACTGAATGTCTGAAGGGTTGAGAAGGCGCATCTCGTTGATGCTTTCGTAAGCCACTCCGTCGATGATGACAAGAGGCTCAACGTTGTTCTTTGATGATGCACCACGCAGGCTCATTGACCAACCCTCGTCACCAGGAGCAGAAGATCCACGAGTGATGATCACACCCGGAACCTGTCCCTGAAGTGCCTGAAGCGGGCTGGAAAGAGAACCTTTCTCCTTCAGCATCTTTTCGTTTGCTACGGCAATAGCTCCAGAAAGAGTCTCCTTCTTCTGGACACCGTAACCTACCACCACAACCTCATCAAGAAGAGTAGTATCTTCCTCGAGAGTAATGATGATACCATTTCTCATTGCGGTCTTCGCATCCTTGTAGCCCATTAAAGATACTGTTACCTGCGTACCTTCCGCCACTTTAAGAGTGAAGTTACCGTCAAGATCTGTCTGGGCACCTGTTGAAGCACCGTCGACAATTACCATAGCGCCGATTACAGGCTCACCTGCGTTATCGACCACCTTGCCGGAGAGCTGCTGCTGTGCATAAGCCTGCCCTCCCCAACTCAGAAGTGCTGGGATGAGCATTACCTGCAAGGTTTTTCTAAGAATTGATGATAATCTCATAAGTTAATAGTTTTTATTAATAGTGTTAGTACTATTTCACCCTACAACGCTTTTTTCAGCGCCATCCTGACCTTGGCCCTCGTCCTGAAAATGTGGTTTTCCACTGTCCTTTCGCTCAATTCAAGACGACGCGCGATCTCCTTCGCGCTTTCCCCCTGATGCACCGACATCATGTACGCAGTTCTTCCTGTGTTTCCCACCGACAGAAGCACCTGGGCCTCTACCCTCATGACATCTGCCACCTGCACCTTGACATCCGCATCTTCTGCCGACACAGGAGAGTGCGCAAAGAAATATTCCTGCGCCCTGATACTGCAGGCATGTCGCCTGTACCAGTTTACGACAAGGCCATGAGCCACCGAATAAATAAATCTGCTGATTGTCTGCTCCGAAAAGATTCGGCCCGGAGCCAGAAGACACTCGAACGTATCCTGCACAATATCCTCCACATCGGACGAAGAACTGATACGCTTCGCCACATAACCGCAGACAGCACCGTACATCGTACGATACGCCTTAGCGACAATCTCGTTCTGACGAGATGTCAGGGTTCTGTGGTCAGTGTCCAATGCGGTATGGTTATCAGTTTACATCCGCAAATGTATATAAACAATGTTTATAAGAAGGATTTGTTTTGTAACAGACTTACGGACGTTTTGTCACAACGGGCTGTATCCTTATGGCCACGCCGCCGCTCTGCCTGAGGTCAAATGTCAGGACATCTTTCCTGGTGACCTTGCACTTCTCTACCTTGACCTTGGTCCTTGTAGGGATAGACTTGTCTCCATCGGTATATATCTCTGCCATATGGGTTCCTTCGGGGAGGAAGTCCAGAGCGATGGAAACGGTTCTCTTCTGGTTTGTGATGCTTCCTATGAACCACTCGTCTGCATGACGTCTTGCGGTCGTGATGAACTCTCCGGGCACTCCGTCAAGTATCCTTGTGTCATCCCATACAGTGTAGACGTCGTCAAAGAACTTCAGTTCCGGTTCGCCCTGACTGTCAGACGGCTTGTCATACCAGTACATGTACTGCAAAGGACTATAGTACACGACTGACAAGGCCAGCTGATGAGCCGGTGTTGTCTGGATGCTCTTTGAACGAGGCACGCCATACGCATCCTCCTGAGTGTTCAGACGACCGAAATCCTGTCTGTAATAGCATATTGTATAATCGGCCGGACCGCATACATATCGTGTAAACGGCAGTACAGTATTGTTGAACGCATCCGGAAATTCCTCATTTCCTCTCACGCCTTCCTGAGTCATCAGGTTAGGATATGTACGGCTGAATCCTGTAGGGCGGTATTCGTCATGGATGTCGACCATCAGGCCATACTCCGCACATTTGGCCACAGCCTCGTGCATCCACTTTGTCCAAGTCTGTGATCCTACCTGTACGAATCCGAACTTGATGCCGGCAACACCCCATTTCTTATAAAGCGGCAATATCTCGTCGAGCTGCTGCTGAAGGGCCCTCTGATTGACATACAATATGACGCCGATACCTCTTTTCTTCGCATATCTAATGACCTCCTGAAGGTCAAGGGCATCGGGATCAGGATTGCGGCGAGGGTCCAAAGTGACTGTAGTAGCATCGGACGCCTTGTCGTATTCCCAACCATACCAGCCTGCATCAAAATGAATGTACTGCAGGTTTCTCTTCAAGGCAAAATCCACCAGCGCCTTTCCGCCTTCCGTGGTCAGTGTAACCTCTCTCATGACTTTTCCAGGACGGATCCACGATGTATCCTGTATCTTGCACTCGGGATTGAGGTTATAGAATATGTCATTGTTCTGGAGGATTGTGCCGGCCTTTTCGCCATACATCACTACCCTCCATGGAGTGTGGTAAGGTGCGATTTCCTCTACCGGACCATACATCGCAGTGTAAATGGTATTAGGCTTTGGACCCAGCGAGAATTTCGTGCGGACATAATCCACAACCTGAGCTTCAGCAAGGCACACATAACCGTAATCAGGAAGCTGGACCAGCAACGGTCTGTCCGACTGTCCGTCACCTGGCCAATCCTTCAGCGGAAGCAGCTGGTGTACGGTCTGAGCGCGCTGGGTAAAATATGCCATACTGCCTTCAGGAAAAGCGAATTCGGTGTATTCGTCCGTAATCTTGATATAGCTTCCGCCTGTAAAATCATAACGGAACGCAATTCCTTCATCATAAGCCCGCACCTGGAGAGCGACAGGCACGGCAGTCTTGCGGGGATCATCGGACTCCCTCTCAAATTCAACCGTATAGGAATTATAATGGTCTCTGATAAGGTCACGCTCGCCATACACCGGGTCCCAGGTCTGATCAGTCTCTCCATTATACCTGATATCCTTGATCTTCAAGCCTTCGAGATATGGCTGGCCGGGATTGATGCCAAGGCGTGACGGAGCAACTATATGCCGTCCGCCCCAGGAAATTGTGTACTCTACAGCTCCGTTTACATCGGTAAATGTCATCTGATATTTCCCATCAGGTGAAACTATTCTATACTCAGCTGCTGACAGGCTCATCACCAGCAAAGTAAAAACCAGAAGCAAGGCAGTTCTTTTCATGATTCCAAATACTTTAATATACATCTGCAAAATTAGAAACACATGATTTCCCGCTCAATACATTTTGTAACAGATATCATCACAATCCGTCACAATAATAAAGACTGTCTTTTTCTTGAGAAGAAAATTCCGGGAACATGTTTATATTTGTAGTATAAACATAACATCATGTCAGCATCTCTTATCCGTATGGCCACAATCATGGCCGCAGCAGCAGTTTTAAGCATTCAGGCATACGCACAGCAGGAATCCTGTTCCTGGAACCCTGACAGAGGTACGCATTATGTAAACCCCGTGCTGAATGCAGACTATTCCGATCCGGACGTATGCAGGGTCGGGGATGATTTCTATATGACATC
>JAGBSL010000026.1 GCA_017631875.1 Bacteroidales bacterium | reverse complement strand
CCTTACCCATCGCCGTCAGGGCTATGCTGTGGCAACCGCTTCCGGCACCGACGTCGAGGATACGGCCCTGCGCGGCCTTCAGGGCCACCTGCTCAAGCTCAGGCATGTCCTTGAAACTGCGGAACAGATCCTCAACCGGGATCTCATCCTCATCGAACTGCGAGGAGAAGACCCTCAGTTTGGCAGCCTTGCCGTTCTTGTGATAGTCATATATCGCCGCTCCCATAGGGTCACCGGACGCTCTCAATACCGAATTGTTCATACCGTCAGATTTTAAACTCGGCAAAAGTAAAGATTTTTTATTACATTTGTGTTGATAGTCAATCAACACAAATATGAAAAACAGAAAAAGAGAAGTCTGGATAGACTGGATGAGAGTGGCGGCATGCCTGATGGTTATTATCGTACACAGCACGGAGCCCTTCTATCTGGGCGGAGACGGATCTCTGATCCTGACCAGGACAGATGCATTCTGGGCATCATTCTTCGATTCGGTCGTACGCGCCTGCGTTCCATTATTCATCATTGCGTCAAGCTATCTGCAGTTCCCGCTGCACTACTCTACAGGAGAGTTCTTCCGCAGAAGAACGGTGCGCATCCTTATCCCGTTCCTGATATGGTCTGCCGTATATGCCTTCGCATGGGGCGAACCGGGAGTCAACTTCAAGAACCTTCTTTTCAACTTCAACTATAGTGCAGGCCACCTCTGGTTTGTATATATGCTGATCGGAGTATACCTCCTCATGCCTCTCCTCTCGCCTTGGGCTGAGAAGGTCGGCAAGAAGGAACTCCAGGTCTATCTGGGCATATGGTTGTTCACTACGCTGATTCCGCTTTTCAGGGACTGGTATATGGAAACCGCTCCGACCGTGATCTACGGCCCGTCAGGACTTCCTCGCCAGGCTCTCGTGCCGTTCTGGGGCGAGGCCAGCTGGAATGCATATGGAACATTCTACTACTTCAGCGGCTTCATAGGATATCTGCTGCTGGGTCTGTATTTCCGTAAGTTCGTGGGCGAGCTGTCATGGAAGAAGACGCTGCTGATTGCAGTGCCGTCGTTCCTTGTCGGCTTTGCGATCTCGTTCGGAGGATTCCTCTGGAGGGTATTCGAAAGTGCAGGCGGGACATATCCTGTCGGAGGCATGGTCGACATGGCCGTATGGTGGGAGACGACATGGTGCAACGACACCATCGGAGTCGTTCTGATGTCCGTAGCATGGATCCTTCTCTTCAAGAAGTGCAAGGCGGAAGGTTCATTCTACCAGAAGGTTCTGCTGCCGGTATCAAATGCAAGTTACGGCATCTATCTTGCCCACCTGCTGATACTTGTACCGGTTTGCGGATTCTTCAGGAACCAGTTGGGGATAGGCCTTGAGGGCAGCCTTGGAGCATGGACCACTCCAGTGCAGATCGTGGCGTCCGCACTGTGCGGCTTCGTCCTCACGGCCATTGTAAGCCTCATCATCCGCCGCATTCCTAAAATTGGTAAATATATAATGGGATAAACTATAAAGTCATGACTGATGGAGTTGACATGCCACCCCCGGCCAGGGGGTGCCTGAGTACCGAAGGTACGGGGCGGGGGTCAACGGAATCAGTTATGACTTTATATACTAATATTAACTTTCATTTATGAGAACAGCGATATATGGTGCCGGATCATTGGGCACAATACTGGGAGCATTCATAGCAAAGGCAGGAATGCCTATCGAACTTATCAACCGCAACAAGGCCCATGTGGAGGCCCTGAACGCAGACGGCGCCCATGTAGTGGGCACTATGGAATTCACACAGAAGGTGACGGCATACACTCCTGACCAGATGTCAGGCACATACGACGTCATCTTCCTGATGACAAAGCAGCAGAACAACAAGGAAGTCGTGACGATGCTGAAGGACTACCTTGCACCGGACGGGGTGCTGGTGACGTTCCAGAACGGTCTGCCGGAGGTGCAGATAGCATCGATCCTCGGAGAGGAGCGGGTGCTGGGATGTACCGTGGCATGGGGTGCGACCATGCAGTCGCCGGGAGTGTGCGAGCTGACCAGCGAGCCTGACGCGCTCTCTTTCTCACTTGGAGCGATCACGCCGGACAAGCACAAGCATTTCGACAAGGTGAAGCAGATGCTGGAGGCCATGGGAACCGTGGATGTAGAGGAGAACTTCATCGGAACACGCTGGAGTAAGCTCCTGATCAACGCCGCATTCTCCGGCATGAGTGCAGTCCTGGGCTGCACATTTGGAGAGGCTGCTGGTCCGAAGGACTCTCGCCGTATCGTCCAGGCGCTCATAAAGGAGTGCATTGACGTATGTGCTGCCGGAGGGATCAGGATCGAGCCGGTACAGGGCAAGGATATCGTGAAGCTTCTTGATTATAAGGGTGCAGTAAAGAAGGCTGTTTCATTCTTCATCATACCTATCGCCATACGCAAGCATGCCCTCCTCAAGGCCAGCATGCTGCAGGACCTGGAGAAAGGCAAGCTTACAGAGGTAGATGCGATCAACGGCGCTGTGTCTGACTATGGCCGCAAGGTCGGATGTCCTACCCCAATGAATGACAAGGTGGTGGAGATCATTCATGCCATAGAAAAGGGCGATCTCAAACCTTGCCGTGATAATGTAAAACTGTTTAATTTGTAAACACCTTCCACGAAAACATAGCGAAAGCGTGGCAGATCCAGCCTTCGAGGTGGGTATCTGCCACGCTTTTACTATAAAACTGTGGACGATGTCTTCATCAGCGACTATATTTCTACTACATCAGCAGGTCAGCGACGGCTGCGATGTTGCATTTCTCGCTGGTATATGCCTGCGGGAATGACATGCCGTCTCCCAGTACCTCAAAGCCCATCTCCTCGGCGAGGGCATTGAGCTGCTTCACGCTGGCTCCTGCCCATGTGTATGAGCCGAACGCATAGAATCGTCTTCCCTTCACCTGGCGCGCCTTCAATGCTCTCATGAAGGTCTCCACTGGAGGGAAGATGCCGTTATTATATGTAGGGGAACCTGCCACGATAGTGTCATACTTGAAGGCGTCTCTGATTGCGCCTGACACTCCGAGTTCTCCTGCATTGTTACCTGCAAGGTCATGGATGGCGTAAGGTATGCCGCGAGCCTCGAGCTCCATTGCAAGAGCATCGGCCGCAGCTGCAGTGTTTCCGTACATGGAACCATATACGATACACACTCCCCTGTCGACATCATAACGACTCATCCTGTCATAAAGGGCAACTACCTGCGCGATGTTGGTCTCCCATACCGGTCCATGTGTGCTGCAAACCCTCTTGATTTCAAGTCCGCCGAGCTTCTTGAGGGCCTGCTGGACTGGAACGCCATACTTTCCTACAATGTTTGAGTAGTATCTGATCATCTCGTCGCGATACTCCTCGAATGTTCCTTCCGCATCAACGATTCCGCCGTTGACGGCGCCGAATGTACCGAATGCATCTCCCGAGAAGAGGGTCCCCTCCTCTGCGAGCCATGTCACCATAGTCTCAGGCCAATGCACCATAGGGATCATGTGGAAACTGAGAGAGCATGAGCCAAGGCTCACTGACTCGCCTTCTGCAACAACCTTGATTTTGTCCTCCGGAGTCTTGTAATAGCCCTTGAGCATAGGGACTGTCTTTGCGTTTGCAATGATCTGGAGCTCAGGATGTTTCTCGAGCATGTACGCGATCAGCGACGAGTGGTCCGGCTCCATGTGGTTCACCACAAGATAATCGATCTTCCTGCCACCGAGCACCTCATCGATGTTTGCAAGATACTCTTCCTCGAAACCGCACTCTACAGTGTCGATGAGGGCAACCTTCTCGTCAACGACGAGATATGAATTATAACTTACACCGTAAGGAATCGGCCATAGGCCTTCGAAAAGGACCTTGTCCTGGTCGTTAACTCCTACTGAATAGATTCTGTTGCTTATTTTTTCCATGTTGTATTTAATATTATCTTAACCCCCTGTCACTACGTGACATCCCCCTTTCAGGGGGAACTTCGGCCCTACCCGGGCCGGGCCAAAAATTCTTCGAGCTTTTTGGCCTTTTCTAAAATCATACAAAGATAGTGAATTTGATTTAGAATCATTATATTTGCGAAGATATGAACCCGTGTTTTGCAATCATAGATAGGAATACTTTGACCAGCACGTCGCTGCGCGGCATGCTTTGGGAGATCTATGACCATGTGGAAATCCACATATACAAGACAATGGAGGAGATGATCAGGGACTCCAACAGACATTTCGTGCATTTCTTCGTGAGCACAGAAATGCTGTTCAGCAACGCCGATGAGTTCGAGACCCTGAAAGACCAGACAACCGTGCTGGCCGAAGGCAGCAATGAAGCTATTGAGAAGGCTGGATTCAGATTGCTTGACTGCACCGTCAGCGAGAAGGAGCTCAGAGACAGGCTAATGGAATCGGAGCTTGAACGCAGATGGTATATGACAGACGAGACAGCACGCAAGAGAAGGATTGCCGACAGGCTGTCTGATCGAGAGAAAGAGGTGCTCGTACTTATAGTCAAAGGACTGATCAACAAAGAGATAGCCGAGAGATTGAAGATTTCAGTTCCGACAGCGATATTCCACAGGAACAACATATGCGATAAGCTCCAGACCAGATCAATAGGCAAACTGACAGTTTACGCTGTCCTCTCCGGCCTGATCGACATAAGCGACATATAGAATATGATGAACGTCAAAGCCATATCGCTTGACATCGGCAAGGCATTGCAAGTCAACGCATTGTTCATGCTCCTATCACTGGGAGTATCGGCCGCATATGGCTTCGACTCAGGATTCACTCCCCTGCTTATCAGCTTCCTCATCACCAGCATAGCCGGTTCCTTCCCATTGATCTTCGTAAAAAATGCCCAGCAGGAGACGACCCAGGAGGGATTTGTCACCATAGTCTTTTCATGGCTGCTGTCATTCATATTCGGCATGCTTCCATATGTTCTCTGGGGAGGAGAATTCACCCTGATGAACGCATGGTTCGAAAGCGTTTCCGGCTACACGACCACTGGATCGACCATCCTGACAGACATCGAAGCGCTTCCCAAGAGCCTGCTGATGTGGCGTTCATCGACCCATTACATCGGAGGACTGGGTGTCGTCGTATTCCTGCTGCTGATCCTTCCGGACACCAGCACGTTCAAGTTCAAGCTGTCACACCTGGAGCTTTCATCAATTGCCAAGGAAGGCTACCGATATAAGTCAGGCAAGACGGTCAGGGTCATAACATTCACATACATAGGCCTCACCATAGCAGAATTCCTCTGTCTCTGGGCAGCGGGAATGACCCCGTTTGACGCCATCAACCACGCATTCAGCACGATCGCTACAGGAGGATTCAGCACGAAGAACACATCTATCATGTTCTATGACTCCAATGCGATAAACATAATCATCATGGTATTCATGACCCTTGCATCCATGCATTTCGGAGTCATATACGCCAGCATCGCCACAAGGTCATTCAAACCGCTCAGACACCCTATCACCAGATACTACCTCATGGTCATTCTGGTTCTTTCCGCCCTTGCGACATTATCCCTGACGATTCAGGGAGGACTGAGATTCCCGGAAGCCTTGATGAGCGGCTCGTTCCAGGTCATCAGCTTCATATCCACCACGGGATTCGGTCAGGCGGATAATGCCTTCTGGCCTATCATGGCCAATGCGATCCTTCTTTTCGCCGGCTTCCACTGCGGATGCTCCGGCTCGACAACAGGAGGTATCAAGGCTGACAGAATGTATATATCCATCAAAGCTATCATGGGAGACTTCCGCAAGAGGCTCTCCCCATCGGCGGTGTTCAGGACAAGGGTTGGAGACGCATGCGTAGCGGAAGACACCGTATCATCGATCTTCCTGTTCATCGTCCTGTATATAATAGTGATTTTCCTGTCCTTTGTAGCTGTACTGCTGTGCGGCGTGGATATAGCCGAGGCATTCTCCGGCACTCTGGCATCGCTTGGAAACGTCGGTCCGGGACTCGGCTCGCTCGGCACCATGGGCAGCTACGGCTCGCAGCCTGAGGTCGCAAAGTTCATCTACACGATGGACATGTTCCTGGGCCGACTCGAAATCTTCCCTATCCTCGTGGCCATTTCACTCATCTTCAATAGAAAATCCTAAAAAACGAGGGACAGACATACCATCTATCCCTCGTATATCACGATTTCAAAAAATCCTCGAATTATTTGCGCTTCTTACCGCCGTGGCGTCCCATCATGCCCATCGGGCCGGCGCCCATGACTGTCTTCATCATCTTGCGCGTTCCCTCGAACTGCTTGAGAAGCTTGTTTACCTCAGGGAGTGATGTGCCGGAACCGTCCGCGATTCTCTTTCTGCGGCTTCCGTTGAGGCACTCAGGATGCTCACGCTCGTATGGGGTCATTGAGAGGATGATAGCCTCAATACCCTTGAACGAGTCATTGTCCATGTCGATGTCCTTGATCGCCTTACCTACTCCAGGGATCATTGAAGCGAGATCCTTGATGTTACCCATCTTCTTGATCTGCTGAATCTGCTGGTAGAAGTCCCAGAGAGTGAACTGATCCTTTGCGAGCTTCTTTTTGAGCTCACGTGCCTGAGCCTCGTCGAACTGCTCCTGAGCCTTCTCCACGAGGGAAACGACGTCTCCCATGCCGAGGATACGGTCTGCGATACGTGCAGGGTGGAATACGTCCAGGGCCTCCATCTTCTCGCCTGTGCTGACGAACTTGATAGGCTTGCCTACCACTGCCTTGATAGAGAGGGCAGCACCACCGCGGGTGTCACCATCCATCTTGGTGAGTACAACTCCGTCGAAGTCGAGTCTGTCGTTGAATGCCTTAGCAGTCTCTACTGCATCCTGACCGGTCATGGCATCCACAACGAAGAGAGTCTCTGTCGGCTGCACCGCCTTGTGGAGTGCAGAGATCTCGTCCATGAGCTCCTGGTCTACAGCGAGACGTCCGGCTGTATCGACGATAACTACTGAATATCCCTCGTTCTTTGCCTTCTTGATTGCATTCTGTGCGATCTGGATAGGATCCTTAACGCCTTCCTCAGAGTAAACATCCACTCCGATCTGCTCTCCGAGCACCTTCAGCTGGTCGATAGCCGCTGGACGGAAGTAGTCGCAGGCTGCGAGGAGAACCCTCATTCCGCGCTTGCTCTTTACGTGGAGAGCGAGCTTTCCGGAGAATGTTGTCTTACCGGAACCGTTAAGACCGGCAACGAGCACGATAGCTGGAGAACCTTTCAGATTTATATCTGATGATTCGCTTCCCATCAGGGCTGCAAGCTCGTCATGAACGATCTTCACGATCATCTGCTGCGGCTTCACTGCTGTAAGCACATTCTGACCGATCGCCTTCTTCTTTACGTCGTCGCAGAACTGCTTGGCGATCTTGTAGCTCACGTCGGCGTCCAGCAGGGCGCGGCGGATATCCTTCATCGCCTCCGAGATGTTCACCTCGGTAATTTTTCCTTCACCTTTGAGGATCTTGAACGACCTCTCAAGTCTTTCACTTAAATTCTCGAACATATATATATACTTTTACTTTTCTTCTTACAGATTGCCACGGGCAGAGCCCTCGCAATGACGTGTAGACCTTATTATTCAAAATAATCGATGACAGCCGGTGCGGAGTCAAGGTCGTCGCTGAATACTGAAGGAGCGAGATCCTTCATGTTGTAGCGGCTGGCCATAACCTGGCCGTAGGCTCCCGTGCTGCGGATTGCCATAAGGTCGCCACGGACGCTGAGTGGCAGAAGTCTTCCCGCGCCCCATACGTCACTGGACTCGCAAACCGGTCCCACGATGTCGTATGCCTGATGTGTCGGGTAGAATGTCCTCTGCGACGCAGACAGATTCTCTATCTTGTGGTATGCACCGTAAAGTGCAGGTCTGATCAGGTCGTTCATACCCGCATCCATGATCAGGAAGTTCTTGGTCTCGCCGCTCTTGACGAAAAGCACACGCGAGATCAGCGTCGCACACTGGGCAACGAGTGAGCGTCCCGGCTCCACATGCACTGCCTGGTCATCGCGGCGGGCGATATTCTCGGAAATTGTCCTGAACCATGTTTCGAAATCAGGAATCGCGTTCTCGTCCGGATCATCATAATCCACCCCGAGACCACCTCCAAGGTTGATATTGTTGACCTTCAGGCCGTTTCTCTCAAAATACGCCACGATGTCATTGACTCTCTGACACTCCAGGGCAAACACCTCCTCAACCCTTGTGATCTGCGATCCGATATGGAAATGCAGACCAATGAAGTTGATGTGCTCGCTCTTCTTGAGAATGTCGATCAGCTTGTCGAACTCGTGCTGAGATATACCGAACTTGTTTTCATAGAGACCGGTCGTCACATACTTATGGGTATGTGCGTCGATGTCAGGGTTGATGCGGACCGAAACATTGGCCTTAAGTCCATGTACATGAGCCATCTCATTGATGACGTAAATCTCCTGGAGAGACTCGCAGTTGAACGCCTCGATACCGATCTTCAGCGCGTTATAGATTTCCTTGTCACTCTTTCCTACTCCGGCATACACGATCTTGTCACCAGGAAAACCGCACTCGTGCGCATGCAGGACTTCGTTTCCACTGACACAGTCAGCACCGAAACCCTTGCCGCTGATGTACTCGAGCAGCCTGCGCTCCACGTTGGCCTTAACTGCATAATGTATCTTTATGCCATACTTTTCAGCCATCTCTGCGGCATAGTCCACTGTCTTGTGAAACAGGTCCATGTCGTAGTAATAGAAAGGTGTGGCAATTTTATCTAATCGCTCTATTATATTGATATCTAACATCTTATCTTATTCTGATCTGTCAAGTGTCGCGTGTTTTCGGAAAATGTCCCGAAAACGATTGCAAAAATAGCGAAAAAATCCGTAATTTCGCAGATTGTTGACAACATCTGTTTTGTTGACAGATTGCCACGGCCTTTCAGGCCTCGCAATGACGTGAAAATTAACATCTAAAAAATAAGAAAATGGAAAAAGGACCTATTTCACAGTTCATTACGCATCACTATCGTCACTTCAACTCTGCAGCTCTCGTTGACGCTGCAAAGGCATATGACGAGCACATGAACAAGGGCGGCAAGATGATGCTTGCCATGGCTGGAGCTATGTCTACAGCAGAGCTCGGACTTTCACTTGCAGAGATGATCCGTCAGGACAAGATCCAGATCGTGTCATGCTCGGCAAACAACCTCGAGGAGGATATCATGAACCTCGTGGCTCACAACCACTACTACAGAGTTCCAAACTATAGAGACCTCACTCCTGAGCAGGAGAAGGAGCTTCTCGAGAAGCACATGAACCGTGTTACCGATACATGTATCCCTGAGGAGGAGGCATTCCGCCGCCTTGAGGACCACCTTCTCGACGTATGGAACGAGATGAAGGCTACAGGCGAGAGACTCTTCCCTTGGGAAGTGATCTACAAGCTTCTCCGCAGCGGCGTTCTCGAGCAGTACTACGAGATCGACCCTAAGGACAGCTGGGTGCTTGCAGCATGCGAGAAGAACATTCCTATCATCGTTCCTGCATGGGAGGACTGTACTACAGCTAACATCTACACAGCACACTGTATCAGCGGCGAGTTCGAGCCTAACATGATCAAGAACGGTATCGAGACAATGATCTTCCTTACTGAGTGGTACCGCGAGAACTGCGGCGGACAGGGCGTAGGCTTCTTCCAGATCGGTGGTGGTACAGCAGGTGACTTCCCTATCTGCGTTGTGCCTATGATGGCTCAGGACCTCGCTTGGCCAGATGTTCCGCTTTGGGCTTATTTCTGCCAGATCTCAGACTGTACAACTTCATACGGTTCTTACTCCGGAGCAGTTCCAAACGAGAAGATCACATGGGGTAAGCTCGATGTCGACACTCCACGTTTCATCGTAGAGTCAGACGCAACTATCGTTGCTCCTCTCATTTTCTCATACGTTCTCGGCTGGTAAGCGAGATACTTATCCGGCACTCACGCACACGGGTGCCGGATTTTTTTATAAAATTCTTAACCTAACCTAACCGAATTACCAGATGTCAGGCCTTGCCAGTTTGGTCTTCAACGCAGAACTATCGCTTACCATAGCGATAGTCACTTCCTTCGTACTTGCATTTCTGCTCTTCCTGATCAATGTACCAAGTTCAGAGCACTCGCGAAAGCTTATCAAGGCAAAGAATACAATCGCGATGTGCTTCTTCATATCCTCGATTCTATTCTTTGTATGCTACACTTATTCGGGAATAACGGATTTTGAAGTGTTTTCGTCACTGATGATGTTTGTCGTCACGGCCATATCATCAGCTATTCTGTCATTCTCCTTGATGAACCTTCTGGAAGAGGGTGACAACGACAAGTTCTTCCTCAACGTCACTATAATAGCAATCTTCAGCTGCATCCTGATGCGCTCATTCTGGATGGAGCGCGGAGCCATGCGTTGGGCGATACTGATCGGTTCCATAGTCCTGTATGTCGCCAACTGCATAATCCACATCGTTCTCTTTCACCGCACATACCTGAGGTCGGTGCAGAAGCTCGAGCAGTATTATGATGAAGAAGAAAACAACAAGATGAAGTGGATCAGGTTCTGCTATATCATGATGATGCTCACGCAGATGTTCGTTCTGGTCTACATGCTTCTTCCACGTGGCTTCATGAAGATATATACCCTCTGGTATGTGCTGTTCATGGTATACTTCTCTGCGAACTTCATCTCATTCCTAGGCAGCAACAAGCTCCTGCTTGACGCTTTTGCATATAAGACATTGTCCGGTCAGGAGATCATGGAAAGAATCGAGCGCAGAAAGAGGATGAAGAAGGGCGCAAAGGAAGCTCAGCCTCTGGACTCCCAAGCTACCGAGCAGGAGCTTAACAGGATAGAGCACGCACTGGACAAGTGGGTAAAGGAAAAGAGATATCGTGAATACGATAAGACCAGGGAGCAGATTGCCAAGGAACTCAACACTTCTAAGGAGATGCTGCATCTGTTCTTTGTTACCCGTATGAGCGTTGATTTCAAGACCTGGCGTACGCGTCTGCGTATCGAAGAAGCCAAGCTCCTTCTACTGGAGAACCAGGAGATGTCCATAAATATAGTCGCCGAGCTTTCAGGCTTCAGCGACCGTTCTAATTTCCATCGTCAGTTTACAAAAATTGTGGGCTGCTCTCCGAAGCAGTGGCGCGAGTCAGCTGGCAAGTGATCGGCTCAAGCGGTCCGGCCTCATGGATTGTAATCGCGTCTGTCTTGGCAGCGAATTCTCCTCCGTTTTCAGGTCCATCAGGATCAGAGATTTCGATCAGGACCGTAGTAGGATAACGAAGATAGTAGTAGTCAAGGTTGGCAGAGAATTCCCCGTCAGTGGAAGTATACACGGTCAGCGGACTAAATGCCTGATCGTCCCATTCCAGTGTAATCCTTATATGATTGATAGGATTACCTTCATCGTCAGTAACAATTCCGTTCAGATTTATGGTATCAGTCCTCATGATTCCCGAATCCATTGCCATGCACGAAGTCAGGAACCACAGCGACATGATGCCTAATATGGTAGATATCTGCTTCATTTCCTGTCAAGTACAAAGCTGCAGTCGTTTACCACGTACGTGTTGGACGATCTGTCAAATGAAACTCCTTCCCATGAAACCAGAATCTGACGAGTCTGGCTTTCGTAGAGACCGCTAGGGTCTTCTGCCGTTAATATACAGAACAAGTCTGTGTCCGCACCTTCTGCCAGGATCGAGAACTCGCCCTTGCTGTTGCTGTATACGGTTTCCGTGGTTATTGGAGCGGCATCCATATCGTTCTGGAGATACGATTTGAAAGTTATCGCCACGTCTTCGATGAGCTGGCCGTCATGGCTACATACTGCCCCGGTAATCGATATCATCTTCTCAGGTAACGCGCCTTCGATATCCGGCATCGCGTCAAAGACCCCTACACTGCATGACAGCACTGCTGTCGCAACCGACAGCAGTGCCGCTATAGAAAATATGTATGTTCTAAAAATCTTCATTCCGGATGTCATGTTTCCGGCTCGGGTCAAAGTACGCTGCAAATTTAACTATTTTTCAATTATCTGCAAGTCTTCAAAACTAATGCCCAGGAGTTCCATCTTCCGGAGGATCTGAGGCAGCTCGTTGTTCATGAAATCATCCCTCATGGTCTGCAGTACTATTGCCAGCGCTTCCCTGGTGATGAAGTATCCGATGCCCCTCTTATTGTATATGACACCCTCATTGGTCAGCTTCTCATAAGAACGCATCACGGTGTTGGGGTTCACTCCGATCTCGGCTCCGTACTCGCGCACCGAAGGGATGCGCGCGTCCGGTCCCAGCTCGCCGCTCAGAATCCGCTCGTATATTGCGTCGCAGATCTGAAGGTATATTGATTTGTTGCTGTCGAATTCCATAATATTAATGCTTCAAAGTCTTGATTCGGAACCAGATTCCTGTGAGGAGGGCCGCAATAGTCAAGGTGTCGGAAACAATGTTTATCCATACCAGATTCTTCATGATTCCGCTGTTGATGATTTTGTTTGCTGCCTCAACACCATCCCCCATCTCAGCCATTAATGTACTCAAGTAGCCCATCATGACAGGTGTTGCAATGATGCTTAATGCTGTGTTGAATACCGCCAGTGCCAGGAAGGTCTTGACTGTCTTGCCTGACTTGAAGAATATGGCACCCAGCAGGAATGGCAGCGTCATGCAGAATATTTCGACCGTATATAACCAAGGTGAACCTATCTGCTGCATCATCTTTTCTGTGCCATCGTCTATTATTATGCCTTCATTGCCAAGATTCATCTTCACGTCTGCGAGCGCTCCGTCAAGATTTCCCAAACCCTCGAACAGCTGGGTAAGACCGAAACCGAGCGAGTTCCCGCATGTGCTGTCTATTGCACAGATTATTGCGTCCAGACCAAGATACAGACCTACTCCAAGAGCAGGGGTGATGATACATGTTAGAACGATCATGCTCAAGAATTTCTCGAGTCTAGATGCGGGGAGGGTCAGCCAGAATACGCCATATTGCTTTTCAGTGATCTTGCCGTAGCATTTTACCGGCATCGTAACAATGAGACAGAACATTGCGACCGCAAACACAAATGCTCTGAAACCCATATCTGGGCCGTTCCATCCGTCTCCCAGAGTGAAGGAGAATACCGAGGCTATGATATGAAATGCAAGTGGCGTGAGGAGTGATAGCGTCGCCAGGCTAAGACCATAATTGGCTACGCACGTTCTGATGTCTGAGGCAAAATATTTTCCGAATCTACGGAAATCGAATATGTCGTTTGTCTTCATGGTGTCTACTTATTAAAGATTCCTTTGATCAGTTCCTTGTGCTGGTGCACGGTGTTGAAGAGCGCCTCGATATTCACCTTGCTGTCCTTGCCTTCGGCATTGAGCGCCACCTGGATGTTTCCTCCTGGAATCATCTCACAGTAAAGCGCATCAGCGAGTTTCTCTGTCGAGTAGTCAAAGTAGAGCTTGCCGGAGATCTCTTCGACAGAAGCATTCAGAAGCACATCCTGCTTGTCAAGGATGATGATCGGGTCAATGATGTTCTCAAGGTCGCGCACCTGATGTGTGGAAATCAGGATTACCGAATCCTCACGTGTGTACTTGGTCACGGCCTTCCTGAACTGTGCCTTTGAGGGGATGTCAAGGCCATTGGTCGGCTCGTCCATGAAAAGATACTTGGTATTGCAGGCCAAGGCGAAGGAAATGTAGGTCTTCTTGAGCTGTCCGAACGACATCTTGTTCATCTTCTGCGCAGGGTCGTTCTCGAACACTCCCATAATCTCGACGAATTTGTCCATGTCGAATCCGTCCCAGAACTTTCCATAGTTCTTTGCATAATCCAAGGCAGTCATGTTCATGGCCGCAACCTCGTCGCTGAGGTAATACTGGTCGGCAAGGAACGACGGCTCACGGTCGTATGGATTGTGACCGTCAGTGTCGATGCTTCCGGCCTTCACTGCCTTCAGACCGCAAAGCAATGTCAGGAGGGTGGTCTTACCGACTCCGTTTTCTCCGAGCAGACCATAGATCCTGCCCTCTTCGAGGGTCATCGTGATGTTCTTCAATACGGCCTTGTCACCGTAACTGAAGCCTAAGTCTTTGATTGTTATCATACTTTGTCTATTTGTTAATAGTGTATTAGTGAGGTAGTACACTGCAAAGGTAGATAAAAATCTCAAACATGCAACAGATTATTGTGAATTTTGATGATTTTTCCGCATTTCCTTGCAAAATTAAAAAATCCAATTTATATTTGTTCTAAATTAGAATTTAAACCAATAACCTTATATCATTATGAAAAAGATATACTTTATCTTAGCGGCAGCGGCAATGTTCCTTGCTGTAGACGCAAATGCCCAGCTGCAGGTCGGCGCAGGTTACAATCACGGCACAACAACTGAAAGAATAGCTGACGAGGATGATTCAGAAGACCTTGACGGTTTCTACCTCGAGGCAACATACGATTTGAATTTTCTTGAGAAGGGATGGGGTACCCTCGCTCTCCAGCCAGGTGTCCGCTTTACCTATCTAGGAGAGGCTGATTCTGATATAGAGTTCGGCTATAAGGCAAAGTCATCCTTCAATGAGACTTATCTTGATATACCTGTCCATGTGAAGTATTCATACGACCTCGGTTCTGTGAAACTGTCCGCTTTTGCGGGCCCTGTGTTCTCAATGGGTCTCACATCTGTTGCCAAGACATCCGTTAGCGGTGAAGGAGTGGCCTACGTTATCAAATATCACAACTATTCAGGCAAGACAATAACCAAAGGTGAAGGCTCATCATCTGTCAACCCTGACGGCATGACAGACTATGGCAGATTCGACATCAAACTCGGACTCGGCGTTGGAGCTACTTTCATGGAGAAGTTCAATGTGAAGGTGGGATACAACATCGGAATGCTCAACAGATATACCGGAGAGCAACTCAGCAAAGACTACAAGTACAAGATGCACACAGGGGTATTCTATGCCGGTATAGGTTTCAGCTTCTAGCAAACAGCTATTTCGCGATATGACATCCGTGCCTGAAGGTGCGGATGTTTTCTTTTAATGTATCGTGCTCCTGGGTAGGCAGAGCCCATCCGAGGAATCGCTCGCAGATATAGTCTGCAGTCTGCTGTGTCGGGTGGCACATGTCTTCAGCGTAGAAACGGTAGTCACGAAGCTCGTCCATAACGATTTCATATGCCGGGAAGTAATCTGCCTTGTAACGTGGATTCATGCTCAGGTCCACAGGAGTGGCTGCAAGAGCTTCTTCTATGCCAAGAAGCAGCGAGGCCTTGCTGAGCTGGTTGCCATGGGCTCCGTCCTTGAAATGCCTTATCGGACTGACTGTGAATATGAACTGCTTGTCCGGGCAAAGTTCCATTATCTCACGGAGCATTTCTGTTGTTTGCGACGATTGGAGGAACTCTCTGACGAATTCCTTCGGATTGCGCTTGAGGCAGTTGGAGACGATCATGTCCTTATCGACGTGCCTGTAGCACCAGCTTGTGCCGAGGGTTATAATGACCTTGTTGCATTCCCGGAAAAATTCTGAAGCTTCAGCCAGGCGTGCATTGGCGTTCCCGATGAACTCCGTCTGTGAGGCGCGTGCGAATGAAGTATGATGGCAGAAAGAACATGTGCGGCTGTCGCCGGCACCTATCTCCACGCAGTCTTCCGCACTGAAAGCGGTTCCCGCCAGCATCCTCCTGACGCTGGAAAGAATGGACGCCGGATTATAGAGTGTGCCGAAGGGATTGACAATTACATCGAATCCGTAGTTCTTCAGACGCGAGCCGATGTTGTCTGAAAAACAGCTTCCGAGCATCATTATCTTATCATTATATGATATGCCGACCTTGCAAGGCATGTCGGCTACCGGTGTCTGCAGCTTCATGAGAAAATCGTTTTGTGCAAAAATACGTGAAAAGTGCTATCTTTGAAAGTTTTAAACCCTAAAAACCGTGAAAAGACTCCTTGTAATCATATATTTATTGGTAGCGGCTACATCTCTTCATGCCGCAGATAGCCTCAAGACCGTAAGCTTTGCATACGATGTCGACTTCAAGATGAACTTCGACAACAGAGAGCTATATAAGAGCGCATATTCGCGCTCTATGACCATCTTCGGTGCAAGAGTCACTCCTTCGGTCGGTCTGGCAGTACGCCCGCAGGCCGGGGAAGAACACAAGGTCATGATCGGAGCCGACATCATGAAGGACTTCGGAGGCGTGCAGACCAGGATTCTGGAAGAGCTTACATTATATTATAGGATGCAGAAGGACCTCGGTGATACAGATCTGACTCTGTACGCCGGCATCTTCCCCAGAAGCAGGACTACAGGAGACTATTCACCTGCATTCTTCTCTGACTCACTGCTTTTCTATGACAATAATCTCGAGGGCGTAATGCTGCAGATTAGGCGTCCGAAAGCTTCTTTCGAGGTGGCCTGCGACTGGATGGGACAGTATGGCCCGGACAGAAGAGAAAAGTTCATGGTGTTCTCTGCAGGTGAAGGTGAGATTCTGCCGTTCATGTCGCTGGGATATGCCGGCTACCTGTATCATTTCGCAAACTCATATACTCAGAAGGGCGTCGTGGATAACATTCTCCTGAATCCTTATCTGAAGTTCGATTTCGCCGATGCGATTGGCCTGCAGCGTGTGGATGTGCGACTGGGATGGCTTCAGGGCCTGCAGAACGACAGGGTGCATGGAAACGGATATGTCTTCCCGTCAGGAGGAGAAGTTGACCTTGATGTGCAGAACTGGAATGTAGGAGTGCGCAACAGGCTTTTCTGCGGCACCGACATGATGCCTCTGTATAACAACAAAGACAACACAGGTGTCAAATACGGCCCTGAGTTATATATGGGCGATCCGTTCTACCGCGTCTATGATGACGGCAAGGACGGACTGGGCATATATGACAGGCTCGAAGTCTATTATGAACCTGATTTCATGGGCTCATCGAAATACATCAACATCCGCATTGGAGCGATTTTCCATTTCAACGCAATGAAATACTGCGGCACCCAGCAGATGGTGACCATAAGGTTCAACCTTCAGTCCCTGCTTGCCAGATAGTTTTCACATAACCACCTGACTACCAACAAATTAACCACACAAGGGTCGGAAAATTTTCCGACCCTTGTTGATTTAAAACACTGTGTACCAGCATTTTAAGTAAACATTATCTTCCAAGGAGGTATTTAAGCCAGAAGGCGTGGTTGGCCTTGAGGAAGTGGTCGCCCTGGTAGCCGTAGTAGCCGTGCATGCCGTCCGGGTAGATCATGAAGTCGAACTTCTTGCCGGCACGATGGAGGGCATCCAGGAGCTGGAGAGTGTTCTGATGGTGGACATTGTCGTCTCCGGTGCCGTGGGTCAGCTTCAGCATGACTGGTTCAACAGATTGCCACGTCGCTGACGCTCCTCGCAATGACGTATCACTACCGGTCGAAATACCTGGAACACCGGCACATGCAGTATAGTCTGCCGGATATCCGTCAACGTAATTCAGCACCTTTGAAACAGCATATCCTTCAGGATTAGCCTGAGGAGTGTCCATGTAGCGCTCTGTATAGTGTGAGTCATAGAGTGCCCAGTCATAGACTCCGCCACCGGCGATTCCATAATGGAACTTGTCTGGAGCCTGCATGAGGAGCATCGAAGTCATGGTTCCTCCGAACGAGAATCCCTCTACTCCGATCTTGTCTGCATCCACGAAAGGAAGATTCTGAAGAGCGGTAGCCCATGCGCAGAAATCCTTCACCTCCCATACTGTCAGCTGACGGTAGATCATATCAAGACCAGCGCGTCCGTTATGACCTGCAGCGCGTGGATCCACAGTGATCTGGATGATGCCGTTCTCAGAATACCACTGATTCGAAGCATTAGGAGCAACCCAACGGTCACGCACCAACGGAGTGTTCGGACCTCCATAGATATCCACATGTACAGGATACTTCTTGGTCTCATCAAAATCCTTAGGATATACGATCATACCTGGAAGTTTGAATCCGTCTTCAGTAGTAATGTACACAAGCTTCGGAAGCGCATATGCAGATGGATCATAATCAGGACCCTTCATGTCCGCAACGACATTGCAGACCGGATATGCCGCTGAAGGTATCTCGGTGACGGTTTCCCAGATCAGTCCATTAAGGATCTCCACGTTCCATGGTTCCATAGGATAAGCACATTCATTATGCTCAGGAGAAGACACAACTCCTCCCTTATTTGTTATGACGGCTACCTTCGTAGGAGTAGTCATATTCGACAATGAAGCAACAAAATATTTCCCATCAGGTGAGAATGTTATACCTGTGGCGTTATATGCAGGGTCTGTAAGGAGAGTGATCTTTCCCTTCTTGTCTACCTTATAGAGAGCCTGCTTTGCGACAGCATCACGCTTTGCAGTGTAGTATACATCACCCTTCTTCTCGTCAACACGTACGATGTCCACGTTCCAGTTCGGGCCATCAGTGAGGCGGCGGAAGGTCTTGCCGTCGTATGAGAGGAAGTAGATCTGCTGCCAGCCTGTCTCGAACTCACGTGCCATATAAAGACCGTTTTCAGTGAAGACAACGCCTTCAAACCAGTTGAGCCATGTCTTGTAGGTCTCGTTATACACATGACGCTTAGAGCCGTCTGCAACATTCACGGCATAGAGGTCGATCGTATTCTGAAGACGAGGCATGCGGGCAATGAAGAACTCCTGAGAGTCAGGTCCCCAGAAAGGAATGCCGAAATACTGATCGAGCGAAGGGTCAAAATCAGCCCATGTAATCGCATCTTCGCATCGCATCGGGCACGAGATGCACTCAGAAGTAAGATCCACGATACCGATACGGACCTGCGGATTGGTCTGGCCAGCCTTCGGATAGCGAGTCTCGCTGAGCGAGCCGCCGAGGGCGAGGTCAGTCACGCGAGGACTCTGCGATTGCGAAGCCGCAGCTTCAGGGTTTGCAAATGCCGAGTAAATCGGGAACATAGGCACCTGCGAGTTGTCGAAGCGGTAGAAGCCGAGCTTCTTGCTGTCAGGCGACCACCAGAACGCCCTGTACCTTGACGCACGGCCAAAAATCTCCTCATAATATACCCATGAGGCATATCCATTAAGTATCACATCCGAACCATCGAAGGTCAGACGTGTCTCCACCTCTGTCGCAATATCTACAACATAGAGATCATTATCACGTGTAAATGCAATTTTGGTCGAGTCAGGCGAGTAGGTCATATTGACTGCCCCTGCAGGTCTGACTGGAAATGCAGAATACTTTGCCGGAGCCTTGACGCCCTCAGTACGTACGCCTGTACGGGCATTCACGGCAAATGCAGCCTCGTCAGTAAAAGTACCGAAATAGCTGAACACCACATCCTGATCGCTGGTCCACTTCCACGCACGCGGAACCGGGTTGAACTCCTGTGCGGCAGCGGCACACACCGCCACCACTGCAAATAACACCGATAATACTACTTTCTTATTCATATTAAATTATATTTATCTTAACCCCCTGTCACTTCGTGACATCCCCCTGTCCGGGGGAACTTCGGCCCTACCCGGGCCGGTCTGCGAAATCGTTCCGATTTCTTGACTTGCTCGTCTCCGTCGGCAGGTGACAGAAACCGTGCTACCCCTCTGGCCGCAGAGGGAGGGGCCCGCCGCGAAGCGGTGGGAGGGATTGTTTCTGTCACCTGCCGACGGGGATATATTAGTTAGTAAATAATTCATCCTTAAAATTAACCAGATAAACCTTTTCGGTTGCTCGGGTGATGGCTGTGTAGAGCCACTTGAGGTCGTCCACAGTCAGTTCCTCCTGCCAGAACGGATTGTCTATGAACACGCATCTCCACTGTCCTCCCTGGGACTTATGGCACGTAATCGCATTGGCATATTTCAGCTGCAGCGCATTGTAATACTTATCCTCACGTACAGCCTCATACCTCTTCTTCTTGGTAGTCAGGTGGGCATAGTCCTCATTGACCCCCTGATACAGCATATTCGACTGCTCGTAAGTCAACGATGCACTCTCCGACTCCAAAGTATCAAGAATCACCTTCGCCACAATCTCCTGATCATCATAGTCCGGGAACGAGATGCGCGCCTCCGCGAAATGCAGCCCATACCTCTCCTCGAACTTCGAGATCTTCTTCAGCTTGGCTATATCTCCATTGGCAATATAATCCATGCCCTCGATGCCCTCCAGGAACTGGTAGCAGTTCTTCACGATCATCAGCTTGTCGTCGCGCACAAGACGCTCCTCCTTATACTGGACCGTAGAACGGATGCCAAGGTTATACTTAATAGCACGCTTGTTGGAACGGCACAGAATCACCGTCTCATCCTCATCATATGTGGCATAAGCATCCGAGATCTTCTCTATCAAGTCTCCCCCACTGATCCTCTTCACATCATCGAATCCCTCGATCTCAAGCCCGAGATCACAGATATCCATCACCCCCGGTCCGTAATCCATCTCGGAGATCAACTGTCTGATCAAAGTAGCATTATGCAATATGCCCGACTCCTGCTGCTGACGGACCACAGTAGACAGCTCAGCGAACACAACTCCACCCATCATCGCCATATAGTCATGCAGCAGCGCAGGACTGGCGTCCAGGCCCACAGGAGGCAGCTGTGCCGAGTCGCCGATGAGGATTACCTTACACTCCACTCCGGCACGCACAAAGGCGATAAGGTCATCCAGCAGGTTGCCGGAGCCGAAGGCAGAACCACCCGAAGCCTGCCCTGCATCAATACCTATCAGCGACACCTCGTCAACGACAAATAGCGTCTCCTTGTCCTTATTGGGAGCAAGCGAGAACTGCCCGAAGCCGTCGCCTCCGACAGACTTCTGACGATAGATGTGCTTATGGATCGTAAAAGCAGGCTGACCCGCATATGAAGAAAGAACCTTGGCTGCACGTCCGGTCGGAGCAAGAAGCACGCACTTGGTGCCGAACTCCTTCAACGTGGCTATGACTGACGCCACGGCAGTCGTCTTACCCGTACCTGCATATCCGTTAACGACAAGAATGTCATCATCGTCAGTGCTCACAAAATCCGCAACCTTCCTCAAAAGTGCGTCCTGACACGAGGTCGGAACATGCTTCAGATGCGAAAGAAAGCCCGAATATAGAAAATCACTCCTTCCCATCACTTTCCCCTCCTGAACATCATTGACACGACAACAAGTATCGGATATATCTCAACACGTCCAAGGAACATGTCCATCGTATAGACAAACTTGGACACTGCAGCCTGTGCGGAATAATTGTCCAGGCTTCCAAGGTCTCCAAGACCAGGGCCGACGGAACCGATAGACGCTATGACACCGGAAACCGCCTCGGTGGCAGTTTCTCCACAAAGCATCACTATCAGGATGGAGGCGAAAGTAAGGAGGAAATAAGTCACGATGTACATCATCACCGCCTTCACGGAACCGTCGGAAAGATGGTGTCCGCTCATGCGCACATGACTGATCTCCGAAGGATGCAGCCTGTGCCTGATCTCATGCCCGATCGCCTTGAAGGCTATCAGGATCCTGTCTACCTTTATACCTCCCGTTGTTGATCCCGAGCATCCGCACTGGAACGACACGAACAGGAGGACCACTCCCGCCATCCATGGCCACATGGAGTTATCGCATATCGCAAAACCTGCCGTGGACATGTAGCTCACTACCGTGAACGAAGCATCCATAGCCGCCCTTCCTACGCTGTCATATCCTCCCTGGGTCAGCAGGGACAGCATGATTATCACCGAGCAGACAAGAATGGATCCGAAATAATACTTCACGACGGTATTGTTCATCGGCTTGAGGGAACCTGTGGCAAAAACCGCATATATGAGTCCGAAATGCATGGCACAGACTGCCATAAGCACAAGGACTATAATATTGATAAGATCCGAATTGAAGGCACCTATAGAGAGGTTTCTTGTGCTGAAGCCACCTGTGGCAGCAATGCTGAACGCATGGTTCAGAGCATCAAAGAACGGCATGCCGGCAGCCCAGAGCGACAGGAGGGACACGACCGTGAAGCCGAGATATACGCTGGTGATGATCATCACGACCTTGCTTGACTTGTAGCGGTAACCCTCCTTGGACAAAGATGACATCTCCATATTGGTCAGCTTATGTCTGTAAGGACTAGCTCCCGGAAGCACAAGGAGAAGGAAGACGACTACTCCCAGACCGCCTATATAGTGGGTCGACGACCTCCAGAAAAGGAGGCTGTGAGGCAGGGCCTCGATGTCATTCAGAATTGTCGAGCCGGTGGTAGTATATCCCGAAACACTTTCAAACCAGGCATTTATGAGCGTAAACTCTCCTCCCCACATCACATAGGGCAACATGCCGAATATGAATGAAAGAAGCCACGAAAGGACAATGGTCATAAAGCCGTCCTTAAGCGACATGGCTCCCGGTCTGCGTGTGAATATGAACGGGAAAGCTCCCACCAGGAGCGTTATGATGAAACTGATCAGAAGGGGTGTGAAGCCTGAGTCCATCCCATAGATTAAAGAAACCACCAGGGACAGAAACATGAACAGGGCACTGACCAGCAGCGCCATGCCCACATTATGGGATATGGCTTTGATGTTCATCCTACTCCTTCTCTCTCAATGCCTTTATCCTGCGTTTAAGCTCATGGTTCTCCTCTGTAAGGTCAGACACGCCGGCATTTATGTTAGCCAGCTGGTCATCACCGTCAAAATGGTAATTATAGATCCTTCCGGTAGCCTTGTAGGCATCTATACCGGATGATATCCTGTATATCGGATTGACATAGTTAACCATTATGAAGTAAAGGAGAAGGAATATCATTAGGAGACCGGCTCCGACAGACACGACTCCCGGAATGATGCTTCGGTAGAATCCTGCGTCAAAGTTGGCGGAATTCGTCTGCAGATCCTCGTGAATCGACTCATTAAGGATATTGATATCGTGACGGAACTCGTTGTAGCGAGGCTGCAGCGTACCGAAGAACCACTCTCCCGTATCAACGCTGTCGGCCAGGAACACCTCATCGAACTTCAGCGATGTCCTCATGAACGCATCGAACGAAACGACTACGCTGTCGACCATCTCCATTCCATGAGGGGACTTCACTGATGCCTTGAGAGAGTCAGCCTGAGCGGTAAAGTCCTCCAGATCGAAGTTCGGCATGATGGCGATATCATTAGTCACGACGACAGCAAGCATCTGCTGGTCATATTCCCTGGTGATGTCCGCAAGACGCTGGGACCGGTTTATACTCTCGATATTTGAGGCGATGAGCTCCGATACATAGTCGCTCATACGTCGGTATTCCAGAATGGAGATGATGCCTGACAGCAGCAGGACAGCCGCTATCGAGCCCAATGCGCGCACCAGCCTGACCCTCATCGAAGGCCTTTTCTCCCTGTTGCGTCTGAATAGTCTGAATGCCATATCAATGCATGTTTAAATCACGCAAATATAACAATAAATACTTAACTTTGCGAAAACACGCCCATATATGAAAAGGATAATCCCGCTTGTCATAGCCGCAATCACGGCAGCCTCATGTCTGAATTCGTCAGACCACCCGACAGATCCCGAAACGGTACTATGGTACGACTCCCCTGCACTGGCCTGGGAGGAAACCCTCCCGCTTGGCAACGGCAGACTGGGAATGATGCCGTACGGAGGAATTCACGAAGAAAGCATCATACTCAACGAGATATCGCTCTGGAGCGGATCGGAGGCCGATTATGCCAATCCGGATGCCGCTGCTAGCCTCCAGGAGATAAGATCGCTGCTTCTTGAAGGCAGAAACGCCCAGGCACAGGACGTGATGTACGAGAGATTCGTGCCACACAAACCAACCGGCGGCGGAACATACGGAAGCTATGAGGTTCTGGGACAGATATGCATGAAATACCATCATGATGCGGACAGCGCGGCCCGATACACAAGAGGTCTGGATCTGAAGACGGCTACCGCATGGACTGAGTTCACACTGGACAACGTAAAGCATACAAGAAGATATTACGTCTCTCGTCCGGCTGACGTCACCGTAATAGAAGTCGAAGCAGACAGTAAAGGGTCAGTGAGCTTTGACATGTGCCTGGACAGAGCCGGCAGATGCAGTCTTGAAGCCACCGAGGACGGCCTCCTGAAGATGTATGGAAGCCTCGACAGCGGCGCCGAAGGGGTCCAGGGAATGAGATATGCCTCATACGCCAAGGTCTTCACCAAAGGTGTCAGGGCTGCTATCGAGATTGTCACAGACTCCACCGGGACACCATATATTCATGTCAGAGATGCCGACAAGGCATGGATAGTCACCAGTGCGGCGACCGACTATCTGGAGAAAGAATCCTACGACAGCACCGCACTTACAAGGGTTGCTGCCATACATAATCCTGAGAGACTGCATAAGGAAGCGACAGCAGCCCACAAGGATCTCTATGACAGGGCCAGCATCAGCATAAAGTCCGAAGCCGGAACGGAAAGCCTTCCGACCGATGAGAGGCTTATAGCTTATGCGGAAGGAGCACAGGACAACGCACTTGCAGCTCTGTATTACAATTATGGAAGATACCTGATGATATCCAGCTGCAGGGTCGGCTGCCTGCCGCCTAATCTCCAGGGACTGTGGGCTAACACGTTCTCAACCCCATGGAACGGAGACTACCACACAAACATCAACGTCCAGATGAACCATTGGATCGTCGAGCAGGGCAACCTCAGTGAGCTTCACCTGCCGCTGACAGAACTGACGCTCGGTCTTGTCGAAAGCGGAGAGAAGACAGCCAAGGACTTCTACGGACCCGAGGCGGAAGGCTGGGTGCAGCACATGATGACCAACGTGTGGAACTATACCGCTCCGGGAGAGCACCCTTCATGGGGTGCGACCAACACGGGTGGCGCATGGCTGTGCGCTCATCTTTGGGAGCATTACATGTATACCGGTGACAAGGAATACCTCAAAAAGGTCTACCCTGCTCTGAAGGGAGCGACTAGGTTCTTCCTGACAACCATGATTGAGGAACCAGTAAACGGTTATCTTGTAACCGCTCCGACATCGTCGCCTGAGAACGAATTCATCATGGACGGGCGCAGAGTCAGCATCTGCATGGGTCCGACCATGGACAACCAGATCGTCAGGGAGCTGTTCACCAACACCTTGTCGGCAGCGGAGATCCTTGGAGAAACAGACATGACCGATGAGATCAGAAATGCATTGGAAAAGCTCGCACCACACAGGATAAGTCCTGACGGTTACCTTATGGAATGGATGGAAGACTACCAGGAGGCCGACATCCACCACAGGCACGTCTCGCACCTTTACGGTCTGCATCCGAGCAACCAGATATCACCTTCAAGTACACCGGAACTCGCTGAAGCATGCAGAGTTACGCTAAACAGAAGAGGAGACGAGGCCACCGGCTGGAGCCGAGCATGGAAGATGAACTTCTGGGCGCGCCTGGGCGATGGAAACAGAGCCCTAAAGCTGTTCAGGAGCCTATTGGAGCCGAGTCCTGCGGGACATGGAGCCATCAGCGGAACTTATCCTAACCTGTTCTGCTCACACCCTCCGTTCCAGATAGACGGCAACTTCGGAGGTGCTGCCGGCATCGGCGAGATGCTCCTGCAGAGCCACGAGGGATTCATCAACATACTCCCTGCTCTTCCTGACGAGTGGAGCGAAGGATCGCTCAAGAGCTTCAAAGTACGTGGAGGCGCGACAGTAGACCTCAGCTGGAAGGACGGACGCGCAACAGAAATGACCATCACAGGCGGTTGGGCAGACACTCTTAAAATAAAGACGCCTGACGGACAACTCATCGAGATCCCATCAGGCGCCAAGCCTTATAAGATAAAATTTACAGATTAAACAAAGGAGAAGGGTATTGCCTTGGGAGACAACTCAGGGCAACCGTTCCCTTTTCGACTCCCAATTCCCTCAGCGCCCGGGCAGCAGACTCGTACGCAAGCGCATGGGTATTGTTGTTCTCGCTGAGGTGGCACAGGAAGATATTCTTCAGGCCCGGATGCCAGAACCTCTTGATGGCGCTGGCGCACTCGTCATTGCTGAGGTGACCGCAGCCCTGGACGATCCTCATCTTGAGTTCATAGGTATACGGGCCACGCATAAGCATATCCATGTCATAGTTCGACTCGACAACCACGGTATCGGCCTGACGGGCAAACTCCACAGCCTCGTCAGTCATACGACCTATATCGGTCATTATCACAAACTTGTGCTCCCCCGTATCAATGGCATATCCTACCGTCTGGGTCGCATCATGAGGAACGACGAAATAGCGTACCTTCATCCCCGCAACCTCGTTCCATGCGCCTTCTTCCAGCACGCGGCGATAGCCTCCGATGATAGAGGCAGTGAAGGTGTGACGAGCCAATGCATCATGAATCGCCTTAGCCGTGTATACCGGTTTCTTGAAACGTTTGCAG
Source organism: Bacteroidales bacterium (assembly GCA_017631875.1). The sequence goes on along the minus strand of JAGBSL010000026.1, from coordinate 8,672 downwards.
AAAGGTCCCAGATGGCGGATGTGGTCCAGGTGGTCATGGGTCACGAGCACGGCAGAGAACGAATCCAGAGACAGATTGTACTCCTGGAATATCTTCCTCAGCCTCACGGTACCGACTCCGGCATCGATGAGGAGTCCACCCTTGCCAGAAGCAAGATAATAGCAGTTGCCGCAGCTTCCGCTGGAAAGGCTCATGAACTTTACCATTATCTTTCCTCCCTGTTCAATACGTCGTATACTAGAGCAGAGAGGTCTGTACCCGGTTCATAATACACCGCAGGAAGACCGGCCTCTATCGAACCGTCGACATTCCTCTGCGAGTCATCGATGAAGAGCATCTGCTCTGCCGGAAGACCAATCTCTTGGACTACAGCTTGATAAAACGCCTTGGACGGCTTCAGGGCCTTCATCTCAAATGAGAAGAAGCACTTGATGAAGATGTCTTTCAGCGGGATTCCGGCATCATCGAACATCTTGCTTGAAAACGGAAGGCATATCGCATTGTTGTTGCTGAGCATGTAGAGGTCATATTTCTCAGACAGTTCTTTCAGCAGCTGCACCTTGGATGGTTCTATACCCACGAGGATATGCGACATCGCTTCATCAACTTCGGACGCCGCCGCGCCAGGCCTCGACCCGGCCAATACGATGGCACGGAACTCGTCAGCGGAGAGTGTTCCCTCCTCCAGATCACCGTAGATGCCCTTCTGGTGGCATGCATCTATAATCTGGTCTATGTCATGATAACCCAGTTTCTCCTTGAAGACCTTCTTGCAGTCTTCTATGTCGAGGTCCACGAGGACTCCTCCCATGTCAAATATCAACGCCTTAATCATTGTTCTCCTCACAGTATTTCTTTATGACACCGTACGCATCCGCCACGCCGAGCTCGCCGGCACGCGAAAGGTCGATGCATCCTTTTTCCTTATCCTTCAAGTATATAAGCACCAGGCCTCTGTTGAAATATGCATCACCCATGTATGGATATATCTCAATAGCCTTGGTATAATTCTCTATTGACGCCAAATGCTCTGCAGACAGACAGTACAAGTTGCCGAGGTTGAAATAGACATAAGGGATGTCAGGCATGATCTGCGCCGCAGCTTTCATGTCCTCGATTGCCTCGCTGTAGTCGTATTGTCTTGTCACCTGATCCTTCACCCTTGCCCTTGCAGCTCCGGTATCATCCATCGAGAGCACCTGTACGTTGTTCTCAATCGTAGACAGGAACTCGATCATCTCGGCACGCAGGGAGCCTCTGTTCATGTGATAGAAGGCACTGTAAAGGGCATCCACACCCTTAGCGCCCTCCTGAGCCGTATCTATGGCTCCGCTGTAGTATGCGAGCGCTGAATTGAAGCGCTTCAGGTCATTCTCATAAAGCGCGCGGACGAACAGCTGCTCCGGAGCATTTCCGTCCCAGGCATATCCTGCAATCTGCTCGAGCTGGCTTTCATCCAGACCGACTGGCTCATTAAGGATCTTTACTCCTACAGGAAGCTGGGTCTTCAACCTTGTAACCAAAGGATTCTCGAAACCTCTTGACAAGGCATAATTAACATTATCCTTCTCACCTGTAAGCACAAACTTATATAGAGGACGTAATTTTACGTCTATATCCCTGTTCTGCAGGAGCTCGTCATTGAAATCCTTCTTTGCAAACTCTGCGTCAAGCGACAGCAGAGCACTGTATTTCTTAGTCGTATCGGCAAAAGAGCCGGCCTCGGCCATGTTCTTCTCCCTATACTCCCGAACTTTCTTCTGCGCAGTATCATAGTCCTTCTTGGACGATTTATAGTCTCCGAGGAGGTTCTTCACATATGACCTGTTCATATAGGCCTTCGCAAAGTCCGGATACAATTCTATGGCCTTGTCATAATCTTCAAGAGCATTCCTGTACTGCCCCATCTCTATGAATATGGAAGCACGGTTAAAGTATGCAAGAACATTCTCTGGATTGATGTTGAGCACACGGTCCATGTCATTGAGAGCCTCCTCATACGCACCAAGCTGCGCATGTATCAGACCTCTGTTATACAGGGTAAGCGCATTGCCTGGCTCGTCCTCAAGCACCTGGTTAAGGTCATCCATTGCCTCCCTGTAACGCTCTTGCTCATAATACATTATAGCGCGATTGAAGTATGCGAAGGTATTTGCCGTATCAAGGCTTATGGCCATATCCATGTCTGCTATCGCACTGCCATACTCTTTTTTAGACGCATACAGACGGCCTCTTCTGACATATCCTTCCGGATCAAAGCGGTCCAGTTTGATCGCTTTGTTATAATCATTCATAGCACTCAGCGTATCACCCAGGAAAAGATGGCTGGCACCTCTGTTGAGGTATGCAGAAGGATCCTTCGGCTCCTTCCTGATATACTTGTCAAAGTCAGCGATCGCCTTCTCAAACTGTTGGGAGAGGAAATAAGTCACTCCACGGCTGAAGTACAGGCCTATGAAGCCCGGACGCAGGTCTATAGCTTTCTGCAGGTCTGCAAGCGCTTCGTCATAATTGCCGAAACGGCTTTCTGTTATTCCTCTATAATGATAACCGGATGTGAATACTGGATTTATCTGCACCGATCTGTCGAAGTCCCTTCTGGCTCCTCTAAGGTCTCCGAGATTATACTTGGCGATTCCCCTGAAAAAGAACGTATAATAATCTGCTGTATCAAGCTGCGCCAGGACATTGAAATTGTCTATCGCCTGAGCATATTTACCTTCAGCAAGAGCATTGCGGCCACGCATATAGAACACATCCTTGTCATATTGAGCATACGCTTTGAAGCTCCCTATCGAAAAGAACAGGAGCAGCACCGCCAGACATTTCAGAATTCTACGCATATCGAAAAATTTTGCTAATTTCGCGGCCTGATTGCGCAAGCAATCTACACGCCAAACTACAAAGATAGTCATTTATTGTGCTCATGCAGACAAAAACCGTCAAAAATTCCTTAATACGCGCTATTATCACGGTAGCGGCAACGGTTATATGCACTATCGGGGCTCATGCCCAGAACATGATGGTTCGTGAGCATCAGTCCGCCAGAAGACTTGTAACCAACTCAATACTCAATGAGCGCATCGAACATCTATGCGACAGTCTCTGCGAGGGCCGCGGCAGCGGACAGCGAGGCGGAGGCATCGCTGCGCTGTGGCTGCAGAGAGAGTTCGAAAGGATAGGACTCATGAAGATGAGCGGAGGATATGCTCACGCAGTTATACTCAAGGACGGCAGATATGGAAGAAACATCATAGGCATGCTGCCTGGCTCGAAGACAACGGCTCGCGACCGTTATGTAATTGTCGGAGCACACTATGACCATCTGGGGACACTTGATGGGAAATTTTATCCAGGAGCAGATGCAAATGCCTCAGGCACAGCAGCTTTACTAAGTCTTGCAGAGATGCTTTCCGAATATAAGGATAGCGGCAGGATTCATGACAGCAACATCATATTCGTAGCCTTCGACGCGAAGGAACACGACATGGCGGGATCCAAGGCTCTGTGGAGAATGATCGAAAACGGACAGCTTAGAGATCCGCAGTCAGGCAAGACGATCAGCAAGGGCCAGATTTCCCTTATGGTCAACATCGACCAGATAGGCTGCACGATGTCTCCTTTGGCATCCGGCAGAAAGGACTACATGATAATGCTCGGAACCGAGTCACTCAAGCCAATAAAGAGAGACATGCTACGGATATGCAACCGCATGTTCGCGATTGACCTGGAGATCGACCTCACATATTACGGAAGCAAGAACTTCACACGCATGTTCTACCGTCTGTCCGACCAGAGGATCTTCATAGACAACGGCATTCCAGCCGTGCTCTTCACCTCCGGAATCACGATGAACACCAACAAGACACGCGATACTGCACAGACAATAGACACAGAAATACTGCGCAAAAGGATATTTCTTATATATCATTGGCTAGAGAAGATGCTGTAAAACACGTAAATATTTCGTATATTTGCGTGTTTTACATTTATTCACCATGAAGGACTTTTTCAGACTGCTCAAAAGATACGCATCACCATACGCCGGATACATGACATGGTCAATACTCCTGAACGTCATGTCGGCGGTATTCAACATATTCTCATTCACCCTGATCATCCCTATCCTCCAGATCCTCTTCGGACTGGACACGACCGTGTATGAATTCATGGCATGGGACAGCGACGTTCCAATCAAAGACCTGGTAATCAACAACATGTACTATTATGTAACATGGGCAATTGGGACTTGGGGACCATCCAGGACACTTCTTCTTCTGGGCCTGTTCATGATGGTGATGACTGCGCTCAAGACCTCATGTTACTTCGGTTCTTCCGCAATCATGGTTCCTATCAGGACAGGAATCGTAAGGGACATCAGGACCCAGGTATACAACAAGCTCCTGAGCCTGCCTATGGGATTCTTCTCGCAGCAGAAGAAGGGCGACATCATCGCCAGGATGAGCGGTGACGTAAATGAGATCGAACATTCGATAACCAGCTCGCTGGATATGCTGATCAAGAACCCTATCCTCATAACATTCTATTTCGCGACGCTTATCGTGACAAGCTGGCAGCTTACGCTCTTTACCTTGGCGGTAGTCCCTCTGATGGCCTGGGGTATGAGCGCGATCGGAAAGAAGCTCAAGAGGAAATCGCTTGAGGCACAGGCGAAGTGGAGCGAGACCATGTCCCAGCTCGACGAGACACTCGGAGGACTCAGAGTGATCAAGGCCTTCATCGCCGAGGACAAGATGAAGGAAAGATTCGCAACTACGGCAAACGAATACAAGGCTGCCGCAAGCAAGGTCGCGACAAGACAGGCATCAGCCCACCCGGTCAGCGAATTCCTCGGAACATGCATGATCATGATCGTCCTCTGGTTCGGAGGCACGCTTATCCTGAGCGACGCCTCGCCTATCGACGCTCCGACATTCATCTTCTACATGGTGATCCTCTACAGCGTGCTCAACCCACTCAAGGAGTTCTCCAAGGCTGGATACAACATCCCTAAGGGTCTCGCGTCCATGGAAAGGGTCGACAAGATCATGAACGCTGTCAACGACATCAAGGAACCCGCCCAGCCTGCAGAGCTCAAGGGACTCGAGAAAGAAATACGCATAAGCGGCGTTTGCTTCAGTTACGAGGAAGGCCGCGAGGTGCTTTCTGAGATAGACCTTACGATTCCAAAGGGCAAGATGGTAGCACTGGTCGGACAGTCCGGATCAGGAAAATCCACTCTGGTAGACCTCATCCCACGCTATTACGACGTATGTTCCGGCAGCATTACAATAGACGGCACCGACATCAGGGATGTGCGCATCAAGGACCTCAGGGCACTGATCGGAAACGTAAACCAGGAGGCTATCCTGTTTAACGACACGATATTCAACAATATCGCTTTTGGAGTAGAGGGAGCCACCATGGAACAGGTCGTAGCCGCAGCGAAGATCGCAAATGCCCATGACTTCATCATGGAGAAGGAGGAAGGATACATGACAAACATCGGCGACAGAGGCTCTAAGCTCTCAGGAGGCCAGAGGCAGCGCATCAGTATAGCCCGCGCAATCCTGAAAAACCCTCCTGTACTGATTCTTGACGAGGCGACTTCGGCTCTGGACACAGAGTCAGAGAAGCTTGTACAGGAAGCACTCGACAGGCTCACAGGCTCAAGGACGACCATAGCCATCGCACACCGCCTCTCGACCATCAAGAATGCAGACGAAATCTGCGTAATGCATGAAGGACGTATCGTAGAGCGCGGAAAGCATGAGGAGCTCCTCGCACTGAACGGATATTACAAGAAGCTTAACGACATGCAGGCCCTTTAGGAAATGAAGAAGATCGTACTCACATTACTTATCATCTTCACATGCATTGAAGCGTCCTCGCAGAGCAAAATTGTCAAAGACTTCAAGGATGCATGCGATTCGCTTGGCACGCTGATGAATGAAAGGACAGGCGTGAACGGACGCATAACCTTGAAGGCCGTGATGAAAAGAGGCCCCGTCCTGGACTTCTATTTTACGGAGTCTCTCGGAGACTATCCGTTCAGGCCAGGCGATGCGAAGTGGTTCCGAAGTGCACTCAAAGGTCAGTTCCCTGCCGCTTACAGGAACTATTCGCTTGGAGAGGTAAAGTCCAGAAACATAGACATAGAGAACCTTGAAGTCGCCGCACTGACGTTCAAAGGCAATCCGGCACACTCGTCCCACAGGACGGACGCGCCGCAGAACCCGGCACAGGTGGTCAAGCCTCTGGACGGTCATGAATTCAGCAAGGGACTTGATGGAAGGACAATAGCAGTATGGCAGAGCCACGGAAGGGCGTTCTCCTCTGGCTCCGGACTATGGGAATGGCAGAGGCCCGGACTCTTCCAGACCGTGGAGGATATGTTTACGCAAGGGTTCGTACTGCCATACCTTGTTCCGATGCTGGAGAATGCAGGAGCATACGTCATGCTGCCTCGCGAAAGAGACGTTCAGACTCATGAGGTGATAGCAGACAATGACACGACATGTGGCGCACGCGGGACAGCCGTCTACAATGAGACAGGTACATGGAGCGAAGCAGGTAGCGGTTTTGCAGACCCTAAGCCGACTTACACCCGAGAGGAGGAGCCTTTCAGGATGGGCACCGCGCGACAGGCGCAGTGCTTGGACGGTGTATCAGCGAAATGGACTCCGGACATCCCTGAAAGAGGCTTCTATGCCGTATACATCTCATATAAATCCCTGCCCGAAAGCACCGCAGCCGCACTTTATACAGTAAACCACCTTGGCGGATCAAGCAGATTCGTGGTTAACCAGAAGATCGGCGGAGGCACATGGGTATATCTGGGCACATTCGAGTTCGACGAAGGCTCTGACGCCAGCGTGGTGCTGAGCGGCAGGACTCCTGAAGGTTACAGATATGACAAGAAGGCCGTCGTGACTGCAGACGCCGTAAGATTCGGAGGCGGAATGGGAAACATTGTCGGACAGCCTGAGGATGATACTCTCGAGCCTGTCATCTCCGGACTTCCCCGTTCGGCAGAGGGCGCAACATACTGGCTGCAGTGGGCCGGCGCCGACAAGTCCATCTGGAGTCCGGAAGATGCGGAGAACGATTATTCGAGAGACTTCATGTGCAGGGGCGATTGGGTGGACTGGATCAGCGGAGGCTCATACATGAACCCGGACAGAGAGGGTAAAGGAATCCCCGTGGACCTTTCGCTCGGCTTCCATACCGACGCGGGAGTACATCCGGCAGACACCGTGATCGGCACACTGGCGATCTACACATACAAGTCAAAGAATGAGACTAAACTCCCGGGAGGGGAAAGCAGGATGACCAGCAGGGAGTATGCCGACATCGTCCAGTCACAGATCGTCCATGACCTGCAGGGACTTTTCAGCGAAGACTGGACCAGAAGGCAGATATGGGACAGAGGTTACAGGGAGTCGCGCACTCCGTCGTGCCCGGCCATGCTGCTTGAGCTGCTGTCACACCAGAACTTCGAGGACATGAAATACGGCCTTGACCCTACATACCGATTTACCGTCAGCAGAGCCATATATAAAGGCATGCTCAAATACCTCAGCAACAGATACGGCGTGCCTTATGTAGTGCAGCCTCTGGGCGTCGAGGAGATCGGAGTGAGGTTCTCGGAAGGAGGTAAAGCCGTGCTTTCATGGAAGGCGGTCAGCGATCCGCTCGAGCCTACTGCAGATGCGACCGGATTCATACTTTACACCAGAAAGGGTGACGGAGCCTTCGACAACGGAAAAGTGATAAAGGCAGTATCGGAGGATGGAAAATATGTCTATGAGACCTCTATAAAGCCAGGCGAGATCTACAGTTACAGGATTGCTGCCTTCAACGATGGAGGAAAGAGTTTCCCATCCGAGGTCGTCTGCATCGGAACTCCGATTGACGGAGCTTACGGAAAGACAGTGCTTGCCGTCAACAACTTCGACAGGGTTTCCGGTCCGGCATACTTCGACACACCTGCATACGCAGGATTCGACAACAGGACAGACAGTGGCGTTCCTGACGTAAGGGATATCACATTCATAGGAGAAATGTATGAGAACAGGCGCGCCATGCCGTGGGTAAGCAATGCCTGCGCAGGCTTCGGAACCTCATACCACGACTACGCCGGCAAGACGGTAGCAGGAAACACGCACGACTTCGCCTATGTACACGGCAAGGCAATAATGAAAGCGGGATACGCCTTCATCTCATGCAGCAACGAGGCGTTCTGCAACGACTCTACATACAGGAAAGACGTATGGGCAATAGACCTGGTTTGCGGAAAGCAGGTGACCACCACGGTAGGCGGAGGATTCGACTCCCCTCGTTTCCAGGTCTTCCCTGCCGAGATGATTTCAGCACTGTCTGCCGCAGCTGACAGTGGCGTAAACCTTCTCGTCAGCGGATCCCACATCGGTACTGATGCATGGGACCAGATATATCCATATGAGAAAGATAGCGATACGGCTCTTGCAACACAAAACTTCATAAAGAACGTACTCGGATACAAATGGGTGATGAACTTTGCAGGCAGAAGCGGCGAGGTTTCGTTCGTCCAGGACAGTCTGTATGCTTATAAGGCTCCCGCCGGCGCATTTTACACTGCGCCTAATCCTGAGAAGTACTGCATAGAGAGCCCCGACGGCATTTCTCCATCA
>JAGBSL010000062.1 GCA_017631875.1 Bacteroidales bacterium | reverse complement strand
GAACCGTAAGGAACGTCATACTGTGAGTATGTGATACCAGTGTTCTCGTCTACGATGCGGACCTCAGTGGTACGGCTGACAACAACATCCTGTACTCCGTCCTCAGTAACTCTTTCGATTGTTCTGAGTTCCTCGAACTCGAGCTTACCGTTATATTTTGAAGTGATAGCATTATCAGCAGCTGTACTTGACGCTGTACCTCCGACGTGGAATGTACGGAGAGTAAGCTGTGTACCAGGCTCACCGATAGACTGTGCAGCGATAACGCCGACAACCTCTCCCTTCTCGACCATGCGGCCTGATGCGAGGTTACGTCCGTAACACTTCGCGCAGACACCCTTGCGAGACTCACAAGTGAGAACCGAACGGATCTCGACCTGCTCGATTGGGAGTGACTCGATGAGGTTTGCGATGTCCTCTGTAATCTCCTCGCCAGCAGGGATGATAAGCTCACCTGTGAGAGGGTTGAAGATATCGTGTACCGAAGTACGACCGAGGATACGCTCGCCGAGTGACTCTACGATCTCATCCTTGCTCTTGATTGCAGTTGCAACAAGTCCGCGGAGAGTACCGCAATCCTCCTCATTGATGATCACATCGTGTGATACGTCCACGAGACGACGTGTAAGGTAACCTGCGTCGGCAGTCTTAAGCGCTGTATCGGCAAGACCCTTACGCGCACCGTGTGTCGAGATGAAGTACTCGAGCACTGACATACCCTCCTTGAGGTTCGAGATGATCGGGTTCTCGATGATCTCTGCACCCTGTCCACCGGACTTCTGAGGCTTGGCCATCAAACCACGCATACCGCAAAGCTGCTTGATCTGCGCAGTCGAACCACGGGCTCCCGAGTCGAGCATCATGTATACAGGGTTGAAACCATCCTGGTCGCTTGAAATCTGCTTCTCGACGATCTTTGTGATCTGGTTGTCGATAGAAGACCAGAGGTCGATAACCTTGTTGTAGCGCTCGTTGTTTGTGATGAAACCCATCTGGAAGTTAGCCTTGATAGACTCTACGGTGTTGTAACCGTCGTTGATCAGAGACTTCTTCTCCTCTGGGATGATCACGTCGCCGAGGTTGAATGAAAGACCTCCCTTGAACGCCATTGTGTAACCGAGATCCTTGATGTCATCGAGGAACTGTGCAGTACGAGCCACACCTGTGTACTTGATGACATTAGAGATGATCTTTCTCAATGACTTCTTACCGAGGACTTCATTGATATATGGTACTTCCTGAGGTACGAGCTGGTTTACGATGATTCTACCTGGAGTAGTCTTCACGAGCTCTGTTCCTGCCTCTGGATTACTCTTATCCTTTGGAAGTCTTACGTTGATACCTGCGTGAATATCGATTGCCTTCTCGTTGAGAGCGATGATAACCTCCTCTGGTCCGTAGAATGTCATTCCTGTACCCTTTACGTTAGGTCTCTCCTTAGTGATGTAGTAAAGACCGAGCACCATGTCCTGTGAAGGGACTGTGATAGGTGTACCGTTTGCAGGGTTAAGAATGTTGTGCGAACCGAGCATGAGGAGCTGCGCCTCAAGGATTGCAGCATTACCGAGTGGAAGGTGTACCGCCATCTGGTCACCGTCGAAGTCAGCGTTGAACGCTGTACATGCGAGCGGGTGGAGCTGGATTGCCTTACCCTCGATCATCTTAGGCTGGAATGCCTGGATACCGAGACGGTGGAGTGTAGGGGCACGGTTGAGAAGAACCGGATGACCCTTCATCACGTTCTCGAGAATATCCCAGATAACTGCATCCTTTCTGTCAACGATCTTCTTTGCAGACTTCACTGTCTTCACGATGCCACGCTCAATCAACTTTCTGATGATAAATGGCTTGTAAAGCTCTGCTGCCATAAACTTAGGAAGACCGCACTCATGCATCTTGAGCTCAGGACCTACGACGATAACGGAACGTGCAGAATAGTCAACACGCTTACCGAGGAGGTTCTGACGGAAACGTCCCTGCTTACCCTTGAGAGAGTCAGAAAGAGACTTGAGTGTACGGTTTGCCTCACTCTTTACGGCATTTGACTTCTTCGAGTTATCGAAGAGTGAGTCTACTGCCTCCTGAAGCATACGCTTCTCGTTTCTGAGGATCACCTCAGGAGCCTTGATCTCGATGAGTCTCTTGAGACGGTTGTTACGGATGATAACACGTCTGTAAAGGTCATTGAGGTCAGATGTCGCGAAACGGCCACCATCGAGTGGAACGAGAGGGCGGAGATCAGGCGGAATCACAGGGATGACCTTGAGAATCATCCATTCAGGGCGGTTGATACCCTTAGAATCCTGGAACCACTTCACGATGCTGAGTCTCTTGAGAGCCTCTGCCTTTCTCTGCTGTGAAGTTTCCTTAAGCATTCTGTGACGGAGATCCTTTGCAAGAGCATCGATATCGATCTCCTTAAGGAGTTCATAGATAGCCTCAGCACCCATTCCTGCAACGAACTTATCAGGATCGTCAGCAGGCATGTTGTACTGCTCAGGCATATTAGCATAAAGCTCGAGATACTCGTCCTCTGAAAGGAGGTCAAGCTTCTGGAAACCTGAAGTACCTGGCTTGATTACGATATACTTCTCATAGTAGATAACTGACTCGAGCTTCTTGGCAGGAATACCAAGGAGAGCAGCGATCTTGTTAGGAGCTGACTTGAAGTACCAGATGTGTGCTACAGGGACAGTGAGCTCAATGTGGCCCATTCTCTCTCTACGCACCTTCTTCTCTGTTACCTCTACACCGCATCGGTCGCAGACGATACCACGGTAGCGGATTCTCTTATACTTTCCGCAGTGGCACTCGTAATCCTTTGTAGGACCGAAGATCTTCTCGCAGAAAAGTCCGTCACGCTCAGGCTTGTATGTCCTGTAGTTGACGGTTTCCGGCTTCAGTACCTCTCCAGAAGACCTTTCCTTAATGTCTTCTGGAGAAGCAAGAGCGATGCTGATTCTTTCGAAATTGCTTTTAACCTTGTTTTCTTTATTAAAAGTCGGCATATTTCTAAAATTTCAATTGTCACTAATTAGTCCAAAGTCACCTTGAGTCCGAGACCTCTAAGCTCGTGGAG
>JAGBSL010000025.1 GCA_017631875.1 Bacteroidales bacterium | reverse complement strand
TACACCTTCCCTGTCATCTTCCAGCTCCGTTAGATGGCATTTTGCGAACACCTTCCACGGTTTCGTAATGAAAGCGTGGCAGATACCGCCTACGAAGTGGGTATCTGCCACGTAAACCATGGAAAACCGTGGAAGGTGTTCACAGAAATTGACACCTATAGGCTGGAATAAAACCAGATGGAAGTTATCATATCCGATTCATCTACAGTGACACCGATGTAATCGTCCTGAAAAGCTTTGCTGAACAGCATGTACCGACGGCTGTTCCCTATACGTTCCGGGTCCAGGTGAGACACCTTGGAAAGATGGTCGCCGACATGAAGGCCACCTTTTACGTCTTGCGCCAAAGTCGTATACACAGATGATCTGACTGAAAAATACAACAGGCGGTAATCATAGTCGAAAACAAAATCAGCTCCAGGATACTCATACCTGTATACTTCGTTATCACTGTCAGGATACTCTCTAAAGCTCTCAGGTTCACCGAACCTGCAGACCATCTCTTCATGTGAGAGTTTCTGGCCTATAGCCATTCCCTCCACATCATCACCACCCCAATCATAAACGCGCATAGATGTTATCCTGCCTTGTGAAACTTCCGGAGACACAAGAATGAAATGGCCTGCATCAACCCAATAATGACCATTGGATGTATCCTGATAGTACGATCCGTAATCTACACCATCAAACAATACAGGATCATCCCCGACTCTTATACCGCCTTTCACACGATTGACATCCACGGCGAAACGGTCCGTATGAAGAATCGCTATTGCTAGGCGTCCATTGTCAAAGAGCAGCGTATCAGTACCCCAGATATAGTATTTTTCACTGCTCTTGGCATAAGGTGTATCAACCGGCTTCACCATGTAAGACTTACCGAATGCCTTCGCTATCTGGTCTTCGGACATGACCGTTCCCATGCTGACACCATTGATGTCCTGCGCATAGGCCGATGCAGCAGCAAGCATGCATACTGCCATGATTACTAATTTTTTCATATTGCAGAGACGTATTCGCCCAGAATGTTCAGATCTTCCATCAGAGGGCGGACTGCTGACAGAGCCTGTTCATATCTTACATAGTCGTCGAACTTGATGTCGACATAGAAGAAGTATTGCCACTCCTGGCCGGGAATCGGAAGAGACTGGATCCTGGTCAGGTTCATTCCGTAGAATGAGAGGATAGTAAGCACGTGGGCCAGAGAGCCTGGAGTATGAGCGAGCGTGAAGCACATGGACGCCTTGTTGATGGCTGCCTTGTTGACTTTGAGTTCATCATCCAGAATGAGGAACCTTGTGAAGTTCTGTTTGTATGTCTCTATGCTCTCTGCAAGAATGTCAAGGCCATACAGCTCCGCAGCGAGGGTCGATGCTACGGCACCGACGCCCTTGAGCTGGCCTGCAGCCACATCTGCGGCGCTCTTGGCCGTATCCTCCGACTCCACCAGACGGATCCATGGATAATCCTTGAAGAACTCACGGGTCTGATTGATCGCCATGTAGTGCGTGCGCACTTCCTTGATGTCCTCTATGGTCTGGCCCGGAAGCGCCATGAGGTTCTGCTGTATGCGCAGGAAGACTTCGCCCTTGATCTTCCTGTCGTATTTGCGCAGGAGCTCGAAATTCGGCAGGAGTCCGCCGGACACCGTGTTCTCGATAGCCATTACAGCAGCGTCTGCCCTACCCTCGTCCATGCTCTTGTACAGGCCCTTGAATGTGAGGCATTCCACAATCTCGGGCACTATGTGTCCATGCTCTTCATAGAAAAGTCTCGCCGCCTGCTCATGGAAGCAGCCTTTCACTCCCTGTATCGCTATCTTTTTCTCCATACGCAAATCAACTGAATTTTAGCGTTTCACACAAACTGCCGTGCACCAACATGTTATGCATATATCCTGCATGGCGCGGAAGGCAGGACACCACACCAAAGCATTGTCTATCAAACACTTAGACGAAACGCTGTTTGCAAATTAAAAATGCTGCCCGATGAAACACCGGACAGCATATATAGTTTTGATGGACCTTGTCCGTTAGACTGTCATCATCTCTTTCTCCTTAGCAGATACGAGCTCGTCGATCTTCTTTGTGAAAGCGTCAGTCTCCTTCTGGATGAGCTGCTCGTACTCCTTCTGGAGGTCCTCAGGCATACCCTCCTTGTTAGCCTTCTTGAGGTGCTCGATACCGTCACGACGTGCGTTACGTACGCTTACCTTTGCATTCTCACCAGCAGCCTTAGCCTTCTTGAGGAGCTCCTTACGACGGTCCTCAGTAAGAGGCGGAACTGTACAGCGGATGCTCTCGCCGTTGTTAGACGGAGTGAGACCGATGTTAGAGTCGATGATTGCCTTCTCGATTGCAGGGATCATCTTCTTCTCCCATGGCTGGAGCATGAGGGTCTTTGCGTCTGGAGTTGTTACAGAAGCTACCTGCGGTACAGGAGTAGGGCTTCCATAGTAGTCTACCATCACGTTGTTGAAGATACGTGGGTCTGCCTTGCCGGCACGGTATGTCTTGAGTTCCTCATCAAGGTGAGTCACAGCATGCGCCATCTTGTCCTTCGCTGCTGCAAGAATTTCTTTAGCCTTTGTAATCATAGTATTGTAGTATTAATTATTTTCATTAAAAAGATCCTTCACTTCGTTCAGGATGACAATCTATACGTGTACCAAAGTACCGACCTTCTCGCCCTTTACAAGCTTTGTGAGGTTGCCCTTCTGGTTCATGTCGAAGACGATGATCGGCATGTTGCCCTCACGGCAGAGCGCAAATGCTGTCTGGTCCATGACCTTGAGACGGTCCTCGATCGCCTTGTCGAAGCTCAGCTCCTCATACTTCACAGCTGTAGGATCCTTCTCTGGATCGGCGGTATAAACGCCGTCCACACGTGTTCCCTTGAGGAGAGCATCTGCTCCGATCTCGAGAGCGCGGAGAGCTGCACCTGAGTCAGTAGTGAAATATGGATTACCTGTTCCACCTGCGATAAGAGCCACGCCGCCGCGCTCCATCACTGCAACAGCATCGTCTCTCATATAGTATCTTGCAACCGGCATCATAGGAGTCGCTGTAAACACCTCTGCCTCAACACCTGCAGAACGGATCGCCATTGCAAGTCCGAGAGAGTTGATCACAGTGGCAAGCATACCCATCTTGTCGCCGTTTACCCTGTCAAAGCCTTTGCCTACGCCCTGAAGACCTCTGAAGATGTTTCCACCTCCGATGACGATAGCCACCTGAAGACCATTCTTCACTGCCTGCGCAACTTCTTCAGCATAAGCTGCAAGCCAATTCTCATCGATGCCTTTGCCGGCAGGGCCTCCAAGGCTCTCGCCGCTCAATTTCAAAAGAACGCGTTTATATGTACTCATTGTTTCTGAATTTCTAGCAAACAAAAGTATCGAATTATTATGAAACTTCCAAGAAAGAATATATCTTTGCAAGGCTTTAGAGCATATTCTGACCGAATATTAACTATAAAAGATTATAAAACAATTATGGCACTTTCTTCAATCACCAAGAAGCTTATCATGAGTATAAGCGGCCTTTTCCTCATTGTGTTCCTTCTTCTGCACATGACTATCAACCTCTTCTCAGTAATTGATACATGCAAGGGCACATACGGCGCAGCTGACGGTCTCTTCCAGGCAGGATGCGACTTCATGGCACTTCCTATCGTGACAATCATGGTTCCTGTACTCGCTGCAGGCTTCCTCGTACACATCATCTACGCTTTCATCCTCACCGCAGGCAACATCAAGGCACGCGGCGGTATCAAGCGTTACGAAGGCGGCAGCAAGGGTAAGGCAGAGTCTTGGGCTTCGAAGAACATGCTCGTTCTCGGTATCGTAGTCCTCGGCCTCGTGGCATTCCACCTCAACCACTTCTGGGCTGACATGCAGCTCAAGGAGTTCCAGGGACACCACGCAGAGAACCCATACGAGCTTCTCAACGCAACATTCCAGAACGGCTGGATGGTAGTTGTATACGTAATCTGGTTCGCTGCTCTCGGTCAGCACCTCCTCCACGGTTTCTGGAGCGCATTCCAGACAATCGGTCTCAGCAACAAGATCTGGGAGAAGAGACTTTACTGTCTCGGCAAGATCTTCGTAGGAATCATCGTTCTCGGCTTCTCAGCAGTAGCAGTAAACGCATTCCTTCAGGCTAACGGCTTTATCGGCTAAGGAATTGAATAAAAGATTGAAAGGCATGTCAGGACGACATGCCTTTTTTGTTTGACAAAAAGCCATTAAATTTGTAATCAAAGACTAATATCGTTCTCGTCATGAAAAAAAACAGACTTGGCCTGACCGCCAGAATCGACCGCATCATAAGCGGAGGTGTCGGAAAGCAGATTCTTTGCTTCTTTCTTGTAACAGTTGGTGTCATCATTATATTCTTGGTTGCATCCCTGCTCTTCAATGAGGAAATCACCTTCTACGGATTAGGATCAGGAGAGTATGGCAAATTCTGCAGAATGAAGGGATTGCTCTATCATTTCATTGATCCAGGCAATATCAGCATCGAGAAAAACAATGGAATCGGAGCTCAGATATTCGTTGTATTCTTCACAATAATCGGAATGGTGTTTCTTGGAGGCCTCCTCATCACGACACTCACCAATATTGTCGAAAGACGCGTTTCCAATATAGAAGAGGGTAAGGTTGTGTACTCTGCCATGAAGAATCATTATGTCATCATCGGACACGGAGACATAACGACCAGTATAATACAGACCATCTATGGAGAAATTGACAGTCAGAGAACCAATGACAAAGGAGATTATCCACCAATATTGATATTGACTTGTCAGGACATAAAGACTGTAAGAGCGGAATTATTGGCGCAATTGGCATCAAAATACGAAAAATACATATTCTTCTATTCTGGAAACCTGGATTCACAGGAACACATCAGAAATCTGAATATAGATAAGGCGAAGGAAGTCTACGTATTAGGCGAACAGGACGAATATGGCAGAGACTCCAAGAACCTGGAGTGCGTCAAAACCATTGCACAGCTTAGGGGAAAAGGCCAGCCGATTCTTACTGTAAATGTACAGTTCGACAAGCTCACCTCGTACTCTATTATACAGAAAATCACACTATCAGACGAGTTCCTCACCTCTGAGGGAGAAAGATCGATTTATTTCCGACCATTCAATATCTATGAGAATTGGGCGAAGATGTTGTGGGGTTATAAGGGAACATTGAAGCACAACTATGACAAACTCGACTTTGAGAATATCACCGGTAGCAAATATGTACACCTTGTGATTGTCGGATTCAGCCGCATGGGACGTGCGCTTCTTCTGGAAGCGTTAAGACAGTGCCACTATCCGAATTACAACGAGCTGGGGACAAGCGACAGACAGAAGAACAAGTCACGAATAACTGTGATTGACCGCATGATGGACGACATGCTTCCGGATTTTAAGGCACAATATCCATATCTGGGCCAGATCGAGGATATCAATATCGAATACCTGAATGCCACTGTTCAGGACAGTGACATAAGGGCAATGTTGTCAAGTCAGACTAAAGACCCGGATGCATTGCTGACCATCGCAATCTGCCTTGAAGACTCCGACTTCTCATTGTCAACAGGACTATGCCTTCCGGACGATGTATTCTACTGCATCAAGGACGGTAAGGCTGTTCCGACAAATACAAGAGTCCTTATCAGGCAGTCAATGATCCAGGAGGGCATCGGCAGACTACTTGACGCCGACAATGCCAAGTACTCAAATGTCCATATCTTTGGAATGACAAACAAAGGTCTGTGCAAAGAACTGATGAGTGACGACTTTGCAATGTACGTCAATGCATATTATACAACATGCTATTACGACAGAAATGATACAGAAGCAAACGCCTCAGACCCTAAAGATCCTATAATAAGGGATTACGACCGACATGTTGCCGAATTAGTCAAAAAGTATCCGGAAAGGAAAGACTACGGATTTATTGACTGGGTGACAACAGGTGATAAGGAGGAGAAAGCTTTCATGCATCAGATCGCTACCAGACTGTGGATGTTGCTCAATGAGGACTTACGTTTCGCCAACAGATATCAGGTCGACATGTACGACACATATCTAAAATATAACGACAGCCCGATGCTTATGCAGATGGAGCACTTGAGATGGAACGCCGACAGGAGCATCGTAGGCTACAGGAGCTCACATGAATCTGGCATAAAGGACCTCGACTTCAAGTTACATAAGATGATTATCCCATTCTACAAACTCTCTGATAAGGAAAAGAAGAAGGACACCGACGTGATTGTCAACATGAAGAAACTTACTGACTCACTGCATAATGCATAAAACAACAAAGGATCAGAACTACTGATCCTTTGTTATTTTAAAACCTGCCTTGACTATGAATTTCAATGTTCCGAGCGCTGTGTCACGGTCATAGGCCTTCTCCACTTCCGGCAGATCCTCGTAGGGAACCAGACATGGATGATGCTTCAGGGCATCATTACGCTCAGGGCCGTATGTCCATCCCTGGCTGATGCGGCTTTGTGCCCATACCTCATGGACATTCTTTGCCATCTTCTCTACAAGTTCGCTCAATTCCTGTGGCAACTGGACATCGCTTGTGTCCACCGGCTGCGGTACATATTCTTCTTTCTTCATAACTACTAAAACTTAAGGTTTTCAAATATATACGAAAACCGGGCAAAACTGTTAGATCCCACGTTCGCGGCAGATGGCCTCGTAGGCCTGGGATATTGCCTTGAACTTTTCCTCGGCGGCCTTCTGGACATCCGTACCCAGGGTTGCGACCTTGTCCGGATGGTATTGGACTGCCATCTTACGGTAGGCCTTACGGACTTCATCGTCTGTTGCGTTTGGAGTGATTCCGAGAATCCTATAGTTACTGTCGTTGTTTGGACGGAACTGGGCCATGATAGAATCCGAATCCGTCTTTGAGAGGCCTATGTAGTTCGCTATTGTTTCCAGCAGATCGATTTCCTTCTGCACGAGTCCGTCGCATGCACCAAGAGACACGAGGTAGTGGTAGAGCTGCAGACGCTGCGAATAATCCATGCACGAGCGGATCTGGCTGCACACCTCATATAGATTGAAATCCTTCTGGAGAATCTCATTCAGGATCTCTTCCGCTTCATTTGCGGCCTGCGCGCCGAAATTTGCGGCAAAGAACTCGCGGAACCGCGACCTCTCTGCCGAGGTGACCTTACCATCGGCCTTGATTACAGCGGCCGAAAGCGCCAGAAGGCTTATGAGGAAGCTGTTCCTCTGGCCTTGGTTCCATGCTGGGTCACCTTGCGAGCCGCCACTGGCAGCCGCCTCTGCCAGCCGTTCTAGTCGTGATGCTAAATAATAACCCAATATGCCTCCAAGAGGCCCGAACATCGCCCATCCCAGGGCGCCTACTATCCATTTTCCTAGTGCCATTGTGCAAATTATTTTCCTCTAAAGTACTTCGCTATATTCTTCAAAGTTAGAAATTAAGTTTTATCCATCAACAAATATTTTCTTTTCCATTCATAAAGCACTTCCGGATCGGCATCCGCTGCGGGGCAACCGTTCCAAAGGTCTTTGGCCACTTCTGTCATGATATCGGCAAGTTCCACCTGATCCTTGAAATGGGACGGTAGAGCCTCATATCCGTAGACAAGGCCAAGAATGTTGCCGCATATCGCTCCGGTCGAGTCGCTGTCACCATTATGGTTTACCGCTGCAACGACCGCATCTTCAAAGCTGTCATAATGCTTCAGGGCGCAATAGATTGCGATTGCCAAAGCCTCATCTCCTACCCATCCTTCGCCCAGCTGCCCGATCGCATCGACATCATTCAGATCGGCATCAGCCAGTTCGACTGCCTTATCAACCAAATTCTTCAAGACAATCCAATGCTCGGGGTACATATGACCATATAGACCACGTACGGTTTCAGCAGCTGCCTGGACACATGATTTCAGACATTCCTTGTCATTCCCGCACTCTGAATCCATGATACGTCTGAGAAGATCAGTCATCAGGGCCGCCGGCATGAAGCCAAGAGGATGCTGATGCGTAACTTCCGCAACAGTACCACCCAAAGTTGTCACGAATGAGGCTGGCATATCCATAAGGTCACGGCACAACGCTACCGGAGCCACTCTCATAACACCACCACAACCCTTGCTGTTATTGCTTACCGGATGTCCCGCCTCAAGCGATATCAATGCACTCATGCATGTATTTCCCGGTGCACGTCTTTCATGAAGTTCCGGCACCAGGTACAGCCAGCTTGAAGGGTGTTCAGCCTTTGGACCCTTTGTCATCACCTGAGTGTTCTTCCAGTCCAGGTAATGACGCGTCACAGCTTTCTCCCATGCACGCAGGTCCTTATCCCCTTCCAGCTTGACGCGGGAGGATCCTTCCAGAAGTCCGGTAGCCGTAAAAAGCGTCATCTGGGTATCATCGGAGACTCCGCCCAACGGAGAATACGGACTTCCGTAAAATCTCGTGATACCCTTCTCCCCAAACCTCGCCACTATGAACCTGTAGCCGTCAAACTCTACTGTATATCCCAAAGCATCGCCAATGGCTCCTCCGAAGATACAGCCTTTCACTTTATCTAATGTATATCCTTTCATAATTGATTTTAACTTATTTACATCTGTCAGATGTATATCCATTCCACCTTCCTTCCGAGCACCTCATAGAATGCAGCCGCAAGATCCTTGTATGAATAAGACCCCATAATAATTCGCTTATCTATTTATTATAAGTCGAACAATTTTATATAAGCAGTACAGCAGATAGATTGGGGTTATAAAGAACCCAAGCAACATTGATATCGCAAGTTTAATTAAGAAATGTAAGAATACAGCTTCAATTGTAAACCATACGAATATCATTGGTACGAATTGGTTGATTGCCTTCCATCCCCCATAGGCACACATCAGCATATATGCACCTAAACCACGATCAGGTCCAAATATTTCAACATTATATCCGATAATAAAGAGGATAATGCAGAAGATAAAAGGCTTAATATAGTGGGCCAGATTATCACCACGCCTTTTATTGTTGCATTCATCACATATCGGAATTGTGTATTTATGTGCACAGTCACGGCATAGCCCTTTATGACAATCAACACATTGAGCCACGGCTGGACGGGTAGGATGGTTATAACAATTCATCTTAATCTATTTCTCTCGATGTGACCGGATGACCAGCAAGGTTATTGAACTCTTCCTGGATTTTATCCATTACTAGTTTATCCAACTTGTTTTGCTGTATCATACCCCAGATCTGCGGTATAGCAAACGGCCACCAGACGCATACCGTCAAGACTGTCGGTATTACCTGCTGCCCGAAGATGCCGACCCATGCCTTCACATAGACATGTGGTGCCGCTGGGGAAATAGTAATTTTTAACGCAGTCTGCAAGCCCAATACAGCCTTGAACAAGCTTCCTTTCTTGATGGAGATATCCCAATCCCCCGAAGGTAATTTGACTCCATCTACCTCATACCCCTCATAACGCATAGAGGAGATCAGATTATTAGCTACCGCATCAGTATGAGCGGAAACATTGCAGAATAATTTAGTTGATTTAAAAAGTCCCATAGTGCTTATGTTTTTTCATTATAGACACTATGGGGCATGAAATTCTATCATTTATGCAAACAAAATGACACTACAGGACTTTCGTTACAATACCAGCCCCCACCGTACGGCCGTTTTCGCGAATCGCAAATCTGGTTCCCTCCCTGACAACAACCGGGAACTGCACCTGTACTGTTACACTGGCATTCTCTCCTGGCGCTAAGCCATGCCATGCTGCGTTCTGAAAAACAATCTGGCCCAGAACCTCCATATTGCGGACATATATCCACGGGGAATAATTTTGACCAGTAGGCTGGGTTCTACCACCCTCAGCAGTAGAAAACATATAAACCTGAGCTTCAAAACCCTCGCTGTTCATTAAAAAGCCTCGGCGAGCTAATACTGCCCCTCTCATGACTTCGTTAAAATCCACGCCTTTAAGCAGAATACCCACAGACTCTCCTTTGCGCGCCTCATTCTTCAGTTTTCCGAAGTATTCGATACCTTCTACCTTTACACGATGCTCTTTTCCACCGCCTAAGAGCTCCAACTTATCTCCAACCTTGACTGTTCCGCCATCGATGCATCCGGTAACGACTACTCCGCGACCTGTAATATTGAATACATCCGATACGGCCATGATGAAATTCTGCTGCGGATTTTCGACATCTGTTCCCCCGGCACCTAATGCAAGACTTAAGTTCACGTCTTCAAATTCCGTGTTAACCTTAGATTCCTCCTCTACCGGACTGAGGGCTGCTCCACAATGAGGGCAGAAAGTAAAAGATGCAGGGATATTCTCAGCACGACATGCCGGGTTTTGACAAGTCTGGAAGCTGGAACTAATCTTCTTTCCAGTTTTTGGGCAAAAATTAGCTGTGTCAGGATGTTCACCGCCGCAATGAGGACATTTCATATCTTAAATAAATTTTAGTTTGATCTTCACTATATATTGTAAAGCCATTTGACTCCAAGAGATGTATTGAAACGACATTTTCTTTATACACTTCAGAGTGTAAACATGAGCATCTGCGCATCTCCCGCATGTACTGCAAAACGGCCTGGATGCTTTCCTTGAGGTAGCCACGAGAACGGAACGAAGGGTGGGCTGCATATATTATCGTCGGAGTACAAGACAGGTCCAGCACTGCAACAAACCCCACCAATCTATCCGAATCATTGATTCCCCACAGCACTCCCTCACCCATATCCAGATAAGCATCAAAAGTACTCAGCAGCAATTCAACACCTGCGTTACCTTGAACCAGGGCCTGCAACTCGGGAAGGAAATTCTTAGTCAAGCTGTCATTAAATATTTCCTGCAACACAGGTATGTCTAGACACGTCAGTCGACGCAGTCTGCACCTTTTCGTCGTCAACACAGGAAACTCTACCATTACAACAGTCCCCTCTCTGCCATTTCGCAGAACAAATACATATACACCTGCATATAGACGCGTTCATTATGACACAGAAGATCCCACTGCTCATCCGTATGCTCAATCGCTGTCAGACACATATTGCACATACGCACAGCAGGACAGCAGGTGCATCGTTCCTTTCTTTGCTCATAATACTGCTGTACCATCGCGTTGGCACTTTCCCAATCTACACCGCCTCGGACATCTCCTATCCGGAACTGATCGGAGATCTTCTCACATACACCTATCTGTAATGAAGAATCAATATACAGCTTGGTGTTTGTCGGCATACAGGTCGGCATCGGAACAGATCCTGAAGGAGTGAATATCGGTCTATCCTTCCAAGAGCTGACGCATAACTCAAGAAGTCTGCTCAGCAAGATCCAATCCGGATGCTGCTCGTACAAATCGAGGAGCGAATCAAAAAAGCCCTTGACCACATCATAATCAGCTCTCGGCACGCCTGTATTGAAGTTCGGAGCCAATGAATTGATCATTGTTGGAGAAAGGTCCGATAACACAGGATCTGCATGCCAGGCCTCAGCGATGCCAGAAAACTTATCAAAGGATGCTACGGTCATTATAAGCACCAGTTCCTTTATGTATTCAGGATAAGCCTTCTTGATATATGATATTGCATCATACACTTTAGAATATGAGCCCTCGCCTTTGGCATCCTTCCTATACAGATCATGAAAGTCTTTGGTACCGTCAATTGACAATGCAATGACGACTTTATTCGAGACTAACCAATCTATACGCTCATGCGTCAAAGTAGTGCCATTGCAAGACAGTGTAAAATCTACGCATTCCCCCCATCTCTCACGTCCTTTCTCTACAACATATTGCACAACAGAATGCTTTAAAAGGGGCTCGCCTCCATACATGAAGATCTTGATCGGGCGACGGGAGGTAAAGGACCCGATAAAATCAAATATCTCATCAATGTCCTCTGTACACATGGATTTAGGGCCATGTGTCCTCTTGCCACTATATGACCCGGAATAACAGCAATATGTGCACCTTAGATTACATTGCTCGGTCAGTCCCAGCAGAAACGAATCCACGTCCGGCAATTGATCAAAATACGGCTGCGGTGCATATACCCAAGAAGAGCGGTCCGGGTGAGAACTACCTGCAAGTATCTCCCCGGTCCACCTGTCATACGAATATATGTTACCGGCCCGCGTCTCGATCTCCATCGTAAATGACCTTAAGAGTACTGAATGTGCTTGCCGCCGCGACCGTGGCCTGTGCAGCATTTATATCCGATACATGCGACCTGACACGCAGACATTCCCATTGTCTGCATTGCTGCCTTTTGCCTCTCGTCTGTAACCATGTTTGCATTTAATACAGCAAGGACATTTCTTGGGTTATTTGAAGCTACTTTCATAACACTAAACTATTTGTTCTACATAATAGAACGACTCTTACTTAAAATTCTATCATATTCCCCAGATTGATACCATGCCAAAAGTTCAGAAGCTCGCAAAACAAGCCATGGCATAGTTGCAGCATTTATCGAGAAATACTTGATGATCTTATCGACAACACCAGAGTGGTTCTTTTTGAAATCATTTGCCTGCTGGATAAAAGAGTCAATATGTATCTGATCATGAAACTTCTTTGGCAGTCCTGACATCTTTATCATAGTCTTGAGAGCTACGTTGATATCCTGACAACAAAGCAATCCAACACGATCCGCCGTAAAATCAGAAATACGATACCAATCAAGCAACGGCAGCTTTATCAGATTCATTATGATATCCAGATCTGATCCTGCCAGCGGACGATACATTGCCTCTGTAAGCATCTGATATGTCTTATGGCCACATTTCATGTGTCCCAGTTCGTGACCTATCAAGAAATCCAACTCCTCTGGAGCCAACAAATCGATAGATCCTGAAGGGAACACGATACGCCTGTTCTTTTCCCCGACAGAAAAAGAGGATATATGATAAAACCAGTTGACCGAACATGCCGGTACTTCCGAGATGTCAAGCAGGCGGCACGCCTCCCGAATTTGCTCACTGAGATTCTGCAAACATTTAGACGAAACATTTATTCCCTCGCCTGAATACTCAACAGCAACATACTTCTCCATAATGCTGCCGATGGTATGGTCAACAATTGTCTTGAATTTAGGGATCTTATTCAGTTTTTCTATAGTTGCCTTGTCTTCCGGATGGAGTATTTTGGGCACATCCAGACCTCTGATTGGTACTCTTTGACTCATATGGCTAATTTATAAGTAGGTCATTTTTCTCTTCACAGCCAAAATCCTCTCCTCTGCGGCAGAATAACCGGAATCAAACGCCTGCTGATAGTATTCCAATGCATTCTGGTACATCTGCTTGGTAAGATTCTCTACTTTGGCTTTATCTTTTTTTCTCTTTATTTCAGGGGAGTCATCTCCAAGAGACTCAAAGGCAAGTCCCGCCTCGTACAGCATCTGAGCCTGTTTCTTGATCTCATTTTCAAGACGCAGATTCTGCTTCATGATCGTGTTCATCTGAGTCTCAATTTTAGAAGACTGCTCCTGGATGACTTCTCCCTGCTCCTTTATCTTCTTGTCTTTGGCTGCAATCTGCTTCTTCAAGGTCGCAATCTCCTTCTCTTTCTCAACAACGATATTTTTCAGGTCAGCAACAACCTTCCTGAATTCTGCGTTGTCCTTGACCTGTCTTTCCAAAGCATCAAGCTTTGCCTTGATAGCCACCAGATTGTTTTCTATCTGCTGAACCTGAGTCATGCGGTAAGCCCCATGCTCGACATCGCTTCTCAATGAATTGGTCTTACCCGACACGCTACTGATCGACACAAGTATGCTGTCGATCTGCTCTGCCTGACGCACATACGCCTGCTGAGTCAACTGCATCGATTCCTTCAGTTCATTGTACTCTTCCACCACGTCATCATATTCCTCCCTTGACACGGTGTTTTCCGGTTCTGCGCAGCATGTTATTATAAAAGAGATGGCCAGTACATTTATTATTTTGTCAATACGCATCTTAAATTAACTCCTGTAAATTCCAAACTCAGTTTATCAATACTCCTCTTATATTCGACCTTCGCCTTGCCTAATTCGGGAGACACGACGCTTCCATCTTCCATTACTGTAAACGTATAAATCTCCTTTCCATATTCCGTAACCACCTCCATCCTATACCTGTCTACAGCAAATGACTCAACGACAACAACATACACAGACGTATTCTCTCCTGATATCATTTTCATAGAGTACACACCAGAATATGATTCCGGCTGATAATTCTCGACTACGTTGTCTATCACTTCTTTTTCAGATGGCACCTTCTGTATCCAGATATATATCGGCACAGAAAGTATCAGCAATACGAGTACGCATAGCGCAATCCATAGTTCCTTGCTTTTGGTGGTTGCACCAGAAGGTGTCGAAATCGTGGTTGGCCCACCCGACACAGAAGCAGAAGATGCCACCGGCACCGGATCACCATTACCGCCAGCAGCAGTTCTAAAATCGTAGCGACATTTCCTGCAAAAATTTGCTTCTTCCGGATTCTGCGTCCCGCAATTCGGACAGACCTTTGTTTGACTTCCGCTCATTTTAAAAATACCAATTACTATAATCCCTACCGCTCTGCGTTGCCATATAGATTCCACACATCAGCCCCAATATATATATTCTGGTCGTACAAATTTACGAAAATAACCATAATTCTCGTTAAGTATTTTAACTGATATTTTTATCTTCACTTTCCGGCTCTTCTGGCTTAGGAGCAATCTTTGACATTTCATTCTCCTTCCATTTAGCAATGGTTGCATCCGCAACTTCAATCTGAGCATTCTTGACTTTTTCCAGAATACTACTCTTTAGTTCAAGCTCTATCTGATGCTGTTTTTGAAGTTGCTCTTCTCGAGATCTCAACTCAATGTCGTGCATGTTGCGTATACGTTCTATATATTCATCCGATTCAAGATACACCAACACCTGTTTCTCTTCCGCCTGAACCATTCTATCGTATGAGCCAACGGGAGTAACAATCTTTACCACAGTTGGAAGTATCTCAATAATAAAGAACAACACACGAATCATCCACAAGAAGAACAGTTCAGTTGGAAGTTTTCCATTGGCATCTCTTTGCCAAACAGCATACTCGAGAATGCGATAATTCTGTATAAAATGATTACCCTTATTTGATGTTTCTCTAAAATCCTGAACAATCTTGTCGCGCTCTGTCGCTAACGAATCACGAGTATCTCTATTACGAGCTAACCTGTCTGCTTCTCGTGCATAATCAGAAGCATTTTGCGTAATCTGTCCTTCGGCAATAGAGCGTTCGCCTTCAAGCTCTTTAATCTTCTGATTGACCTTCTCATTCCATGCTTTTTTCTCGCGATCCATTGTTTGCCAATAAGGGCGTCTCTGGTCTTTGAGACGAGAAATCTCACTCGTATATCTTGCAGAGTCTATAGCAGTCGTTGCATTTGTCAGATTTCTTTGAGCCGTGGTTATCTGACTATTGTAATTATTATATTGGCGCTGTGCTGTTATATATGCACCAGATGTTGGCTTATTAAGTTTGTTGCGTTCTGCTTGAATCTGGGCATTCAACCGACTGACATTACCTCTCAACCCTGTATTAAGGCTATCAAGCCTACTCATTGTTGAGGTAGACAGATCTATTTCACCACTCAAAATCTCTTCTTCTCGATGTGCACGGGTACTTTCTGATAAATCCTTTGCAGAACTCTCATCAAAAAAGAATTTCTGCTCAGCAATAAAATCCTCAAAAACAACCAACTCCAAGGGGATCGATACCATGAATGCTATTATGCAAGCCAATGCTGAACGAGAAAGCAGAGGAATCCAAAACTTCTGTCTCTTTGCAGAGGGGTCTTTCTTGAGTGTTATTACAAGACTTCGGTCGATACAGAAAATCAACAATGCCCAAATCAGACCGAATACCATTGCCCAGCCCAAACTACCTGATGTCTCATCGCCACTCTGAGTAAAATACCAAGCAGCTGATGTTCCGGCACAAAAAGCGATAAACGTCGTCATCAGAATAGTTGCACCAATAGCTGCGAACCTTTTATGATCGGTTCTACATTTCTCTAAAATATCCAATTCGGCACCAGCAACACCCCACAGAAATCTTTGAAATCTACTTCCCATATATATCTTCTTTTTTATTTATACATAAGTAGGTAATATAACTTTTCCTATATAATTGTACTGTCATTGTCCAATATATCATACTGACCAAAAGCATAAGTGCAAATGGAAGCACAAAATTATCAAATGATAGATAAACATCAATCGCCATTCTGCCGTAGGTCGCCAATATCCGCCAATCCAAGTTTAGATAAACAAACAGCATGATAGGCAACAAACCAATCAACAGACATATAAATGAGCTGACCCACCTTAGTATCACTATTGGGTCTCGATAGTCGATAAAATGTCTGATGGAAGTATATAGCAAGAAACCTGATCCTATACTGACCAGACTCCCGGCAAGTGAAATCAACCGTATAGGCCAGTTAGGTGCCACAACTGCCAAAACAACATCTGCGCCTATTACGGCAAGCATCACGATGGACAATACGATTGCCGCATTACGCAACAATGTCCGATATTCACTTGTCATATACCCGTCTAATGTGGCCATTATAGTTTTATTCTTTTGGGCAGAATCTTCTTCAGTCTTTTAAAGAGACCTTTCTCCCATATTGTTTTTGTAACCCCTTGTCCCATTGGTGAAAGCATCCACCGATCTAAGTCGGTCTCCTTTATAGAAGTCGTCAGAGGGGCCAGATCGATCTCGAAATTTGGTATTTGCAACCTCAGCAGACTATCAGACACCTTGACATCAAGTCGTGGTAGCGGACGAACGCCAACGCTGATCATCTGCTCCTTTATAGATATTGCATTACTTGCTACAATACGATATGTCACTGCCCTGTTTGGAAATACCTTAATGGAGTTTTGCTGAGTAACATCAAGGTCATTAGGATATAACATGATCTTATCAGCATTTTCAATATTCCACTTTAACTCCACTGGCTGAGATTCCAATGTGTGAGGAATATCTGATAAGAAATCATGGATGATAACATCTTGTAAAACCCTTAAAGAGACCTCCTCCCAGACAGACACACTCTCATCAATTGCGTATGCTATAAGCGTATAGGTAGTATCAACTATTGGACTTACTTCCAGCTCTGACATTAATGTCACATCCACTTCTTCCGTAGGGGACCTCAATATGATTGTCTTGGCATTATCGACGCTCCAGGATAGCCTTGATGTTTTACCTTCCTTGACATTTAAGTGGGATGATGAGAAATGACGAATAACCGGTGATGAGTATGGTACTACTTTGATTGATTGTTTTGTTTGGTCATAGTCATTTGAAGCAACCAGTTGTAACTCGATCGCCTTCTCAAGAACCAGCTCTAAATCGTTATACAGAGTAACATCTTCTCCGGCTAACTCTACTTTTGTGTAGTTATCCGCCTCCCATTCAACATGAATTCTGCTTCCGACAACATACTGTTGCTCTTTAATCCGGAAGGACTTAATCTCAGGCTTTATTGATAGCCCCTCTTTTGTTGCTTCTGGGAATGCATACCGACATTTACGGCAGTAGTTCGCCACCTTCGGATTATCGGCATTACATTTGGGGCATTTCTTCATTTCACTCATAATGCCAATTAGTTATTTGTTAATGAAAAGGAGTAATAGTGAGAATTTGCAACAGATTTCACCGTTCCCGATGAGTCCTCCCCTTCGGGTTTACCAAATAGTCTCTTCATAAAATTAACGGGATCTTACCTCAACATATTACCCTTTATATCATAATGCGTAACCACCCCGGCGCACTCGGCGGATATTACAGGTTTTAGCCCCTTAGTAATGGAATCGTATGAGGGCGGAATAATTATCCTTCTGTAAGGAATACTGTATAACCCTTTATACTTACCAACACTTATGATCAGGTGATTGTTGTCAAACTTATCAATACGGGTGTAAACAGAGCGCAAGAGGACTTTCTTTTTCTTCTTATCGAATAGACCCAAACGAGAGTAATGCGCGATTCGCACCATTTCACCAGCTATATTCTTCTCCTCGACGTAATGAGCATTACACTTAAAGCGCAACTTCTTGATTCCTCGGACGAAGATGTATATTGAGAACAAACCCACTATGATCAGATTTGCCATGAAAATATATGACTCAAACTCATACAGTTCCGTCCACAGCCATTCGTCTATAAGATAAATCACATCCCCGACAACACCCATATACATCAGAAGCAGGGTTGCAGAGAAAAAGAGAAAGCAGAACACAAAAAACCTATTGAAAAACCTCATTCCCGCAATAGATACAGGAACCAGAGAAATGTCCTTGAACACGTCTAATGTAAACGTAGACGAATCTTTCTTTGCAAAGGCCACCCCGCATTTCCTGCAAAAATTCGCCTCTACCGGATTCTCCTCCTTACAATTTTCACACTCTTTTACTGACATATATACCCTCTTTATTTCTTTTCAAAAAATCTATGCGTAGCTGATAAAAAAGGGAGTGTTACATCAAAATACCTATGTGATACTGGTTTTCCTTTGATATATTCTCCGTTCTCATACCTATTACTCGAGTCCCAAGTTACATCCATATATAGCCATCTGTTCTCAAGTTTTACTCTGGTTATTATGTGATTCAACTCCGATGTTCTATTTATCACACTACTCCAACCATGTTCATAGATATTATCAACTACATAACACAGCAAATTCTCTGCATGAATTCCTATCGATCGCAATAATACCAAAGCCAAGTCTGCATACCCTTGGCAAACACATCTTTGAGTTTGAACTATTTGCTCTATTGTTCTATTTGTGTTACCTGAAGACAAGGAGTCATAATCATAATATAGATTACCGGCTACAAAGTCATGGATGACCCGTACTTTTTCATGAAGATTCTTGCATCCCGCTGTTAACTTCATCGCTTTATTCTTGACCGTACGAGGATTATATAGCAATGTCTCAGAAAGCACATAATCTAATTTATTGTTCTTAATCAACTCAATATTCCGAGATGTATATAACGGTAATAGAAACCACCAATGTCCCTCATTATCAAGTTCTAGTATAATCTGCTTTCCACCAATATATGCTTCAAAATTAAAACCATTATCGCTACCATAAAGATAAAAGTAATACTTACCAGGTTTACGGATTGAGAGTTTATGTTTGCAACGTTTGGATATATAAACTTTTCCGCTAACCTCTTCTTGATTTGAATCAAGTATCTGAATCCACTTAAATCTATATGGTAAAGGTACATCTACAAATAAAGTTTCATTCTCTATTTCCAGATCATACTTCCCTGATGGATTGCTCCATAATCTAAACCTTTGGCTCCTATCAATCATCTTAGTTTTACTCCACAATATGTGCAATATATATCGGTATGATCCTCACGCTTCGTTCCACAATTTATACAATAGGCATATTCATCATACCTTAAAGTTATTGATTTTTCATCCAAAACCTCTCCTTTATTATTGTATAAAGTCAAAGTATATCTTTCAAACAAAGCACTTACTATGATTGAATCCACCATAGTAACATTCATGTCTTGCTTACCATTAGAGAGCATCAGACTGTAAGGATTATTACATTTCCATTTGAGTTTTATATACTCTCCATAATTCATGGAAGTGTCATCTGCTTCAAATAGAAGAATGGACGATGCAAATGCACTATCTTTCTTGGCTTGCGACTTCTTTGGAACAATCTTATATATTTGTTGAAGCCTTGATTCTATACTGTCAAGACTACTTAAATCCTTATTGATATATATCAATGTGTATAACTCCCGTTGTACACTCAAGCGTTCCGAATCATTCTCTACTGATAATGTGATTCCTTGCAAATCATTTCTAGTCAGTAGCTGATCCTTTAACTTATCCTGCAACTGTGACAATATATGAAGAAAGTCATCTAGAACAGTTCCTTCTCCACAATAAAGATCCATCAAAAATCCCCTGAATACCAATGGATTATATAAAACCGAGTGATCAAACCTATATATTGATTTGATCACTTCGGTAAAAATTGAAGATTGTTGTAATATCATTTTAGATGTCTTATAACAAGATTAAGACAGCAGTTCCATATATCGCTTGCCTCGTTTGTTGATAATGGTATATATTTTGTCGAGTTCTCCGAAGCAGGATTTACATTCATAATTATAAGGCATTCTAACATCTCTTCATCATTAACTGTTACGTCGTCAGCCTTTCTTATAAATTTAAGTAACTTATTGAACTCATCCTCCGTTATCTCAAAAGATGAACTTCCGTCAAATGTGCAAGTGTATTTATTATCATAAAACTCTATGGTTATATCTTGATCTTCGCCTTGCGATGTTCTTCGACAGACATTTAAAGTAGGAATCCATTCAGATTTCTGTTCCTCAGCTGGTATAACTGTAGCAGTAGCAGCATCAGCAGGATCTTCAGTAAGAACAGGCATTTGTTTAAATATTTCATCACGCAGTTGATTATACGTAGCCTTCCAGGTGCCTAATTCCTTTTCATGTTCTGAGAATGCCTTGTTCTTCAATTGTTCCTGTTCATCCCTCTGCTTTTCTAACAGACATAGTTTTTCAGACTGCTTCAATAGGTCATCATTAATTTTCTGCAACTGACCTTCTTTCTCAGTCAATTCTCTCTGCAAACCGCCTAACTGCGTATTTAGTTTTTCTAAATTTTCCTTTACAGAGCGTACTCCTGAACCAAGATGTTCAAGTATTTCATTCATCACCTTAAGAACATAGTCGATTAATTTGTTCTTGAACGGTGAACTTCCATTGCCCTTAAATTCCGTGCAATATGCTTCAATTTCTTTTTGGAACTGTGAAATCCTATCTTTGAACTCTACACCAGAACGGCCTGACGACTTGGCTAATTCAATCTTTTCTTGACAAGACTTTACTTCCCTTTCCAATTTATCAATAGATGACTTGAGTGACTCTGCACGGACTCTATCGTTATCAACGTACTGCTTGACAAGCTTTATTCTTTTATCATATTCTTTTATACCCTGTACAAAAGTCTCCTGCTCAGCAGAATGATTATAGATTTTTCGACGCAAAGCTATCAATTTCAACCACTTTTCTTGAAGGTTCAGCACATCGTCAATGATAAAAGCAATGCTCATATCATCATGAGATATAGCTTTACTCTGGGCACTTAAAAATTTTGGACAATCTGAATCAAAATCATTATCCTGCAAGTAGCATCTTATTACTTCTGAATAATCTATCTTGAGCTTCTCAGATTCAAAATCGCCATCATGACTGCCGCTATAACAATCTTCAATTCCATCAGAACACATAAATATGATATATGGCTGAACTGGTGATGAATTAAGATAATACCTGAATCTTCTTACAGGATCTGGCTGGCATAATGACGTGGTTATATTATCCTCACAATCGGAATCCCATGGGACACACTGACGCCATACATTATCATAAGATATCTCAAACAACCTTCCGTCTCCTATATGATAAGCAAAAGTAAAATCCTTTGTTTTCATAGCGACAATCAAGGTACAACCATATGCCTGTTTAATAGGAGCATTCTTTAATTTCAACTGCTCTTCACTACTAAACGGATTAGACTGCGCATCTTCTTTTATCGCACTGAACCATTTATCATGGATTGACGAGAACAGATTGGCAAACAGAGCTTCCTGTTCAGCTGAGTCATTAGGAGAATATGTAATGCTCTTTTTACCTTTTGCTATCAGTTCCTGATAATTCTCGGAAACAAAACGTTTAGTCTCTTGTACGGCGATCTCGCAGGCAAGTCTTGATCCGATATGACTACGAACATAGGTTTCACTTCCATGACCATCAGAAATAGCCACAATAGTTCCTAAACTATCACTCTCTGACAGTGAAAAATCTTGACAAGGCAGTCCTGAATCTATATGACTTGAACCTTCAACGGATTTACAATAAGTCCTCATATGAATTCTTTCAAATCTACTCATCATCTAAGGGGAGGAACCCTTAGATGATGAGATTATCATTTAATTAAAAATATCGTCAAACGGATTACCGCTTTCCATATCTTCCTTGACAGTCTCTATAATGTCTTTGGTAACGCTCTCAGACGAAAGGCCCTGAGACTTTGAACCAATTGTTGACGAACGGACAGCAACAACTCTGAGCAATGCGCGAAGGTTTTCTGGTGAAACCGGAATAACGCCTTCTTCTGTCGCAAAGTCAACCAAACACTGACGATTAGAACCAGGAAGTTCGATAGCAATTTTAATTGCCTGGCCAAACCATTTGTTTTGTTTAAGCTGTTCCAAAGCAACATCTGCCGCATCTGTCGGACCGCCATCTGTCAGCAGAATAATAATCGGTGCATTATTCGCGTGTTCCTGCAAGAATCCGTTCTTTCTTGAAAGTTTCGAATTCAACTTTGTATATGCAGCTCCCAGTGCAGTCAATCCGTTGGCCTGAAGATCCACCCAATGGAAATCCTCAACATTGTGTATTTCTTCGGTCATCCATCTTGCTTCAGTATTAAACTCCAGAATACAGTAACGAATATCTGTATCAGGATTTTCTGCTGCAAACTGCTGAACTACTGGAATTGCATCACGCATCGCTGCATTTACAGAATCTATTGATGTTCCAACCATACTTCCTGATGTATCCAAAAGGAAAAAGAGCGTAGTCAAGGGTCTTGCCGCTGGAACTTGGGTTTCTAAATCGATTGCCATAGTTTTAGATTTTAATTAATTAATAAATGAAACTATTATAATAGATAGTGTTTACACGAAGTCTACAATGGATTAACGAGTTTAATCCTTGCTTCCGCCATATTGCTGAACCTGATACTCATATCATCACACAAACGGAATGATTCGCCTGGTTTTATCACCTTGTGCTGTCCTTCATAAGTAACCATCCAGTCAAAAGACGAAACGTTTCGAATTCCAAGTTTCTTCTTGTCAATCATAGAGGAAACTATTTCAGCAACTTTATCTAATTTACTGTCAAGTCCCAGCTGAGCAGTATAAACTATCTGGCCTGACACTAATGGTATATATTCTCCTTTGCCTATCTGCATCCAAAACGCCGAATAAGATTTGCGGCATTCTTTACACACTCCTTTATCCTGTGGCTCAATATAAGTAAGCTTGTTGCAGACAGGACACTTACATAAAGCTGCACGCCATTTAAGTAAGATCTTGATCCATTCACTTTCTATCATGCGTTTCTGTGGATCTTTCACACTCTCTTTTGAGAATGCCTTAATAAATGCGTCTCTTACAAATCCCGGTACTGCACCCCAACGCTTTAGTGCATTTGGAGAGAATTCGTTTGATGCAGCATTTGATTTGTCTAATGGATCAAATATAAAAACAGGATTTTCACCATATATATATCTTATGATTCCCTGCGTCAGACATGCTGCCTTCTCCATATACTTTCCATGAAAAGGGTGGTCGACAAAAATCATTCTGAAGAGGATAATCGCAAGGGAGAAATAGTCGCTATATCTATTGGGACTATTTCCCAAATATATCTCAGGCGCCATATATCCTTGTTTTCCTCCAATATTTGAAACGTTAAAACTTGCAGCAGAGACATTATCATTATCTCCTATATACACCTTTCCATCATTAGGATTAAAGAAAAAGTTGCCATCGTTAAGATCAAAGTAAGCCAAGCCTCTCAAGTGTAACTTCTGATATGCAATACATAAATTAATTGCAGCAGATATAAGTGCTTCTTCTGTCTGCCAGTGTGTTGCGTTAATCAAAAACTTAGAAAATTCTTTAGAACCTTGTCCAGCAAAGTCCATTACATAACCTACGCCCAAACCCGTATCTGTCACCGCTTTGGGCCACAGGAAACAAGAGAACGGAGACGGACTTGCTGCATTTCTTTTAAGATTGTTTATAAAGTCTTGCGATGGACGCTTCCTATACCATTTCAATACAGAGGTCTCTCCCTTATACTCAATTTTATAAACCTCGCCTTGACCGCCTTCGCCAAATTTAGCAACGACTACTCCTGTCGTTCCATCCGTAAATTGAATTACAGTACCTTTAATTAAAGTCATAGTTGATCTTAGTTATTTTATATATGACATTAGTTTTACACTCAAACACTTGGCTTACACCATTTTAGTAAGTTGGAGCCATATACTTGCCTTCCAAAAGCATTTCCTTGAGATCCCCTCCATTGATCCAACTCAACAGCTCCGATGCTCTCATGACGGTCCAAGGGTGGGATTCGTCCAGGATGGATATGAATTTTATCAAGTGGCTCATGCCATCATAATCGAGCTTCTTGAAGTTCGCTGCCTGCTGGATGAATGCATCGGTGTCCATCTCGCCGAACTCCTTGATAGGTATTCCGGCCATCTTCATGAAGGCGCGTATTGCGGCATCTCTGTTCTGGCAGCATAGAAGTCCTGCTCGGTCAGCAGTGAACTCAGACATACGGTTCCAGTAATATAACGCAT
Organism: Bacteroidales bacterium; assembly: GCA_017631875.1. The sequence continues at coordinate 55,477 of JAGBSL010000025.1, read as the reverse complement.
ACTGAAGCGGCGCTGACGCTAGGTTTCCGAAAGGAATCTGATCGATACAAAGGTTGAACACTTGCGCCATCATGTGGTAGAGCATGTGATTACTCTTTATGTGGCCGCATTCGTGACCTATGATAAACATTATCTCATCATCATCGCAGAGGTCTATCAAACCCGAATTCAGAACGATTATCGGATTCTCAGATCCTACCGTCATAGCATTTACACTATAACCCCACTCGATATAGAGTTCTGGGACTTTCGGCATGTTCAGTATCTGACAAGCATACTCCAGATACTCATATATTTTCGGATAATTCTCTTTTGTGACTCGTAGATGACTACCGGTATACTGCACATTGTAAATCTTCTCAACGGTATTCTTAGTGATAAAATTACCGACAAGATCCACACCCGGGGTCTTCTTCAAAGCATTTAAAGCCTTCTTATCAAAAGGATGCTCGTACTGAGAGCTATCCAACCCCGTCAGTATTTTTTTGTTTTTTTTCATAGGTCAGCCCCAATGTAGGTTTTCAATTCTTTTATCCTGTGCCCGTATAACGGGTGTGCTTGAGCAAGTTCAAACAGTTCTGCGGTCGGATCTTCTTTCTCGGAAACAGAAGAAACTTTATTAAACAACGAACTCACTATATTTATGTCCTTACAACAGATGATTCCCGCACGGTCAGCCGTATATTCCGAGCACCTGTGCCACTGCTTCAACGGCACATCTATCATATCCGCCACTACCTTCCCCAATATCTCCGAACTGTCTGTCCACTCATCCAAAATGCCTTTCAAGGTATGACAGACCAAGTTCTTCTGCTGGACATGGCCAAGTTCATGGCCAATCAAAAATTTCAGTTCTCCATCTGTAAGAGAAACTAATGCCTTTCTGGATATCAACACTATCGGGTCCTCGTCCGTACCGATAGTCAAAGCATTAATACCTCCCAATCTTCCCGTCACGTAAACTTCCAGTTTTTCCTTTATACCTAAGGTGCACTTACAATCTTCGACCAAAGAATAAAGTCTCGGATAACTCTTTGCTGTAACTTTCTGGCTCTCCGCAATAATCGCCCTTATCTCCCCTTTGCAATACCTGTTAACAACCAACTGCAGCGTTTTGCGGACCAGTACATTCGAGAGAATTGTCTCCATATAGGTATCACATGGATACGCATAAGGGAGACTTGCTTCCTTGACTGCCATCTACCTCACTTTAATTCATCAATTTTATTACTCATCAAACAAAGCCTGCCATACAATCCTTCAACAGACGAAGACTTAACCATAGCTTTCGGCGAAAACGTATTCTTTGGTTGAGGAGCAAACGCTGCTGCAGAGTAAACAACTCCAGACAAAGATGCCTTATGTCCGTCGAACAATCCAGGAACTTCCTGCTTCTGCTCATTGAGATGGTCCTTAGTATCAAGGTCCATCAGACAGAGAACACGCTCGTATTCGTCCGGATGCTTGCAAAGGTACTCCCTGATAATGCTCTGCTCTGCTTCTGTCGCAGTGCCTTCAACATAACACGCGATCAGTTCATCACTAATTTGCATACCACTCCTTCTTTATTTGTTCCACAATAGTCTTTACCTCACGGATCGCCTTCGCCTTCGTCATATCCACATAATGGGCATCTGGAACCACAATCTTCCCTCTGTAGAAGCTCACTTTATTTTCTTTCTTCCGTTTAGCCACCAACATTTCCGCTATTTCCTTATGGTCATAGCCTTCAAGTTCCTTGACCAATATGAAACGATAGTCATCATTTTCCAGACGGGATATCGCTTCAAGAATCATCACAAGCTTGTGGTTTTCACGCTCTTTTTCAGGTTCTGGGTCAGGCAATTTTGTTCCGCTTACAACTATAGAGTCTTTACCCGTACCCAAACCTATCAATTCCTTGCGTTTTTCAATGAAAAGATGCGAAGTCACAGAGCAGAACCACGTCCTGAAGCTACACCTCCACTGGAATGACCTCAGTGGCTGCCAATCCCCTTTCTTACCCTTGAACTGCAGATACAAGTCACTTATCAGGTCTTCGAGAAAGGCGAAAGATCCAAAATAACGCCATGCATAGAACTTCACATCACAGTCATACCTATCATATATCAGATATAGCATGGCTTCTTCATTACCCTCAACAACCAAATCAACAATATCCTTATCAGACATTGTTTTATATCTTGTATTTGATTCCGGGTCCATAATTCGCCAAGACCATTAGCTGTAAGTTATATTATGTGGTAGTCTGCAAAAATTCAGACATCAAAGTTAAAAAAAATAATTTAAAAACAACAGAGGGGAGCAAACGTATTTAAGAATATATTATAAGGAAAATTTACTACCTTTACAGGGTTATCAACACTAAACTTAACACCCTAACCCAAAAATGCTAGCAACAATAACATACGCTGAGATAGCAACGCTTCTGAACAAACAATTGAAGATGGGGTTTTCCCTATCATACTTGGGCATGGATAAAATACGTGTAACCTTCACTCCGCACAAGATACTGGGACCAATCTCCATTGAGTTGAAATTCCAACTCACTTCATATTCCGTATTGAACGTGTGGATATCCAGTTACTCTCATGGAGTGCAATCAATCATTTCCGGACTGACCACGCTGCTTGCAAGCAAACCAAAGCCCTTTACGTTTTTACAGATTACAGAACAAGGCATCAGGATAGAATTAAAGAGAATCCCGCAGTTGGCAAATGTGCTCAATAAAATCTCACTGACCTCCCTTGTTGCAAATCCTAATGGAATAAACCTGAATATCAACATCTAATCCCCATCGTCATGCATCTGAAAATATCATATTCTGAAATAAACGCCTTCATTAGAAAAAACATAAGGCAACCGCTTCAGGTCAGTTACGGATACGATAGGAAAATCAATATAAAGTATACATATAAAACAAATGTCTTTCTCATTGGAGATATAGAGAAAGACATTTCGATATCACTATCCGTTTATTATGTATATTCAGACAAGATCATATTTCAGGCTGACAGCGGCGCAATTGTAAAAATGTTCTTACCTGCGGTACTGAATTCGGTCGCCAACAAAAACCAATTGAATTTTCTATCTGCATCGGGAGACAAGATAACTCTCGACATAAGCAAGATCGAAGGAGCGTCGTCCATCCTCAATATGGCCAGCCTAAATAGCATCGACATATCAAACGTAGGAGTCGACGTGCAAGTTACACTGAAATAAACTGAACTTTTAATTTAACTTTATATTTATGGCACATCTAATAACAGAAGATTGTATAGCATGTGGAGCATGTTTGCCTGAGTGCCCATTTGGTGCAATATTAGAAGGGGATATCTATTTCATTGATCCAAGCTCTTGCGAGGATTGCGGAATCTGTGCTGATTGTTGTTATATGGGAGCAATTGTCAGTACTGAGATCCAAACAACACCAACAATTTCAGGTACACAATTAGAACGAGACATGGCAAAGTATGCCGATGATACCTTTAATAAAGGTGATTTAAAGGCCGGCTTCCTATTATTATCAGAAATAACAGGAGGTATTGCTATTTTTGGACTGATTGCCACCGCTTTAACATCATGGCTTCCTGGAGCAGGAATACCTATCAGCTCCGCAATGGCAGCAGCTGGAATAAAGAAAATTGCGGAAGCTTATGCTAACCTTCCGACTGAAGACAGACGAACAATCATCAAGTGCGCAAACTTCCTGAAAAGAATAGTATAATCCTTGTTGATGCCGACAGTAACGTTGTCGAATGAGCCGCAGAACCTCGCCTTTGATGAATGAGGTTCCGCAGCCGTGCTCGTAATCTATACGGTCATAGATTCTTTCCTCAAGACCAGTTTCAATCAACTCATAATCAAGATGCTTCGCTGCGGATGTCGCGGAGCGGCAGCATTGATGTTGAGTTTGTTCAGTCGATGTTTCCAATCATGGTATCAACAGCTTCGAGGCATTTCTTGAGCGAAGCCGTATCATTCAGCCATTCAAGCACTCCTTCGGCTGTCCTGGCACTTCCGACAACACGTGAGCATATGTATTCAGAGTGTTTGACATACACGGTGAACTCAATCATCAGTCCGCCTGCGCTCGTGCTAAGCGTCTCTAATGCGACGGCATAGAAGCAATCACTGTCATTATCCCATAAAGAAAAGGTCTTGGGGAATGACAATCCATTTCTGGCCGCCTTTCCATACTCATAACGAGCCTGTGCGAAAAGATTCCTGACGCACTGCTGCAGGTTTGATTTGCTGTAGCTTTTCATAAGGATTGATTATATTAGTCTCAACAGGGTGTAATCCGGACTTGCCCCAATATTTACAAAAGGACCCTCAAGTGACTTTCAACTTATAAAGAATCTATTTATGCAAAAGCTGACGTATCGGCATCGTTCATATAGTCAGGAGTGTCTGCATACATATCATCTTGAACACCGTAAGATTCGTCGTTCATTGCAATCTGACACAAATCATCAACGTAGATGCCTTCGCCGGAGTATGTATTTCCCTGACTGTCTGCCACGATATCGATTTCACCGTCACAGTCAACGTCTGCAAATGCAACCTGCTCACCGTCAACAGAACCAACCGCTACGATCATCTGATCGCCGTCTTCTGTTTCAACAATTCCGATTTCCTCTATCCTCACACCCTCTTCCGCAGTTTCGACTACTTCGACAACCTCTACTGATTCCTCAGCATTAACGGTTGACGCTAAATCAGTTCCATATACACGGTCGCCGAACTCTGCCCTTTCCTCTGCGCTCATTGTTTCCCACTCATCAGCAGTATATGTATTATACAGATTGCCATGCCACCTGAAGACTCCGCCAGCACCAACCTCCGCACGAGCTGCTGCGAAAGCCTCGCCGAACGACATTTCATCGTTGACTTCTGCTACAGGTACATCAGCAGGAGTAACTTCCTGCACCAGTCCTTCTTCGGTATTCACCTCTAAGTCCTGAACTTCCTCATCGATTACATTCTCTGCCACGACTGTTCCGCCTGATCCAAGAAGAATTCCAGGTACGCCACCGATAAGAACATACTTCCAGAACTGTCCGCCGTTTGTGTTATTTGCTGTACTCATGACTTTAATTTTTTAGTTGTTAATATTTCGTTGACAGTTCAAAGGTATAACATCATTTTGCCCTCTCCAAACATTCTGACTTCCATTACACGAAAGGTCGGGGTTACTGTATGAAATATTAATTGACAATAAGGAATCTCGTTCAGACAATGCATACTAAAGATTCCTTACATGGCAGAACATCTGCCTGATTCGCCACATTTATGTGGACAGGGATTATCCCCTGTTCTTCCTTCATGAACTTGTTTCACAAAAGCTGAGCTAAAGACAAAGGCGCAAACCGAGGTTGCTGTAACGGAAGTCAGGAGAGTTGCTGCTACGATAGGAAACAGGGCAGTCCCTGGCGTTGAAGCGCCAACTACCCCCACGGTACACACGTTCGGAGCCAGCAGAAGGTCCTTCAGGATCAACCTGAGAGGAACTGCTGTAGGTACCATACCCATACCAATCACGGCACCATTCCCTGACGTTGCCTGACATGTCGTATATTCCCAACTCGTTCGGAGACTTGGTACCTACATTGTGAGATGTGCTTCCACTATTGTCATAATACCACCCCACATTATCAATATAATTGCTTCCTGAATATTTATAACCTTTGCTGCTGTTCCCGCCTCTTGCGGCAAACTCCCACTGGGCTTCGGTCGGAAGTTTGAAGGTCTGACCTGTCAAGCTGTTCAGCTTGCGGATGAATGTCTGACAGTCATCCCATGAGACGTTCTCAACAGGTCTTCTGGAACCTTTGAAACAACTTGGATTGCTTCCCATGACAGCTTCCCACAGTTCCTGAGTCACCTCGTATTTACCGATACGGTAGCTACTCAGTGTCACTCTATGGACAGGTTTCTGATCAGAGTATGCTTCGATATCGTCAGAGCCCATCATGAAAGAGCCGCCCGAGACATAGACCATCGGATATTCTATGCTGTTTACCTTCAAGATGCCGTTGCTGTAGCCGGTCTCACGTCTCTTCCTTTCCGCTTCGGCAAGCTCTCGACGATGTTTCTCTTCGGCTTCCTGCTGGCGGACTTTGGCTATCGAATCTATCTGAGACTGAACTCTTGATGAGGATGAAAGGGCATTCTGGCCGAAGAGGTCTGAGAAGCGGGTGCCGGCATACTGAGTCTCGAAGACTGCTGCGGAGTCGTACAATGCCATTGCTTCCGGAAGGCTGGACTCTACTTTGGACAGGCTGTCCGCTGAGGTAATCAGGGACAGGTATTGGGCCTGGTCCGACTCTGCCGCTTTTCTCTTTTCCGAATTATCAATTCCCCAAAGGATGCAGAGCACGGCAACAACTGCTGCAAGCAGGCCGCCAACGACTCCGTAGAGCAGTCTCTTATTGAGAGACTTTGCCGGAGTCTTGCCTGGTTCAGAATCGGGAGCTTCATTCGACTTTTCTTCTGAAGGATCTTCTTCTAACGGAGTGGCATCGTCGGTCAGCTCAGTATCTTCCGAACTATCGTCATCGGATTCTTTAACATCCCAGCTGTCTACATCAATATCATCCCTATCTTCGACGAGTTCTTTCAGAAACTCTTCAACAGTCTGAGGGCGGTCGCCTTTGCGCGGGCTCATCGCATGGCGGATTGCGGAGATAGTTTCTGCTGAGATCTCAAGAGACAGGAGCGCCTCTTCCGGGAAGCCTTCATTGAAGATATCGCTGGATCTTGGAGGGGTCTTGCCAGTCAGCATCTTGAACAGGGTGGCGCCGAAGGCGTAGATGTCAAGGGTCGGGGCGAAGGTCTTGCGGTCATCGCTGTCGCCTTGCTCCAGAGGAGCATAGCCGGGAGTGCCGAGGCCGATTGTCGTGCTGGACTCCGGCTCGCCGTCAGCTTCATACTGCTTTGACAGGCCGAAGTCTATAAGGCACAAGGTGCCATCTACACGGAGCATGATGTTCTTCGGCTTCAAATCAAGATGGAGCATCTTATTCTCATGCATGAAGGCTAAGGCCGAGCCTATCTGACGAGCCAAGGAAAGGGTCTCACGTTCGGAAAGACGTCCTTTGGAACGAATATATGCGTCGAGGCTTCCACCGTCTACATACTCCATCACATAGTAATGAGTGTTGTTCTCAGAGAAGGCTTCGAGAACGTTCACGATGCCATCATGCTTTAGATGAGAAAGGTTCCGGGCCTCACGGAGGAACATGTTGGAGTACTTTCCGGCAAGACTGTCAGAAGAGACTTCGCTTACGTAACCGTCAGACTTGCGGGTATTCAACTCTTTCGAGAAGAACTCTTTGATGGTCATCTTGACAGGAACATATCCAAGTTCTCCCTTGACCTTGGTTGTCGCAAGGTATGTGATTCCATACGCTCCCTGTCCGAGCACGCTCTCTATCCTGTATTTACCTCCCTGAAGGAGGGTTCCGTTAGTCAGTTGCATTGTTAATATATTCTTCTAATTGAGAATCTGTTTATAGACACAGGCGAAAGCCATAATTATTAGATTTTCGCTGACTTGATACGGGATCTCTGAAAAAAACAGCTTGCCACGTTCTATCAAAAAACCAACCACCTCCTCTAGCAACACGAGTAAAGTCACCAGCTATTTTACTATGCCGATCATAGAATTCATACTCTCCATCGCAGTATTCAAAAACATTTCCGCTCATATCATATATACCAAGTTCATTTGGCGACTTCGTCCCCACATTATGAGTGCGACCTCCGCTGTTGCCTTCATACCATGCGACATTGTCAATATAATTGCTTCCGGAATATTTGTAGCCATTGCTGCTATTGCCGCCTCGTGCGGCAAACTCCCACTGGGCTTCGGTCGGAAGCTTAAAGTTATGACCGGTCAGGCTGTTCAGCCTGCGGATGAAGGTCTGACAGTCATCCCATGAGACGTTCTCAACAGGTCTTCTGGAACCTTTGAAATAGCTTGGATTGTTTCCCATCACCGCCTCCCACAGCTCCTGAGTAACTTCATATCGACCTATACGAAAACCGTCTAAAGTCACTCGGTGGGCTGGCCGCACATCAGGAGACGCATCACTGTCATCTGACCCCATCATGAAAGAGCCGCCCGAGACATAGACCATCGGATATTCTATGCCGTTTACCTTCAAGATGCCGTTGCTGTAGCCGGTCTCACGCCTCTTCCTTTCCGCCTCTTCACGTTCCTTTCGTTCTCGTTCAAGGCGTTCCTTCTATGCCTGCTGACGGACCTGGGCGATCGAGTCGATCTGTGACTGAACTCTTGATGAGGATGAAAGGGCGTTCTGGTCAAAGAGGTCTGAGAAGCAGGTGCCGGCATACTGAGTCTCGTAGACTGCTGCGGAGTCGTACAATACCATTGCTTCCGAGAGGCTGGAATCTACTTTGGACAGGCTGTCCGCTGAGGAAATCAGGGACAGGTATTGGGTCTGGTCAGACTCTGCCAGTTCGCGTTTTGCTGAACTTGAGATGCCCCAAAGGATGCAGAGCACGGCAACAACTGCTGCAAGCAGGCCGCCAACGACTCCGTAAAGCAGTCTCTTATTGAGAGACTTTGCCGGAGTCTTGCCTGGTTCGGAATCGGGAACTTCATTCGACTTTTCTTCTGAAGGATCTTCTTCTAATGGAGTTGCATCGTCGGTCAACTCAGTATCTTCCGAACTATCGTCATCGGATTCTTTAACATCCCAGTAGTCTACATCAATATCATCCCTATCTTCGACGAGTTCTTTCAGGAACTCATCTATTTTTTGAGGACGGTCGCCCTTACGCGGGCTCATCGCATGGCGGATTGCTGAGATGGTTTCTTCTGAGATCTCAAGTGACAGGAGTTCGTCTTCCGGGAAACCTTCATTGAAGATATCGCTGGATCTTGGAGGGGTCTTGCCGGTCAGCATCTTGAACAGGGTGGCGCCGAAGGCGTAGATGTCAAGGGTCGGAGCGAAGGTCTTGCGGTCATCGCTGCTCCCCTGCTCGATTGGAGCATAGCCGGGAGTGCCGAGGCCGATTGTCGTGCTGGACTCCGGCTCGCCGTCGGCCTCATACTGTTTTGACAGGCCGAAGTCTATAAGGCACAAGGTACCATCTGCACGGAGCATGATGTTCTTCGGCTTCAAATCAAGATGGAGCATCTTATTCTCATGCATGAAGGCTAAGGCCGAGCCTATCTGACGAGCCAAGGAAAGGGTCTCACGTTCGGAAAGACGTCCTTTTGAACGGATATATGCATCAAGGCTTCCACCGTCCATATATTCCATCACATAATAATGGGTATTATTCTCCGAGAAGGCTTCGAGAACATTCACGATGCCATCATGCTTTAGATGCGAAAGATTCCGGGCCTCGCGAAGGAACATGTTGGAGTACTTTCCGGCAAGGCTGTCAGAAGACACCTCGCTTACGTTGCCATCCACCTTGCGGGTGTTCAGCTCCTTCGAGAAGAACTCCTTGATGGCTACCTTGACAGCGATGTTTCCCAAAGGACCTTTCACCTTGGTTGTCGCAAGGTATGTGATTCCGTATGCTCCCTGTCCGAGCACGCTCTCTATTCTGTATTTACCTCCCTGAAGGAGGGTTCCGTTAGTCAGTTGCATGTTTTATGTGTTTTGCGAAGCAGGCTGGTTTGAATTGAAGGAAGAACTAAAGACAAAGGCGCAAACCATAAACTCTGCCCCATTGGTCAGGAGGAAGATGATAACGATTATAAACTTGATGACAGGAAAGCCAAGACCCACCACGGCATATACGTCTATAGCCTAAAGATAGTCCTTCGGGATTAGTCTGAGAAGAACTGCTGTAGCCACCATACCAATCACAGCACCATTCCCACACATTGCCTGACATATCGTATATTCCCAACTCGTTCGGAGACTTGGTGCCTACATTGTGAGTTGTGTTACCACTATTGTCACCATACCACCCCACATTGTCTATATAATTGCTGCCCGAATACTTATATCCATTGCTGCTGTTGCCGCCTCTTGCGGCAAACTCCCACTGAGCCTCGGTCGGCAACTTGAAGTTTTGGCCAGTTAAGCTGTTCAGTTTGCGGATGAAAGTCAGACAGTCGTACCATGAGACACGCTCTACAGGTTTGCGCGAGCCTTTGAAGCAACTTGGATTGCTTCCCATCACCGCTTCCCAAAGATCCTGGGTCACCTCATATTTACCGATACGGTAGCTACTCAGTGTCACTCTATGGACAGGTTTCTCATCAAATAATGCTTCGCTATCGTCAGAGCCCATCATGAATGACCCGCCGGACACATACACCATCGGATATTCTATTCCGTTGACCTTCAAGATACCGTTGCTGTAACTCGCTTCGCAATCCGGCAGATTTAAAGGCAGACAAAGACGAAGACCGAAACCGGAAATTCCGTTATCCTGAGACTGCCAAAGCTTCCAACGTTCATCCCTTGGTTGATTATCCTTAGCTGATGTTAGGCAATCCGATGGATCCACCACTGAACAACCACCACAAATTACCCCATAACCACCCATATACCACGGGTCAGTCTCGGGATCTATAGGATAGTACGCGTAACCGTCAAAGCACCATTCATAAACATTACCGCTCATATCATAAATACCCAACTCATTTGGCAGCTTGTCTCCGACATCATGAAGTCTGAAATCTGTAAAGTAATCCATGAATCTAGGCCACCACCAAAAACGACTATTACCACTATACCACGCAACCTCGTCAATATTGTCACTTCCGGAATACTTGTATCCTTTGCTATTATTACCACCACGCGCTGCAAACTCCCACTGCGTTTGGGTTGGGAGTGTGAAATGTTGTCCAGTAAAACTACTTAGCTTTTGAATAAATTCCTGGCAATCATACCATGAGACGTGCTCTACAGGCTTGCGCGAACCTTTGAACCAACTTGGATTATTTCCCATCACCGCCTCCCAGAGATCTTGGGTAACCTCATATTTTCCTATGTAGTAACTACTAAGAGTAACCTGTTGTTCTCTTGAAAGTGAGTCTCCCGGCAATTTAACATTTCTCATAAAAGAGCCTTCCTCCACATAGACCATCGGGTATTCTATTCCGTTGACTTTAAGGACTCCATCGCTATAAGTTGCTTCACAATATCCATCAGGCGCTGGCTTAAACGGCGCAAAAAGAGCAATGGCCACAGCAAGGGACACACAGGACGCCAGGACATACATGAATTTCTTCGTCCTAAATAATCTGAAAATATTTTTAGCAACTGTTGTTATTTTTGAGTTATTGTTTCCAGAAGAATGCTCTTCCGAACCACCGTCTGAATGGCCGGCAGGTTCTTTCTCATATGGAGTAACATCGCTTTCATGTTCCGTGTCTTCAGAATCTTCACCTGGAGTATCTTCATCAACAACATCGCCCACGGATATGTCGAGCAGGGTCAGAAGGGCCTCTACGCTTTGCGGACGATCCATCATGCGTGGACTCATGGCCTGCTTTATCGCGGCAAGCGTCGCTTCGGAGATGCCAAGAGACAGGAGTTCATCCTCAGGAAAGCCTTCATTGAAGATATCGCTGGATCTTGGAGGGGTCTTGCCGGTCAGCATCTTGAAGAGGGTGGCGCCGAAAGCGTAGATGTCAAGGGTCGGGGCGAAGGTCTTGCGGTCATCGCTGTCGCCTTGCTCCAGAGGAGCATAGCCGGGAGTGCCCAGTCCGATTGTCGTGCTGGACTCCGGCTCGCCGTCGGCTTCATACTGTTTTGACAGGCCGAAGTCTATAAGGCACAAGGTACCATCTGCACGGAGCATGATGTTCTTCGGCTTCAGGTCAAGGTGGAGCATCTTATTCTCGTGCATAAATGATAATGCCGAGCCTATCTGACGAGCTAAGGAAAGGGTCTCACGTTCGGAAAGACGTCCTTTTGAACGGATATATGCGTCGAGGCTTCCACCGTCCACATATTCCATCACATAGTAATGAGTGTTGTTCTCAGAGAAGGCTTCGAGGACGTTCACGATGCCTTCGTGCTTGAGATGAGAAAGGTTCCTGGCCTCACGAAGAAACATGTTGGAATACTTTCCGGCGAGGCTGTCAGAAGACACCTCGCTCACATTGCCATCGACCTTGCGGGTGTTCAGCTCCTTCGAGAAGAACTCCTTGATCGCAACCTTGACTGCGATGTTCCCTAAAGCACCTTTCATGGTAGCCGTAGCAAGGTATGTGATTCCATACGCACCCTGTCCGAGCACGCTCTCTATCTTGTATTTACCTCCCTGAAGGAGGGTTCCGTTAGTCAGTTGCATGTTTTATGTGTTTTTGCGAAGCAGGCTGGTTTGAATTGAAGGAAGAATTAAAGACAAAGGCGCAAACCGAGGTAGCTGCGACGGTTGACAGGAGAGTCGGAGTTACGATAGGAAACACGGCAGTGCCTGGCGCTGTAGCCCCAACTACCCCCACGGTACACACAGTTCCAGCCAGAAGAAGGTCCTTCAGGATCAACCTGAGAGGAACTGCTGTAGTCACCATCCCAGTCTCTGCACCATTCCCAGACATTACCTGACATGTCATATATGCCCAGCTCATTCGGAGACTTCGTTCCCACGTTATGAGTGCTGTTTCCGCTGTTGCCATCATACCAGGCGACGCTGTCAATATAATTGCTTCCTGAGTATTTATAACCATTGCTGCTGTTGCCGCCTCGCGCGGCGAACTCCCACTGGGCCTCGGTCGGAAGTTTGAAGTTCTGACCTGTCAGGCTGTTCAGCTTGCGAATGAAGATCCGACAGTCATCCCATGAGACAGTCTCCACTGGTCTCCGAGCACCTTTGAAACTACTTGGATTATTTCCCATCACCGCTTCCCACAGCTCCTGCGTCACCTCGTACTTGCCGATCCGGTAGCTGCTCAGGGTCACGCTATGGACAGGTTTCTCACCAGATAATGCTTCGCTATCGTCAGAGCCCATCATGAATGAGCCGCCAGAGACATATACCATAGGATACTCTATGCCGTTCACCTTCAGGACACCGTTGCTGTAGCCTGTCTCACGCCTCTTTCTTTCCGCCTCCTCGCGTTCCTTCTCCGCCCGCTCCTTTTCCAAACGTTCTCTCTCGAGGCGTTCCTTCTCCGCCTGTTCCCTTTCCAAGCGGGCCTGCTCGGCAGCTGCAAGTTCCTGACGGAGTTTTTCTTCCGTCTCCTGCTGGCGGACTTTGGCTATCGAGTCGATCTGTGACTGAACTCTTGAGGAGGATGAAAGGGCGTTCTGGTCGAAGAGGTCTGAGAAGCGGGTGCCGGCATACTGAGTCTCGAAGACTGCTGCGGAGTCGTACAATGCCATTGCTTCCGAGAGGCTGGACTCTACTTTGGACAGGCTATCCGCTGAGGAAATCAGGGACAGGTATTGGGTCTGGTCCGACTCTGCCAGTTCACGTTTTGCTGAACTTGAGATGCCCCAAAGGATGCAGAGCACAGCAACAACTGCTGCAAGCAGGCCGCCAACGACTCCGTAGAGCAGCTTTTTGTTGCGTGGGACAACTGTCTTTACTTCTGACGGATCAACATCATCTGTAACCTCAGTATCCTCTGACTCTTCATCTTCAAGTTCAGTATCCTCAGAATCATCCTCATCAACATCCTCAACTGTAGGCTCTACCAACATTGCAAGCAAATCATCAACGCTCTGCGGACGATCCTTTTTCTTTGGCTGCATCGCCGCCGTTATCGCATCTTTAACATACTGCGGAATATCTGAAGGGAACTCAGGAAGTCCCTCCTCATTCACCTCATCAGCATCCGGAGGTGTCTGACCTGTCACAAGCCTGAAAAGCACGGCTCCCAGCGAATAGATGTCCGTTACTGGCGAAAATGTGGTGACTCCACCTTTCTTATATTGTTCAAGCGGGGCGTAGCCCTTGCTGATACCGATAGGAGTGCTGCTGGTCTGGTCGCCGTCTTCATTATAGTGCTTGGAAATGCCGAAATCGATGAGAACAGCCACACCATCCTGAATGAGGATGTTGCCTGGCTTTACATCCAGATGGGCTATATTCCTTTCGTGGCAGTATGCAAGAGCCTCTGCCACCTGACGCACATACTTGAGGGCAATATCCACAGGCATAGCCTTAACTTTCTTGACAAGAGAGCTCAATGATCCGCCGCCGATATGTTTCATCACATAATAGGCGGTACCGTTCTCTTCAAACACATCGTATATCGGCACGATATGCGGATTGTCAAGTTCTGCGATGGTCTGGGCTTCCTTCACGAATTTGGACTTGTATTTCTCAACCATCTCTCTGCTGCCGACAGAAGGTATGCTGACGGCATAGGTGGATTCCTCACGGTTGCAATAGTCGCTCATGAAGAACTCCTTGACTGCAACATAGCGGTTGAGTCCTTGCTGATATGCAAGGTAGGTTATGCCAAAGCCGCCTTTGCCAAGAACTTTTTCAATCTTGTATTTGCCCCCTTGAAGCGAGGCGCCAGTCTTTAGTTCCATAGGTCAAGCAATATATCCTTTAATGTTCTCCTTTTATTTCCTCCCTCGGTCACTCTTATCAGAAACGCAGAATGATTGTCTCTGTTGTCTTCGGTCAGCTTCCTGAATATCTCCATTTTCTCCTCATCTGTACGGTCTGTCATGGAGAGGATGTTCAGAATCTCCTGATCCTCGGTATGTTCCAACATTCCGTCGGTACACATATAGAAATAGTCCCCATTTCTGACATCATCTATAATCCTGATGTCTGCCTTGCTCCGTCGATCCTGTCCCGGCTGCATTGCCCGTGTGATGATATTCTTCTGTCTTGACGTCTTTGCTTCCTCCGGCGTCATCTCCCCTAAGGCTATCAGTTCGTTGACCAGAGAGTGGTCGCGAGACACATACAGGATACGCTTTGCAGAAGGCCTGATATGATATATCCTGCTGTCTCCGATATGTGCGGCAAGGCAGCCTTTGTCATGAAATTTCAGAAACGTCAGCGTCGTTCCCATCTTTTTCTCGCTATCGTCATCTTTCTCTTCAAGGGCATCGTATGCAGCAGACAAAGCTTCAAGAAAATCCTCTTGCGTGAATTCATCCTTATCCTTGAAATGATTGTCAATATAAGAACTCATCACCTCACATACTGTTGTGCTGGCAACCTCACCCTTTTCATGGCCGCCCATACCGTCACAGACGATAAAGAGCCCGTCTGAATATTCTCCGTCCTGGGGATATATGCAGTCTTCCTGATTTGCACGTTTACCTAACTCATAGATAGAGCGTACTTCAAAACTGTACTTCATATATTTATCTGATTACTACTTTCAACTCAAGGCTGCAACACTTGATGACATCTCCTTCCTGAAGTATAATCTTCTCTTCTTTTTCTATGCGTTCAGAATTGACAAAAGTCTCATTCTTGTTCTCTGCCAAGCACATTTTCAACTTCAGGTCCACACCATACCGCATTACTTCAACATAGAAATGCGAACGGGAGAAGCCTTTGACTTCGGTCTCAATCGGGATATCAGCGACAGATTCCTTCTTATAGGTCTTTCTTCCGACAAGATTGAGTCCATCTTTCAACAAGTAGCTCTTCTGTGTAGACACGTCACAGAGCAAAGCCTCCTTTTTGAAGTCAGTGTCTTCTTCGTCCGCGTCATCCTTTTGAACCTTTTCCTTCTTGAGCTCAGTATCTTCTGGATCATCTGCCTGCTCCTTCACAACAATGAATTTTACAAATGGATTAGTGACCTTGCAGACAGAACACGGTACAGACTTATTTTCCATTCCTGAAGCTTTCCTAACTATCAGGATTGCGCCACAATTGGGGCATTTTATCTTCATTGTTTCCATATCTACCATATCATTACAGGCATATCATCGTCAAAGTTCCCCCACATGACCGGATGTTGCTTGCCTTGCGAAAGCTTGATTACACCTTTGCTGACTCCTTCATAAAGTTCCTTTGCCGTTATCACCCTGTCTTTATTCGCATCTGCGCCTCCGCGAAGGCATCTTTCAAGGCAGGTAGTGTAGAATCCGTTCTTCATACTCGGCCTTTCGAATGAAACTTCATCACTGCGCGATGACAGGAAAAGCATGACATCCTGCCCCAGGGACTTCTTTCCGGAACTCTGACTATCTGTGCGGATCTTGCCGGAAAAGCAGGCGTCTGCAAATATCATCTTATGTTTGGATCTGCTTTCGGAAAAAGCTTTTCTAACGTCATCATATGTCAGTTCTTTATCATACGCAACAAAACCGCCATGCTCATAACCGTGACCTGAAAAGAAAAACACAACGATGTCGTTCCTCTTTGCTTTCATATAGGTATTCTTCATAGCTGTAATGATATCAGTCCTTGTCGCTTCACTATCTGTCAATAAAACAGCATAGGCCTTTCTGTTAGCTTTATATATGGAAACTATTGTATTCGCATCTTCTGCCGGCAATCTCAAATCGTTTTCTATGCCAGGATAATCAGCTATTCCGACAGAGACAAGATATATCTTCTGTTCCTGAAAAAAGGAGCAAGAAGATAATCCCCAAAAGACAACCAATAATGCGAACAGCTTTTTCATATCAATACTTCTTCTAAAATGCATCGTCTTGCGATATATCATCCATATCAATGATCTCTAAAGCATCGGAATCCACATATACATCCATATCCACTATAAATGCATTTTCATTTTCCAATAATTCAATGGCGACATTGTCAACGCCAAGCACTTCAACCTCGGATTCGAAATCTATTACTTCTATTTCATCCGTTTTCATAATCTTGAAATTTTTAGTAAAGTTATTACTGTATACAACGGCAACCAAACCTTTCAGTCCATATTACACGAAGTACCCCTTTTGCTGTATAAAATGTCAGTCGGCTCTATATTTTGCCTTGCAGTAAAGACAGCCGGAATTTTTGGCGAGATCATCAAATGGCTGATAACCTAAAAATCTGCCGCATTTTGGGTTGGGACAGACGTAGTTTTTATGAAACCACTGATCCAACTCCCTTTGCTTCATAGGCTGTTTGGAACTGTTGGAAAATCTGATGATGCAGAACAACACCAAAAGAATTCCGGCAATAACTCCGGCAATAACTCTGAAAACAGGTGCGGATCCGGCTGGAGACGGCAAAGCACTCAATACACCGCTACCTAACGACAGTATCATAGGAATGGAAGATATGGCATTGAAACGACTGGAAGATATCTGCATGTCGAGCTTTTCCTTATCATACTTTTCCCATACAAGCTTCAGGTCAGCTAATGAATATCCATTCAATGCATTGACGCACAAATCTATAATATTCGTCCAATCCAATTCGTACTTATCCTCTCCCAACAAGACACGGTCACTTTTCTGAAGATATTTTGATACGACTTCCTTACCATTGACATAAACGGAGTTACCATCGGTAAGGCTTTCAATCATATATTTCTCACCGGATACTATCAGCTTGCAATGCCGGCGGCTTACGGATTTAGGCACACTGCCGGTCTCTCCATAAAATTTCACAACATCGCCGACAGAGATCTGCAGACGACGAAGATTCGTATTTTCCCTTCCTATCAGGATTTCCATTATAGTTATTTATTATTTGTTTGGGTCATTATTTCCTTGAGACTCTTCAAGGCCTCCTTGGATATTTTCAGGTTATATGAAAAAGTCTTTTGATCACTCAAGACAATGGATTGTTGCAGGATATGAATATGATGTACATAATTCATATTGATAATGAACCGCTTACCTATTCTGACAAATCTGGCTGCCTTGTCCTTCACGTTTGCAATTATCACTTTTTGCATTTTAGCGAGATTCATACACACAATGTCTTTCAAACCATTGGCGAGGACAATTTCAGTGTAATTTCCATCCGCTTCAAAATAAACGATAGAGGAAGTCTCGACTCTTAACAACTCATCTCGTGACTTAAAATAAATGTAATTCTTTTCCATTTCAGACAAACAAAATGTACGGGCTTCGCTTATGTGTTCAGAAGTATCGGCCAACTACGGATGATAGAAAACAGTTTTCTATCTGTCTTGGAAAGCCTTGCTTTAAAGTTAACAAATTTAGAATTTTTGTTCAAGAAATCAAAAATCATGACGATGGTCTGAAATCAATCATTCCTCAGACGAGAGAATGTCCATCAGTCCAGTATTCAGCCAGACGTATTCCTTGCCGATCTTTTCTTTCGACAGGAGGCCAAGGGACTCCAGATCAGATAGATATTTCTTAGCTGTGTTCAAGCTTTTTACCTTTGACGACATGAGGCTTTTCGGGCGCACGTAAGGCTGTTCGAAAAGCTTATATATATCTATCTTGGAAAGAATGGTCTGTGGAATGGCCTGCTCTGTTCTAGTCATCAACGCGCGGATCATATTGATCTTGTATATGGTATACTCCGAAGTCTGGAGAACCGCATCTAGCATGAACGAAATCCATGGTTTCCAATCCCGCTGGCCGGTCAGATTATTCAGTTCGAAATAATACTTGTCCTTGTTTCGAAGGACATATGCACTCATATATAGTATGGGCATGTCCAACAGTCCTTTATAGATCAGATAAAGTATACATAAAATTCTGCCGGTTCTTCCGTTACCGTCGCGAAACGGATGTATACACTCGAACTGATAATGAGCCATCATCATCTTCAGGAGAGGATCTATCGGGTATTTTTCGTCATCGTTGAGAAACTCAATCAGATCTGCAAGCAGTTTCTCAACGATTCCTCTACCTCTCGGAGGAGTATATACTGTCTCCCCCACTAATGAGCCCCAGCCCCTCTTCTTGATTACAACCTCCGCCTGATATGGACGTATGCCGTCATGGGACTGAGTGACTTTACGATAGACGTCTATAATCAATCGCTCAGTCAGCTTACCCTCTGCAGCTAACCGGTTGACACCTCCCCATAGCGCCTCACGATAATGCAGGATCTCTTTTGCGGGGCCATGCACATAAACATCATCCTGATAGGTCAGCGCACGATAGAGCTCATCATCCGTTGTAAAGATATTCTCGATCGCGCTACTGGCCTTTGCCTCACGCAAGGATATCGTATTAACGAATATCGATTGATTCGGTAGCAGCGACGCCAATCCTTTAAGTTCTGCCAGCTTTCTGCTGGCGATGGCAAACTTCCGCATGATTTCCGGATCGAAGCAGCACTCCAACGATGGAGGCAACGATGGAAGATCGTTATAAGGGATATGTCTATCGTATGACACCATAATTTGACAGTTTTTGTTCTATCTGTCAAATTTACGTTTATTTTGACAGATATCAAGATTTCTGTCAAAGAAAATGCCTTAACTCCGAGAGGATATATTCACGACTTATTTCTTGGCAGCCTTACGGGAAGCCCCCTTGCGCGCCTTCCTCTTCGATTCCTGGATGGCCTTGCGGACCTTTTCCTTGCGGGCGGCCTTGTTGATGCCTACCGTAACGTTATCGAATGAGCCGTCCTCGCCCTTGATGAATGAAGTTCCGCGGCCGTGCTCGTAATCGATGCGGTCATAGATTCTTTCCTCAAGACCAGTTTCAATCAGCTCATAATCAAGGAGTTTCTGTTCGAGATTGGTCTTCTTCACGCGGATGCGGACAGGGTCGCCGAGGTTGTAGACGATACCTGTGCGCTTGCCCACGAGCCTGTAGTGGTCGGCGTCGAACTCGAAGAAGTCGCTGCGGATGTCGCGAAGCGGCACCATGCCCTCGATCTTCGTTGGCTCGACCTCAACGTACATTCCCCACTCTGTGAGTCCGGAGATGTTTCCTCCGAAAGTACATCCGACCTTGTCCTGCATGAACTCGACGAGCTTGTACTTGATGCTTGCGCGCTCCGCCTCGGCAGCGACGATTTCGCGCTCGGAGGCGTGTTTGCAGAGCTTGTCGTAAAGGTCTTTCCTGGCAGACTCTGCGCCGTCAAGATAAGCGGCAAGAAGCCTGTGCACGAGCATGTCCGGATAGCGTCGGATCGGCGACGTGAAGTGTGTATAGTACTTGAACGCAAGTCCGTAATGGCCAAGGTTTTCGGTATCATATCGGGCCTTCGCCATGGTTCTGAGCGAGAGGAGTTCGATGGCATTGTATTCAGGGGTATCTTTTGCTGCCGCAAAGAGGTTGTTGAGTTCCTTGGAGATCTCCTTTCCGTTGCTTGTCGAGCCCATCCTGTAACCAAAGTTGCCGATGAAGTTGCGCAGAGCCTCGATCTTCTCCTGGTTCGGCTCGTCATGGACACGGTATACGAATGTCTTTGCCTGCTTGCGTGCGCCCTTGGCCGGTGTCTCGCCTACGCCCTTGCAGCCTGTGGCGACGAATTCAGCGACGGTGCGATTGGCCAGGAGCATGAACTCCTCGATGAGCCAGTTAGCCTCTTTGGTAACCTTCTGGTACACATTAACAGGACGGCCTTTCTCGTCGACCTCGACCTTCATCTCAGGTCGGTCAAAGCTGATGGCGCCGGCGGCGAACCTCTTCTTGCGGAGCTTCGTCGCGAGGCCATGGAGGACGAGGACCGCGTCAGCGATCTCGGCCGGAACGCCCTCGTGTGCAACGCCCGGGCCTGCCTCGATGATGACCTGTGCATCCTCATATGCGAAACGGTAGTCGGAATATATCGCGGTCTTGCCGAACCACTGGCTGGCGATGCGGCCAAGAGGTGTGATCTCGAATACTGCAGAGAAGGTCAGCTTCTCCTCGTTAGGACGGAGCGAGCAGAGCTTGTTGCAGAGTTTCTCCGGAAGCATAGGTACAGTCCTATCCACCAGATATACTGAAGTTCCACGTTCCTGAGCTTCCTTATCGACAACGTCACCCGGTCTAACATAATGAGTCACGTCAGCGATATGCACACCAACCTCATAGTTGCCGTTGTCTAGTTTCTTGAACGAAAGCGCATCGTCAAAGTCCTTGGCATCCTTCGGGTCTATGGTGAATGTCAGCACATTACGGAAGTCGCGACGACCCTTGAGGTCCTCGGCTGTAATCTCCTCCGGAATCATGTCGGCAGCATTCGCAACCTCGGATTCGAACCTGTATGGAAGGGCATATTCCGCAAGTATTGCGTGCATCTCGGTATCATTCTCACCAGGCTCTCCGAGCACATCTACGATGTGTCCGCGCGGGCTCATCTCGTGGCGTGGCCAGTCGTCGACAACAGCCGCCACCTTCATGCCCGAGCGCACCTTCATCTCCTGCTTTCCGTAACCGTCCTCGCCGAGTTCGAACACCCTGTGGATGGCATACATGTCATCGCCAAGAGGCTTGAGGTATCCGGTCTCATCCTTCTGCTCCTCTACCGAACGGTTGCGTACCTTCTGCCTGCGGTAACGCTCCTTGTCCGACTCCGTGAACGGAATCGTGATATCATATGGCATGAAACGGCTCTGCATGAGCACCCACGCCTGGTTTGCAACTATATGGAGAATGCCGATGAACGGCTTCGGAGACCTCTGGATAATCTCCACGATCTCGCCTTCCCTCCTCTGACGGTCCATCTTCTCACGGGTAACGGACACGCGCACTGTGTCGCCATGCAGCGCACCACGTGTCTTCGACGCCTTGACAAAGACGTCATCCTCCTCTCCTTCCACTATCACGAACGCATAGCCCTCACGGGTCATCTGCACCCTTCCCACCACCTGTGGGAACACCTTCTTTTCCTTCTTGCCACGGCCCCTGCCGTGTGAACTTCTCTTTCTTGCCATTTTATCTATCTAAGTCTAATATCCACAAACACAGGGAGATGGTCCGAGGTCTGCGTAACATCTGCTGATTCAAACTCCGTGCATACCGCCGTCTTCAACACTTTATAGCGCGCACGGTTCTTCAATGCCATAATGTAGTCTATACACTTACGGGGGTTACCGGAAGGGTATGTCGCCTTCTGCTCAGAGAGGACGACCCAGTCCTCGGAAAGCTTACCGAGCGTCAGACTGCCTGGTTCTGCGTTAAAATCCCCGCAAAGGAAGACCGGCTTGCGCGAGCGGCCGTACAACCGTATAAGCTCATCTGTAAGTAAACGTATCTGCTCCAAACGTACTTCATCACTGCTATGATCCAGATGGACCTCAGCCATCACATAGTTCTTGGTTTCCACGACCACGCATGCCCTGGGTTCATATCCGCCGCACTGAGGCAGCTCCACTATAAAACTACGATTTATACGTCTATCTGTTACGACTCCACCGCCGTATGAGCCTCCGTTCCACTGCATTGCTGCTCCGAACCTGTAGTCCCATCCGCCAAGTGCGCCGGCGAATTCCTCCAGCTGGTAGGCCTGGTGGCGGCGGTTGCAGCTGTCAAGTTCGCAGATCGCAACTGCGTCTGCATCAAGCTCCTGCATCATTGCCGCTATGCCCCCGGTGCTGTCTCCTTTGTATTTTGAAAACACTCCCACGTTATATGCAACCAGCCTCACGGCACCCGGTGACTTGGAATAGTCCGCTTTTTGCACAGTATTCTGCGCCAAGACCGAAACGGCGAAGACAAAGAACAATATGAACAACAGAGTTTTCTTCATAACATTTGCGCGGATGTCGCGATATCCACACAAATATAAATAGAAAATTGTATCTTTGCGCCGCAAATTGCTAATAATTAAACAATACACATACTATGGACAAGAAAGTTCTTCTTATGATCCTCGACGGTTGGGGCGAGGGCAGACAGGATGAGTCTAACGTCATCTTTGCACAGGGAGCACCTTACATAGAGGGTCTCCGCAAGCAGTACCCTATGAGCACGCTCAAGGCATGCGGCGAGGCCGTAGGTCTTCCAGAGGGCCAGATGGGTAACTCTGAGGTTGGTCACCTCAACCTCGGCGCAGGCCGCGTGGTGTACCAGGACCTCGTAAAGATCAACATCGCAGCTCGCGAGCACAAGTTCCTCCAGAACGCTGAGATCAAGGCTGCATACGACTATGTAAAGGCAAACAACAAGCAGCTCCACCTGATGGGTCTCGCATCTATGGGTGGCGTGCACAGCTCACTCGAGCATGTATATGAGTTCCTCAATGTAGCTAAGGAGTATGGTCTTGAGGACGTATTCGTTCACTGCTTCATGGACGGCCGTGACACTGACCCTAAGAGCGGAAAGGGCTTCGTAGAGGCTCTCGAGGCTGAAATGGCGAAGTCTACAGGAAAGGTCGCTACTGTATGTGGCCGTTTCTACGCTATGGACCGTGACAAGAGATGGGAGCGCGTTAAGGAGGCTTATGACCTCCTCGTTGAGGGCAAGGGCGTATACGCAACTTCTGCTACCGAGGCTATCCAGGCTTCATACGACGAGGGCGTTACCGATGAGTTCATCAAGCCTATCGCAGTGACAGGTGCTGACGGTCAGCCTCTTACAAAGATCCAGGAGGGCGATGCAGTGATCTTCTTCAACTTCCGTAACGACCGTGCGCGTGAGCTCACAGCTGTTCTCACACAGCAGGACATGCCAGAGTTCGGAATGCACACACTTCCACTCTACTACTGCTGCCTTACTCCGTACGACGCATCATTCACAGGCGTACACATCCTCTTCGACAAGGAGAACGTACAGGAGACTCTCGGCGAGGTAGTTTCGAAGGCAGGCAAGAACCAGCTCCGTATCGCTGAGACCGAGAAGTATGCACACGTTACATTCTTCTTCAACGGTGGTGCAGAGTCACTCTTCGAGAATGAGGACCGTATCCTCGTGAACTCTCCAAAGGTTGCAACTTACGACCTTCAGCCTGAGATGAGCGCACCAGAGGTTACTGAGAAGCTCGTCGAGGCTATCAACACAGGTCGCAATGACCTTATTATATTGAACTTCGCTAACGGCGACATGATCGGCCACACAGGTGTTTACGAGGCTATCCGCAAGGCGGTTACAGCCGTTGACACATGCGTCGAGAAGGTAGTTGAGGCAGCAAAGGCACAGGGCTATGTGATCCTCATCACAGCTGACCACGGTAACGCTGACTACGCTGTAAACGAGGACGGCACACCTAACACAGCTCACTCTTTGAACGACGTTCCATTCATCGTGATTAACGCCGGTGAGGAGGTTAAGGAGGTGAAGAACGGTAAGCTCGCTGACGTAGCTCCGACAATCCTCAAGCTGATGGGCATCGAGCAGCCTGCCGCCATGACCGGCGAGCCGCTTGTATAAATTTATAGATATAGCAAAAAGAAAGTCGCAACGGTCTGTTGCGACTTTCTTTTTGCTATATTTGTAAGTTAACTGAAACTGATGACGCCATGAATAGATTTGCATTTGCACTTTTTGCTTTGAGCCCGCTTATTGCCGGCTGCAAGGATGTTGACATTGACCCGCAGCCACCGACACCACAGGCTGAAGTCAGCATAGAGATCAACGGTCTGGATACCAAGTCCATCGACCTTACGCTTTCCGTAAGGACTGCGGACATGAAGGAACTGGACGGCTGGGGTATCGTCTATTGCGAGACTCCCGACAGGGAGAAGGGCAAGGAAAAGGTGATTCCAAGCAAACCTACTCATGTCGGATACCAGACAACGATAACCGGTCTGGAAGATGACACGGATTACTACATCTGGGGATGGGTGGAAGACAAGCAGAACGAAAGGACCTGGACTTCTGACTATACCATAGCAAGGACAGAACTGGAAACGGTACCGGAAAAACTTACCGGAACGATTATCGGCAGCCAGTATTCGGTGGACTATGACAATGGAAATGCCATGTCGACCACTGTCAACACCAAGAACAACGTATTCGACGGCAACTTTGACACCTTCTTTGCCTCATATGACCGCTCACGCACATGGGTGGGCCTTGACCTCGGCGAAAAGCATGTAATTACGAAGGTGGGCTACTCCCCTCGCAAGACGCAGGGCGGACGCGTGGAGCTGGCCGTGATCGAGGGTGCGAATGAGCCTGATTTCAGCGACGCGCTGCCTATATACATGATCAAGTCGGCGGCTTCGGAGGGAGTCATGCATTATGGACAGGTGGACTGCTCGCGCGGATTCAGATATGTGCGTTATGTCAGCCCGTATGACGTGCGATGCAATCTCGCGGAGCTTGAGTTCCATGGCTACAAGTCCGAAGGAGACGATTCGAAACTGTATCAGCTCACCAACCTTCCGACAGTGGTGGTGAATATCGCCGGCGGAGAGGAGGTCATCGAAAAGACCAAAGACCTGATAAGCAACGTCTACATCATATCTGAAAACGGCACCAACCTTCTGGCAACCAGCGGAACAGAGATACGCGGCCGCGGAAACGCCAGCTGGAACTTCGAAAAGAAGCCGTACAGACTCAAGTTTGACAAAAAGCAGAGTCCGCTCGGAGCACCTGCATCAGCCAAGAAGTGGACGCTTATCAGCAATCACGGAGACAAGACACTCATGCGCAACATCCTCGCCTTCGAAGTCAGCAGAAGGGTCGGTCAGCCATACACACCGTTCTGCCACCCTGTGGACCTTATCATCAACGGCGAGTATCGCGGATGCTACCAGCTCTGCGACCAGGTAGAAGCTGATGATGACAGAGTACCGGTTGAGGACGGATATCTTATAGAAATTGACGCATATGCATGGGACGAGGAGGTTATGTTCGCTTCAGCAACAGGCATTCCGGTGACCATCAAGCACCCGGACGAGGAAGATATCACCGACCAGCAGAGGAAGTTCATAAACGACTTTTTCAACAAGTTCGAATCGGCAGCTCTCTCCTCGAACTTCACCGACCCGAACAACGGCTACCGCAAATATCTTGACCTGGACAGCTTCCTGCGCAACTTCATCGTCGGCGAGTTCTGCGCCAACACCGATGCATTCTGGAGCGTGTACATGTACAAGGATGACGCAGACGGAAAGCTGCACACAGGTCCGACATGGGACAATGACCTCTCGTTCGACAACGATTATCGCACGCATCCTATAGTCTCTTATGACTACCTCTGCGCAGTCAACGGATCGTTCGCAGGAGGAAGACTGAAGGACATCGTCATGAGAATCGTAAAGGAGGACCCTCAGGCCAAGGCACGCCTTGTGGAGCTCTGGGAAACCGCCCTCAACGAAGGCAACCTCAAGGACCTCGCCACATACATGGAAGACACCGCGGAACTCCTCAACGAATCCCAGCAGCTGAACTTCAAGAGATGGAAGATCCTCAACCAGTGGGTGCACATGAACTACCAGGCCCTCGGCTCATACGAGGCCGAACTCGGCACCGTCCGCAACCACATCAACACCCGTCTGAACACGCTTGACGCACTGATTAGGAAATAGTCATGAGAATTACCAGACTGATCGCACTAGCGCTTTGCACCGTATGCTTTTCAACTTACGCGCAGGAGGCTAAGCTCACCGACCACGTGAACCCGTTCATCGGGTCGTCAAATTATGGAACGACCAATCCGGGGGCATTATGCCCTAACGGAATGATGTCTGTGACTCCGTTCAATGTGATGGGGTCGGATCTCAACCGATATGACAAGGACAGCAGATGGTGGAGCACCCCTTATAGCTCTGACAATAAGTATTTTACAGGATTTTCACATATCAATCTCAGTGGCGTCGGATGCCCGGAGGTGGGTCTCGCTTTGACCATGCCTACAAGCGGCCCGCTTATGGTGGATTACCATGTTTATGGATCCGAATACACTTCTGAGGTGGCCGAACCAGGCTATTATGGCTGTGAGCTGCTGGCCCATGGCATCAAGGCTGAGGTCAGCGCGACAACCCGCACCTCGATCGAACGATACACCTTCCCAGGCGGTCAGGGAAACATCCTCGTGAACTTCGGCGAGGGACTGACCAATGAGACCGGAGCATGGATCCGAAAAGTCAGCGAGACAGAGATCGAAGGCATGCGCCTCGCCGGTACATTCTGTTATAATTCGCAGGCTGTATTCCCTGTATATTTCGCAATCCGCATCAACAAGGTGCCGTCGAAGGGCGGTTTCTGGAAGTTCCAACCGCTTCTTACCGGAGTAGAGGGAGCATGGACTCCGGATGACGGAACATACAAGATATATGAGCGCTACGGCCGCGAGATAGCCGGAAATGATGTCGGATATTGGTTTTCATTCGACACCGAGGAGGGCGAGCAGGTTGAACTGCAGATGGGAGTGTCTTTCGTGAGTTGTGAGAATGCTTGGGAGAATCTGGATGCCGAGCAGGCGAAGCTCGCGCCGGGAGTTTCAAACTTCGACTCCGTTCGCGCTGCAGCCGGACAAGCATGGGAATGTGACCTGTCGCGCATCAAGGTTACAGGAGGTTCAGAAAAGGACCTGGAGGTGTTCTACACCGCTCTTTATCATACATTGATCCATCCGAGCATCCTCAACGACGTCAATGGAGAGTATCCATTGATGGAGTCGGATGGCGTGGGCCGCGTTCCTGAAGGACAGAACCGCTACAGCGTATTCTCGCTATGGGACACCTACCGCAATCTGCACCAGCTGATGACCCTCGTCTACTCGGAAAGACAGCTGGACATGGTCCGTTCGATGGTCTCTATGTACAAGGAATGGGGATGGATGCCTAAGTGGGAGCTTTTCGGACGTGAGACATTCACGATGGAGGGAGATCCTGCGATTGCCGTCATCACGGACACATGGCTCAAGGGCCTGCGCGACTTTGATATCGAGACAGCATATGAGGCTTTCGTGAAGTCCGCTACCACCCCAGGCGCACAGAATCTCATGCGTCCTGACATAGACCCATATCTGGCCGAAGGCTATGTGCCGCTCGGATTATATTCAGCCGACGCATCGGGAGACAATTCGGTGTCCCATGCACTCGAATACTACATAGCCGACTATGCGCTTTCACTTCTTGCCGAGGACCTTGGCCACACCGAGGATGCGGCGAAGTTCCGCACGCAGTCTCTCGGCTACAAGCACTACTACTGTCCTACTTTCGGCACCCTCAGGCCTCTGAATGCAGACGGAAGCTTTTTGGAGCCATTCAATCCCCGCCAGGGCGAAAACTTCGAGCCTGTACCTGGCTTCCACGAAGGCAGCGCATGGAACTACACCTTCTATGTGCCTCATGATGTGCTCGGTCTGGCCAAACTGATGGGCGGCCGCAAGGCGTTCGTGACTAAACTCCAGAAGGTATTCGACGAAGGTCTTTATGATCCTGCAAACGAGCCGGACATCGCATATCCATACCTCTTCAGCTACTTCAAGGGCGAGGAATGGAGGACCGCGCAGATCATTTCGCAGCTGCTCGACAGACACTATACGACTGAGGCTGCCGGCCTTCCGGGCAACGACGACACCGGCACCATGTCGGCATGGGCGGTATTCTCCATGATGGGCTTCTACCCTGACTGCCCCGGCGATCCGTCATACACGCTGACCACCCCTCGCTTCGACCACATCGAGATCACCCTCGACCCTAAGTACTGCGACGGCCGCGACCGCCTGGTCATCACCAAGGGCCGCCACATGAAAGGCCGTATCAGCCACGCCGACCTGCTTACCGGAAAGCCTGGCGGCAAAACCGCTGAGTAACAACAACTTACAAGAACCGCGTGCTCCCCTTTTGCGGCACGCGGTTTTAACAAAGCACTGATAACCAATACATTATGCGCCAGATAAAATTAGCAATTGCCGCACTGTTGGTGCTTGGCTGCACGCCAAACTACGAAATAACCAGTTACACAGACTACGTCGACCCGAAGATCGGCAGCGGCGGACACGGACATGTGTTCGTAGGAGCGAACGTGCCGTTCGGAATGGTGCAGCTCGGACCGACGAGCATCCCGCAGGAGTGGGACTGGTGCTCGGGCTACCATGACAGCGACTCGACGGTGATCGGATTCTCGCACACGCACCTCAGCGGAACCGGTATCGGAGACCTGTTCGACATCACCGTGATGCCGGTGGTCGGCGAGGTTACATACGGTCGTGGACGCGAGGAGGATCCGTCTACAGGAATGTGGTCATACGCTGACCGCAGCCGCGAGGTGGCGAGACCGGGCTACTACAGCGTGCCTCTGACCCGCTACGGCATTACTGCGGAGATGACCGCCACCAACCGCGTGGGCCTGCACCGCTACACCTTCCCGCAGTCGGAAGAGGCCGGCATCGTCATCAACCTCATGAACGGAGGATGCTGGGATAGGCCTATGGATGCCCAGATTGAAAGGGTTGACCCTATGACCGGACAGCCGGACCCGAACGGACAGGCGCTGAGGGGATACAGGTACTCGCGAGGCTGGGCTGACGACCAGAAGGTGTATTTCTACGCCGAGTTTTCAAAGCCGTTCAAGGATTTCAAGGTCATCAGAGGCGACATCCAGATATGGCAGGACGAATTCAAGGACATGGCAGCCTTCGCTCATGCATACTTTGAAGCAGAGCCGCAGGAGCAGATCATGATGAAGGTAGCGCTCTCACCTGTAAGCATGGAGGGAGCATACGCCAATATGAAGGCGGAACTTTCTGGATGGGACTTTGAGGCGACTGCCAAGGCTGCCGATCAGGCATGGAACCATGAGCTTGGAAAGATAAAGGTAGAGGGCAAGGACAATGAGGCTCTGAAGATATTCTACACCGCCCTTTACCACGCTATGATCGCTCCATCTACGTTCTGCGACGTGAATGGATGCTACAGAGGGGCAGACGGACAGGAGCACGAAAACCCTGGCTATCAGACATATACAACCTTCTCACTCTGGGACACTTACAGGGCAGCGATGCCGCTTTACAGCATCTTCCAGAGCGAGCGATACACAGACATGATCAACACCATGCTCGCTATCTACAAGGAGCAGGGCAAACTCCCTGTATGGCATCTGCATGGCTGCGAGACCAACTGCATGGTCGGAAATCCAGGAATCATCCCTGTGGCCGACGCTATTGTAAAGAGGTTCCCGGGAATTGACTATGAACTCGCCTTTGAGGCTATGAAGGCTTCTGCCCTCAGACCGGACAGAGGTCAGGAGCATAGGATGAAATACGGATACATCCCATGCGACCTCATGAATGAGTCCGTGGCGTATGACCTTGAGTACGCCCTGGCTGACGGCGCCCTGGCAAACGCCGCAAAGGTGCTCGGAAAGGAAGATGACTACCAGCATTTCCTCAACAGAAGCAAGTCATACGTAGACCTGTTCGACCATGAACTCGGATTCATCAGGGGAAAGGACAGCAGAGGAAGGTTCCGCACGGAATACAGCCCGTTCGCATCGACCCACCGCGCAGACGACTACTGCGAGGGTAACGGATGGCAGTACACATGGCTCGTGCCACATGATTTCAGAGGTCTTGTAAGCTGTTTCGGCACCAAGGACGCATTCCTTGACAAGCTTGATTCGCTCTTTGTCGTGTCTTCTGTAATAGAAGGAGCAGAGTCATCACCGGACATTTCCGGACTCATCGGACAATATGCCCACGGCAACGAGCCAAGCCACCATATCCTTTACTTCTACACTATGGCAGGTCAGCCATGGAAGACTGCGAATAAGGTCCGCGAAGTTCTCGCGACACTCTATAGTGCTGAGCCTGACGGACTTTCGGGCAACGAGGATGTGGGACAGATGTCATCGTGGTACATTCTCTCTTCACTCGGATTCTATGAGGTCGAACCGGCATCGGGACGCTACTGGTTCGGAACGCCGCTCTTCGACAAGGCTGAGATCGAGGTTGACGGCGGTACTTTCAGGATCATTGCGGAGGGCAGCAGCTCCGAAAACAAGTACATCCAGAGCATCACCCTCAACGGAAAGGCATATACAAAGGGTTATATAGAGCATAAGGACATCGCCGCAGGCGGAGAGCTCATCATCACGATGGGCTCGGAGCCGAAGGTGTGGTACTGCGCTTCCGAACCGGAAACATATGAGGACCAGCGCCCTCTCGTGGAGGACCGTCTGTTCACATCCGAAGCTGTGGAGCAGGAAATCGAAAGGGTATGCGGACTGCTGGAGAATCCCCGCCTTCGCTGGATGTTCGCGAACTGCTACCCGAACACTCTCGACACTACGGTCCACTATGACGAGGACTCTGAAGGTCTGCCGGATACGTTCGTATATACGGGAGACATCCCTGCCATGTGGCTGCGCGACTCGGGAGCGCAGGTATGGCCATACGTCCGCTATGTAAACGATGATCCGGCGCTTCGCAAGATGATTGCAGGTGTAATCAGAAGACAGTTCAAATGTATCTGCATAGACCCGTATGCAAATGCATTCAATGTCGACCCTGTGGGCGCAGCTAATGAGACAGACTGGCCTGCAGCTAACCCATATGTTTTTGAGCGCAAGTGGGAACTGGACTCGCACTGCTACCCTATCCGCCTTGCATATGAATACTGGAAGAAGACGGGAGACGACACTATTTTCGATTCCACATGGTACGAGGCGATCAGCAAGATGGTAGCTGTTATGAGAGAGCAGCAGCGCAAGGATGGCCCTGGCAGATATAGATTCCTGCGAGTTACCGACCGTCAGCTGGACACCAAATGCGTTGTCGGAAAGGGCAATCCGGTGAACCCCGTTGGCCTCATAGCATCAGCCTTCCGTCCCTCTGACGATGCGACTACATTCGAGTTCCTCGTCCCATCTAACTTTATGGCGGTAAGCTCTTTACGCAAGGCTGCGGAGATACTTTCCGAAGTGAATGAAGACCCTGAACTTGCTGCAGAGTGCCTCTCGCTGGCCTCAGAGGTCGAAAAGGCATTGAAGGAATACGCCGTTTATGAACACCCTGAATTCGGAAAGATATATGCCTACGAAGTGGACGGATTCGGCAGCCGGTTCCTGATGGACGATGCCAACGTGCCGTCGCTTCTGGCTATGAGCTATCTCGGAGACGTGCCTGCTGATGACCCCGTTTACATGAATACACGCCGTTTCGTATGGAGCGAAGCCAATCCGTATTTCCACCGCGGAGCTGCGGGCGAAGGCATCGGCGGACCACACATCATGTCGGATGTCATCTGGCCTATGAGCATCATGATGAAGGCATTCACGTCGGACGACGACGAGGAGATCCGCGACTGCATCTGCCAGCTGATGACCACAGACGCCGGCACCGGCTTCATGCACGAGTCGTTCTACAAGCACGACAGCGAGGTCTTCACCCGCGAATGGTTCGCATGGCAGAACACCCTCTTCGGAGAACTCATCCTGAAGATCATCGACGACGGCAGACTACACGTATTGAACAATATAATCTGATGAAAAAAACATTATATATTTTAGCGGCGCTCATGCTTGCAGGATGCAGCGAATATGTAGAGACTGTGAGCGAGCCTGTGGACTATGTGTCCACGCTGACCGGCACGCTTTCGCATCATGCCTTCTCAACGGGCAACACCTACCCCGCTGTGGCGCTGCCATGGGGAATGAACTTCTGGACCCCGCAGGGAGGAAGGATGGGCGACGGATGGGCATACAGGTACGACCAGAACTGGATCCGCGGCTTCAAGCAGACACACCAGCCTTCGCCATGGATCAATGACTACGGCCAGTTCGCCATCATGCCGGTGCGCGACGCCGCTGATGTGGACGAAAATGCCCGCGCCAGCTATTTTTCACACAAGAGCGAGACTGCAAAGCCGTATTACTATCAGGTCTATCTGGCTGACCATGACATCAATGTAGAGCTCTCCCCTACCGAGCGCGCTGCCGTCTTCGAGTTCACTTTCCCTGAAAGCGAAACATCCGGAGTGGTCATAGACGCCTTCGACCAGGGTTCATATATAAAGGTACTGCCGGAGCGCAACGCAATCGTCGGTTACACGACCAAAAACAGCGGCGGTGTGCCTGATAATTTCAAGAACTGGTTTGTGTTGCAGTTCGACAAGCCGTTTGAAAGCTGGAGGCTTTATGACGGACCTGCAGCTCCAGCAGAGGGGGCCAGCGAACTTGAAGGCGACCGTATCATTGCATCCGTAAGCTTCAAGACTTCACGCGGCGAGAAGGTCAGCGTCAAGGCCGCATCATCTTTCATATCCCTCGATCAGGCATGGACCAACTTCAAGGAGGTGGAAGGCCGCACTCTCGCGCAGGTCAAGGAAGCGGGACGGGACCGTTGGAACGAGGTCCTCGGCCGCATCGAGGTCGGTGGCGGAACCGAAGAGCAGTACAGGACATTCTACTCTTGCCTGTATCGTGCTACCCTTTTCCCTCGCAAGTTCTATGAAATCGATGAGACCGGCAAGCCTATCCACTATAGCCCTTACAACGGAGAAGTATGCGACGGCTACCTCTATACAGACACAGGATTCTGGGACACATTCCGCGCACTCTTCCCTCTACTTAACCTCGTGTATCCTTCTGTGAATGAGGAGATTCAGCAGGGCCTGGCCAACATCGCCCGTGAGAATGAGTTCCTTCCAGAATGGGCCAGCCCGGGCCACAGAGGCTGCATGGTCGGCAACAATTCCGCATCTGTGGTTGCAGATGCCATATTGAAAGGCATCACTCCGAGAGAGGACTGGCAGACGCTTTATGACTGCATCGTATATGGCACTGAGCACGTCCACCCTACGGTCAACTCGACCGGCCGTCTCGGACATGAATACTACAACACCATCGGTTACATTCCATATAATGTGGGGATCCATGAAAATGTTGCCCGCACCCTGGAATACGCATACAACGACTGGTGTATCCTACAGCTGGCGAAGAAACTCGGCCGACCTGCCGAGGAGATCGCTAAGTGGGAGGCACGCTCGGGCAACTGGAAGAACGTGTTCGACCCGTCGCACAATCTCATGCGCGGACGCAATCTCGACGGCACATTCCAGGAACCGTTCAGCCCGTACAAATGGGGCGGGGCCTTCACAGAGGGCAACGCATGGCACTATACATGGTCTGTGTTCCACGACGTGGACGGCCTCATGGAGGCGATGGGCGGTGCTCATGAATTCGCCTCCATGCTTGACTCCGTGTTCGTCGTTCCGCCGATCTACGACGACAGCTACTATGGATACCGTATCCATGAAATCACTGAGATGCAGGTTGCTGACATGGGTAACTATGCCCACGGCAACCAGCCGGCGCAGCACATGATCTACCTCTACAACTGGGCCGGACAGCCATGGAAGACCCAGAAATGGGTACGCGAGGTAATGGACAGGCTCTACAGCGCGACTCCTGACGGATATTGCGGCGACGAGGACAACGGCCAGACTTCAGCGTGGTATGTATTCTCCGCACTGGGATTCTATCCGGTATGTCCTGGTTCGGACGAATACGCTGTAGGCGCTCCTCTGTTCAAGAAGGCTGTCGTACACCTTGAAAACGGCTGTGACCTCGAGATCAATGCACCGGACAACGGGCCTGAAAACAGATATGTACGCAGCATGAAGGTCAATTGCAGCAAATGGAATGAGAGTTTCTTCAAGCATAAGCACCTGGCTGCCGGAGCAGTCATCGACTTCAAGATGACGTCTGACTGTCATCCTGAACGATAGTGAAGGATCTATATTCCAAAAATTTAACTATCTTCGTAGAACTAACCGCACAATTATGATAAGCTATACCACAGACCCCCGCATCATCCTGACCCTTGATACAGGAGGTACAAACATGGTTTTCGGAGCCATGCAGAGAGGAGAATTCATCGTCGAGCCTCTTACTCTCCCAGCCTATGCTGACGATCTGGACAAGTGTCTCAGCACAATGGTAGAGGGCTTCAGGACCATCATCGACCAGCTGGACGAGCGTCCTGCGGCGATCAGCTTCGCATTCCCAGGTCCTGCCGACTATCCTAACGGCATCATCGGAGGCCAGCTGCTCAACTTCCCTGCATTCCGTGAGGGAGTGGCCCTCGGACCATATCTCAAGAAGAAGTTCAGCATGCCTGTATACATCAACAACGACGGAGACCTCTATGCCTACGGTGAGGCCCTCGGCGGTCTTCTTCCGGAAGTGAACGAGATGCTTGACGATTATGGTAACAGGAAGAGATACAGGAACCTTGTGGGATTCACCCTCGGAACAGGACTCGGTATCGGTGTGGTTGCGAACGGACAGCTCAACAGAGGTGACAACTCATGTATCGAGATGTTCAGCATTCCTTTGAAAGGACGTCCTGACGTGATTGCAGAGGAGGGTATCTCCATCAGAGCGGTCAAGAGAATGTACGGCGAACTGAGCGGCAACCCTGATCATGGATTGTCTCCAAAGGACATCTTCGAGATCGCAGAGGGCGTGAAGGAAGGTGACATGGAAGCGGCAAAGGGAGCGTTCGCGCAGCTTGGAGCGGCTTTGGGAGATGTCATAGCAATGACAGTATCCATCATAGACGGACTGGTAGTGATCGGAGGCGGACTCTCGGGAGCATATAAATACATCAAGGATTCTATGTTCGAGAGCATCAGAGGCAAGATGAAGCGCCTCAACGGCGAGGAAATCAACAAGCTCGCCAGCAAGGTATACGATCTTGATGACAAGGAAGAGCTCAGACAGTTCCTCAAGGGAGAGCAGCGCCAGCTCAAGATCTACAACAGCGAGATCGAAGTCACATACGACCCGCAGAAGCGCATCGGCGTGGCCCTCTCGAAGATCGGAGCCAACAAGGCCGTCTCACTCGGCGCCTACGCCTTTGCCCTGCATCAGCTCAGCAGATAACCCTTTCCCTTTTCGGGAGGCAATATCTACGGGTAACGGACACCTACAGTAAACCCAATATCATCGTCTCGGAAAAACAATGTGATTTTTCCGAGACGATTCTTGTTTTGACCCTTTTGCCATGTTTTCCGTCATCGTCTCTCAAAAAAGTGGCAGTTTTTCCGAGACGATAATCAAAGGTTCAACAACAATCTACCGGCAAGGCATCTGTTAGCCTGATCTTGTGAAATGTGACAGGTACCACGAAGATATTTTGACAAACGATCTATTTCATCCTGCGACACCTCATAAACCGACCTCTCTCCTAACATCTTATCTATTATACAACAGACCTGTATGTCATTCATTGCATTATAGTTTGCCCTTCCGTGCTCGTTTCCCAGCATTGTCTTCAGATCTTGATATCTGACACAGCTCTCAATCTGTTCAAGCGTTATTGGAGGAACATTGACAGCATCCTGCAGCTGTTCTTTCTCCCATGCCTCTCCGGAAAGTCTGTTCATGTAGTATAGGAATGTTCGGGCAGTAGAAAACTGGTGCTCGACATCTGCGACATCAATTACGCTTTGTGGAAGAATCAATCCTGAAACATCCATTTTAAATCCATCAGGAAGTGGGTCATTGCCCGGAAGATAGAGGTATTGTGACTTCCTCGGCATCAGCTCAGGTTCAACAAAATAACCCAGTTCCTCACGAAACAGTGCACAGATAGAAGAATACCTATACCCGAACGGAGTAGCCGATACTCCATGATGCAAGGCATTTCTCAATATATATGAAATCATTGCAAGAAAGTGGTATATCCCATCAATCTCACTTTGGAAGAAATGCCTCTCACCGAGCATTCCTTTTCTGCCATATCTTTGGTTAAAGTATCTGTTATATGGATACCGGAAAGCCTTCATAAAGGCGTAAGGGTCTTCTGTCCTTACACCTATATGCGTATGATTTGACATGATACTATACGCCAATAACGAAGAATCAGTTTTATGAGCTGCAAGACATAGGCAGTTATTAGCATGGATATAATCCCTGTCATGGCGACACATCACTTCATTGCCACCAGACAAGCATAGATGGTAGGTCTTTTTCATTTTTGCACCTAATCTATGACGATATTTTGACTAAGTGTTAAAAAAAGAGAAAAACTTTTTTTAAAGTCCTGTTGTTTTTCATCGTCTTCGAAAAACAACAGGATTTTTCCGAGACAATAGTCAATTTGGTGACAAAATAGAGAAAAGCGATAAACGTCTCGGAAAAGCACTATTGTTTTTCCGAGACGTTTGTTTATCTACTGAAATAGCGGCCAGAGGTCAGGATTTCCAGAGGAATTTCCTTATAAACCATGTCGTAGCCCCAGCCATTCAGAGTGATGGATTCCTCGTAGTAGAAGGCGATGTTACCGTTCTTCAGCTGAAGCATTGTGGAGTATGCGGAAGTGGTGTCGGATACCTGATACGGCTTTTCCCAATTTGCAGCAAAGGATTCTGGAGTGATGGATGCGATGTCTTCCGGCAGTTCCTTATAATAGATGCCGACGTTGGCTCGTTGGGGTCCCAGTGGAACTGACTGAAGTGCAAGGTGGACCTTCTTGCGGTCTTCCTTGCGGACTGCCGGGACAATCAGAAGCTCTCCATTGCAGGCGTTTTCGAGTGACGCGCAGCCGTTAACCTTCTTTCCTGACCCTACTACCTCATCCCAGGCACCAGCTCCGGAAGCCATGTCAGTATATTCATATATATTGAAATAACGGCCTCCCCATGCTCTTGAACTGATGATTACGCGTCCGTCCGGAAGTTCCTCACATTTAGGCTCATCACCATTCGGCACAGGAAGAGCATCCGGTCCGCCAAGGACGTGCCATGTATGACCGAAATCATCGCTGTAGATTACCCTGTTGCCGTTTGGGCGTGCGCACAACGCCGCATAAATTCGATAATGACTTCCGACCTTTATCTGTCTGCTCTGAAATATCTTGCCCGAGCCGACAAAGCAGCTCTGCACACAGCCATGAACAGAATCATCAAAGAGTGTATATACAGATTCTGTTATCTCTTCCCACTGACTCCATGTCTTGCCGTTGTCGCTGCTTCTTAAAACTGCAACCCTGTTCGGGTTCTGCCTGGTCGTGGTCTCATGCCAATAGACAGTCTCTCCACAGACCATAATCACAAGCACATCGCCGCTCTCCCTGTCAGCAACCATAGCGGCATCACCGAAACCGCAGTCGGTCGCTCCAGACACTCCCGAACCTTCGATCAGGACGAACTCTTCGCCCCATGCCCTTCCTCCATTACGTGAAATACGGCCATGGATATCTACCCTGCCATAACCGATATCCATGTTGCAAAGGCGGTAATCAGTCAAGGCGAGGATATCTCCGTTATGCATCTTCGCTATAGTTGGAATGCGGTAAGGAATGCTGTCGGCAACACCGGATTGGAACAGCACATGTTCTCTGATATTCTGCTTGACTCCGCAAGAGGCAGCCAACAGAAGGACGGCTGCTACGGTAACTATGGATCTGATATATGACTTCATTTTGCAAAGATAGGATTGTCTTGTAAAAACTGGCCTCTTTTTCGGAGACGATGAAGGGAAACTTGGCAAAAGGCCGCAAAATGACAATCGTCTCGGAAAAACATTGCGATTTTTCCGAGACGATTGCTATTTAGATCTGTGTGATGCAGAATTAGAGACCGCGAGCACGAGTTAGGGCTGCAGGGTCCGGATCTGCGCCACGGAAGCGGCGGTAGAGATCCATCGGCTCGTCGCTGCCACCCTTCTCGAGGACATTCTTGCGGAATGACATTGCTGTCTCAGCGTCGAAGATGCCCTTCTCCATGAAGAGTTCGAATGCATCCTTGTCAAGCACCTCTGCCCAGAGGTAGCTGTAGTAACCTGCGCTGTATCCGCCGCTGAAGATGTGGGCGAAGTATGTTGTGCGGTAACGTGGGATGATCTCGTCGATGAGACCCATCTCTGCGCATGCCTTTGCCTCGAACTCTTCTACGAAAGATTTCTCGACTTCGCTCGAAATGACAGGAAGTGACTCGAGCATGTGCCACTTGAGGTCGAGGATGGCAGCAGCTGCAAGCTCTGTGGTCATGAAGCCCTGGTTGAATGTACCTGTAGCGTTGATCTTCTCCACGAGTTCTGCAGGGATGATCTCGCCTGTCTCATAGTGACGTGCATATGTAGCAAGAACCTCTGGCTGGAATGCCCAGTTCTCCATGATCTGCGAAGGAAGCTCCACGAAGTCGCGTGCTACAGATGTACCTGCAACGCTCTTGTATGTACACTGGCTGAGGAGGCCGTGAAGTGCATGTCCGTACTCATGGAAGAGTGTCTCCACCTGGTCGAGGGTCATGAGCGAAGGCTTGCCGTCAACCGGCTTCGCGAAGTTACCTACGTTTACGATTACAGGACGGATCTCAACACCGTTGACGATCTCCTGGTTAACGAAGTTGTTCATCCATGCGCCGCCTCTCTTTGTGCTGCGTGGGAAGTAGTCGGTAAGGATCACACCGATAAGCGAACCGTCAGCGTCCATAACCTTGAATCCCTCTACGTCAGCATGGTATGTAGGGATACCCTCAAGCTTCTCATACTGAAGACCGAAGAGCTTTGTTGTAAGGTCGAACACACCCTGACGAACATTCTCCATCTGGAAGTATGGCTTTGTCTGCTCCTCATCGAGAGCGTACTTAGCTACACGCACCTTCTCAGTATAGTAAGCCCAGTCCCAAGCCTCGATCTTCGATCCCTCAGGAAGAAGACCTGCAGCGATGTCCTGGTCCATGATAGCCTGCATGTCCACGATCTCAGCCTTAGCCTTCTCGACAGCCGGAGCGATGATGCCTGCGAGGAATGTGTCCACAGTCTCAGGATTGCCTGCCATCTTGTCGTTGAGGATCATCTGGGCTGGGTTCTCGTAACCGAGAAGGTTAGCCTTCTCGATACGGAGAGCCATCATCTTCATGATGAGGTCCTTTGTATCATTCTCATTGCCGTTGTTGCCGCGTGAAGCGTATGCTCTGAACATCTTCTCACGGAGAGCGCGGTCAGCTGTCGCTGCCATTGCCTCGCCGTACTCTGAAATGGTCACGCCGAACTCAGCTGCGAAAGCGTTGTTCTCTGCGAGGAGACGGTTTCCGAATGTGTTTGAAAGAGATGAAAGCTCTGCATTGATCTCGCGCATGCGTGCCTGAGAAGCCTCGTCAAGAGCGATACCGTTGCTTACGAAGCTGTTGTGGAGCTTCTTGAGTGCCATCTTCTGTTCCTGGTTGAGGCCGAGATTCTCGATGTCCTGATAAAGGGCATCAACCTTAGCGAAGAACGCAGGGTTCATAGTGATGTTGTCCGAGTGCGAAGAAAGCATAGGGAGAGCCTGCTCCATAACTGCATTGAGAGCATCTGTTCCATCAGTCTCTGAAAGGTTGAAGAGAACGCCGACAACGCGGTCAAGGATAGCACCCGATGCCTCATAAGCCTCGACTACATTTGCAAATGTAGGAGCCTCCTCGTTTGCGATGATAGCGTCGATCTCTGCCTGCTGCTGAGCGATACCTGCCTCGAGCGCAGGGATGTAATGCTTCTCCTTTATTGCACCGAAATCAGGAATTCCGTAAGGGGTATCCCATCCTTCGATCAGAGGATTTGTCGTGTTGCATGCAACTGCTGCCATAGCTACTGTAGCGATAAGTGAAAGTTTTTTCATGTTTATCTGATTTCTTTATTGTTTGCGTCATACCAAGGTGAACCGTCAGCCTTCTTCACGCCGTTCAGGTCGATGAGGGTGAACTGTCGGTCATTCTCGAACTTTGTGAGAACACCGGTAAAGGTTACGGTAGCCTCACCGTTGAGGACAGCCTCAGGAATATTCACGTCAGCCCATTTCGCATATCCGCTTGAACGTACCTGAAGGAATCTCTGATTGCCGGAAAGACCTGGCATCTCGAAGAACTGGTTCATGGTGTAAGGCTGAGGCTTGATAAGACTCTTGCGCTCGCCTACTGTCACACCATCATTCATCACTGCCGCATCGAAGTCGCCATTATCGACATGCATCTTGAAGCAGCTCTCGGACATTGCCCATGAGGTGATGTTCCAGTTATGACCGTCCTCCTCATCAAGGAAGAAACGGTTCCAGTTAGACTTCTTGTCCGACTCCTTCACGATGTTAGGATCGATGTAGCCGATAAGGAACACAAGGTTAGAGTACTTGCAGCCCTCGATAGTCACGAGGGTACCGAGATACTTCTCATCATAGATCTGGTTACCAGAGATGGTTACAGGCTTGATGATCTCCTTCTCATCAGCCATCGCACCCTTGAAGACGTGCTGGTCGATAATTGCAGAATGCTCGAAATATGCTGTCTCATATTCTCCTGTCTCGTCCTTGTAGCCGATCTGGAGCATGCCCTCATAGCTTCCTACTGTAAGGTCAGTACAGTCTACATAGATCCACTGACCTACCTTATAATCGTTATAGAGACCGCTCTTTCCGATCTTGATCTCGATACCGCCTGTAGCATCCTGGATATAGAAGCTCTTATAGATGTTACCTGTCTGGTCAGAAGTGATGATCTGACCCTTGATAACGCAGTGCTTTGTTATGTCGTAAGGTTTGCTGCCGTTGTCGACATACATCTGCTTCACCTCAGAGATCGGAGTGAACTTTCCGAAATCATCGTCGGTGTAGAGCTTCTCCTGCGCAGGATCAGGATATCTGCCCTGGTTGATCACCGGCTGGAACTCCTCGCATCCTGCGAAGAGCGCCGCTGCTGCCAATATTGCTATATAAATTCTTTTCATAACTTTTCGTGTTACAGATTGCCACGGGCTTTCAGCCCTCGCAATGACGTATGCATTTACCTGGTCCGTCACATTTGTGACTTGCTTTATGCGCCGTATTTGTGACTTGCCTGGCGAGATGCGCATCACGTCATTGCGAGGAGCGCAGCGACGTGGCAATCTTTAGTACTAGAATCGGAAATAGAGGTTCAACATATAATTAATTCCCTGCATGTAGAAGTACTTCGAATCGAAGCGGTAGAAACGCTCTGCGCTCTCTGAGTCGATCAGACGGGTCTGCTCGTAACCTCCTGTCTTCACCCACTTATTGTTGGTGATGTTCTGGATGTTCATAGAGAATCCGAAGTTATACTTGCGGTCGATGTACCATGACTTTCCGATGCTTGCGTTAAGCAGGAATACAGGCTTGAACTCCTCCTGAGCGGCCATGTACTCGACCTCAACCGGAGTAAATACTCCGTCAGGTCCGTTCACAGCAAGGTCAGTCCTGTAACCTGGGTTCATATCGAGATATGACTTAGCAAAGTACTGGGCATCGAT
Organism: Bacteroidales bacterium; assembly: GCA_017631875.1. The sequence continues at coordinate 13,580 of JAGBSL010000025.1, read as the reverse complement.
CTCGAAGAACCAGTATGAATTTGTACGGTAGTTAAGACCGAGGTCAGCCGCAAGCTGAGGAGTAGAAGGCACATAGTGCTTCTGGTTCTTCTCTACGATATAGTTGCCGTCAGCATCTGTCTCGTATGCCACTGAGCCGAAGTCATCAGTGTACTTCTTGTAGATCGGATGGCTTGCCCAGTAAGGAACAGGCGCATTATCATGAACGATCTCTGCGCTGTTATCCACTGTCTGGGTCATGCGTGGAGTCGAAGTATAGATGTACTCGCCCCAGCTGAGAGCACCCTCGACAGAGAGTCCCTGTACTGGAAGAGGAACCTTGAATCCGAGCTCGATACCCATATGACGCTGGTCGATGCCGCTCATGGCGAAGTTTGTGAACGAGTTCTGCGAGTCATCGTAGAAGCTCATCATGTCTGTCTGGTCCATGATCTTGGTAAAGAATCCGGTCACGCGCACATTGTATCCGTTGCTGCTGAACTGGTAGTTCAGGTCAGTAGAGATGGTCTTCATTGTCTCGAGGTTCGGTACAAGAGAGTTTCTTGTACGAGGCGAGATGAATGACTGAGCGAATGTAGGAGCGTCATTGAAGTAAGCTGCGTTAGCATAAATTCTGTGACCGCCCACGAAATGGTACTGAAGACCGAGCTTTCCAGAATATGTGAAGAAGTCTGAAACCGCAGACTTGCCCTTCGAAGTGATAGGGACAAGCTCGCCGTTTACAGTCTCATATGAAGTAAGGCTCTTTCCGTCCACCATGAACTCAGTTCCGTCATCGTTAAGACCTGGGAAGAGACCCTTTCTCACGAGACCCTCTCTCCAGAATGTCTCATATCCTGCCTGGAGCGCAAGGTTTGCCTTGAATCCGCCGAGGTCGAGCGATCCGTTAGCCCAGATGTCTGCCTTGCGGACATTTGCATAGTAATCATAGCCGTACTTGTCGCCCTGAACGAGAACCTGTGCCTGTCCATGAGCCAGATAATAATCCAGGTCATTCTGAACCATAGCCTGATTAGAAGCGAAGTCACGCTCTGCGAACTGGTCGATGTTCACATAGTAGTTACCGCCGAGAAGATCGTCGAGGATCTTATAGTACTCAGTGCGGTTCCACTTGTAGTTGATGCCACCTGTAACAGTGAACGCCTTGCTTGCATTCCACTTAACGTTAGCACCGAGATTGATATCGTTCTGGTCCACGCGACGCTCCTCGAGCACATACTTGGAGCGTGCCACACCATTGGCGTCAAGGTTATTCCAGTTCACATTATAGAGTCTGTCCCAGTTGAGGTGGGCATACTCAGGAATGTTCTCCTCCCATGCATACTGAGCCCATGCTGCCTTTTCTGCGTTCTGGCGGCCGTAGTCAGGATCATCCATCCAATAGTAGCTCGGAAGGTTACGGTAGTAATCCGGACGTGGATCCGGTGCATCATACCAGTCCATGGCAGTGTATCCGTTCTTACCGGTTCTCCAGAGGAGCGTCGCCGAAGCCTCGAGGTTGTCTGTTGGAGTTGCAGTATACTTGAGGATGGTGATAGGCTCGAATGTCTTACGGACACGTGCATTACGGACTCTTCCGTTCTGATAACCCCAGTTGGAGTTATACATGTTGTCGCCCATCATGTCGTAAACCTCCTGAGTCGAAGCGTTCTGTGCGCCGCGCTGGCCAGGTGCCGCGAAGGTCACGAGACTGAGGCGGTGGATGTCGCCGAACTTCTTCTCAACACCTGCATAGTATGCAAAGTTGCGATAGAACACACCGTCAACCCAGTCGTTTCCACCGATACGCGCAGACACGTTGAAAGCGTATGACCAACCGTTGTCAAGCTCGCCTGAAGCGTATGTCGCCATGAGGCGGAGACGGTAGAGGGCGCTGTTTGTCAGTGCGCTGAATCTCCAGCCTGTGCGTACGCTTGACGGCATCGCGTGGATATTGGTCACACCGTTGTATCCTCCGAATCCGTAGTCTGATACCTCGTTACCCACAGTTGTCTCCTTTGCCCTCATGGCCTCATTAAGACCGCTCCAGAGAGAGAATGGAGAGTAGCCTGTGATAGCGTCGTTCATTCTGATGCCGCTGAGGTAAACATCCTGAGACTCATTTGTATAACCTCTGTTCTTGAAGCGGATGTTGCTGAATCCGAAGCTTGCGATGTTGGTGAACGGGTCGTTCGATCCGAAGAGGATAGAAGGAGCATCCTCGAAGCCCGAGTCGTCCATATCGAACTCCGCAAAGTTTGAATCATCAACCTCGGTAACCACCTGCTCTATGATCATACCTACGAAGATAAGGTCCTTCACATAGCCTTCGATAGTCACGTTCACATTGGCATCCAGGAAGCCCGGAGCCACAACCTTCATGTCGTACATGCCGTTCGGAAGATTCTCCATGAGGAACTTTCCGTCAGCATCAGACGTAGCCGAAGCGACCTTGTCACCGCCCTGCGAAAGGGTCAGCTCGGCGCCGGCGATCGGTGCCCTGCCTGCACGGTTCACTACCGTACCTGTAACTCCTCCGAAGTCGCTCCTCTGAGCGAAGAGAGCCGCCGAGCAAAGCACTGCTGCAATTGTTAAAAATAGTTTCTTTATCATATTTTTACTGTTGTGGAGATTGCCACGTCATCCTTCGGATTCCTCGCAATGACGTATAAACGATCAATTTACACACGTCATTGCGAGGAGCGCAGCGACGTGGCAATCTCTTTCACTATTTGGTAATTACAATATAAGTCGGATAGTGGTCACTGTAGCCTCCGATGAACGCTCCGTTGGAGAATGTCCTGAACGGAGTGCCCTTGTACTGGCCCTTCTGGTTGGTCAGGAAGGCAGGGTTATATACACGTCCATAGTAACCTTTCTTATGGAGCTGACGTAGGCCGAATGAGCCCTCTGCAGGGTTTGCAAGGGCATTGTTCACCAAAAGAAGGTCATAGATGCTCCATACTCCCTGATATGCAAGCGAACCGAAGCCGGCCTTGAGCATTGATGTGAAAGGACAGAAGAAATCAACATCGGTCACATCTTCCCTGAACTCTCTTCCATGGAGATACTCCGCCATAGACGGGTCTGTAGGATTATCGTTCATATCGCCCATGCACACGATCTTGATGCCAGGATACTTCTGCTGCATCATCATTGCATGGTTATACATGATCTCGCCGCCGCGGTCGCGGAGCTGGTTGCCGCCCTTCTTTCCGCCGGCGCGCGAAGGAAGGTGAGCAACATAGATGGCGAAGTGCTCGCCGTCGATAAGGCCATGAACCATCAGGATATCACGTGTCCTGAAGTAGTCACGTTCCTCCTGCGACTGGATCCAGTCGATAGAGCTGCCCTCGAATGTGAACGGAATCGACTCGCTGTCAAGGAAGGTGAACACCTCCGGCTTGTAAAGCAGGGCCACGTCCACACCACGACGGTCCGGACCGTCATAGTGGATGATCTGGTAGTTTGCCTCTGCAATCTGAGGTTCCATAACCAGGTCCTCAAGCACAAGACGGTTCTCGATCTCGGAAACTCCAAGAAGGGCGTGCCATGCACCGTTTTCCTCCTTCATGCTCCTGATGACCTTGGCCATGTTCTGAAGCTTCTTCTGGTACTTCACCTCAGTCCACTGGTTCTTTCCATCAGGAAGGAATTCCTCGTCGTTCTTTGCCGGATCGTTGTATGTATCAAACAGATTCTCAAGGTTATAGAATCCGATGACATAGTTCTTAGAGCCCTTTTCCTGGGCCTGTGCGCCGGAAGCCAGAAGCACCAGCGCTGCAAAAACGATTAATATTCTTTTCATATCTTTTACCACCAAACTGATGAATTAGCCGGATCAGCCGCTTCAAGCTTCGCCGCCTGATCTTCACCGATCTTAGCAGGAAGGTTCACGAAGAAATCTATTCCTGTCATCTCCTCAAGTTCATCGATCGACATAGAGTGTTCCTTGCTGACGCTGCCCGAATACGCCCTGTGCTCAAGATAAAATGCTGCCGCATTCCATGCACCGAGGGTCGAGGACTTGCTGTATTTCAGCACAGCCTTGAAATATGCATCCGGAATAGTCACACTCTGACCGTATGAATCCCTCTCCTTCTTGCTGGATGGGCTTACAATAACACCTGTAACCACATATGTAGTATCCGAAGTGTTTGCATAGCCTCTGACCTTGTTCTCAAGATCTGCCCAGATCTTCTCGTTGTGGGCATTGAGCTGCGGAGTCATGTTTGTGCCGTAGAAGGTCTGTGCATTGGCATCATAGCAGCACTGACGGTCAGCAGAAGGAAGCTGATGGCCTCGCGCATAATCACCTGCATAACCTCCGAACGGCGCAGCCGAATCTTCTCCAAGAAGCGGGTCAAGTGCCCATGCGTTTGTACGACCTACATTTCCGTTAGTGTAGAGCTTACAGAGCGGATATGCCACCCAGAGTGCCACACGGTCCTTCTGGCTCCATCCGAACGAGTAGTTGCGGTATGTCTTGCCGTTCATCTTGAAATGATGGGCATAGTATCCCAGATTCGGATTGTCCATGGCAGGAAGTTCAAGCCATCCTGTCTTTGCAAGGTCGACATTACCTGTCTGACCATCATTAGGATCGTCGTTCGGATCATCAATGTCATCATCAGGTCGCTGACCTGCAGGAAGCTGCTCCATCTTACATGACACTGTCTGACTTCCATTGTCAAGGTAAATAGTAAGCGTTCTGGTATTCTCGCCGTCATTGACGCCATAAGAAAGCACGACATTGGACTTGTCGCCCACACCGGAGTCAACGCTAAGCGTCGCCCAATCCGGAGTGCCGTCCTCCGACACGAGAGTGAGGGTCCACTCACCGCTGCACTTCACGTTCACGAACTGCTGGCCTTTGCCGGAATCGACCTTAGGGTTCTTGATGGTAATCCCGAACACTTCGACTCCAATCCCTGTGCTTCCAAGCGGATCACAAGAGCTGAAGACAAGAGCACTGATCAGTGTCAGAACAGCTGTAAATCTGAATATCGATACGATTTTCTTCATTCTTATTAAGACCATCAAAAGGGCCCGACCACTCGGTCAGTCCCTTCTGATGAATTAAATTCTCCTTTTTTACTCAGAAAGAGTCTTGATTCCGAAGATGATAGCACGACAGTTTGATGTTCCTGTTGTGCTTAGCACCATTTCTGTTGCGCCTGAAGGAATGTCAATAGTATAGTAATCTGACTCCGAAACCGTCATAATGTATCTTGGTTCAGGATTTCCAGATGCTCCATCATTAGCAGCAATAGACAGCTCTACATTCTGTCCACCTACCGAACAATTAAGCTTAACAGTATTACCCTTCCAACCGACTGCATAGAAACCTACCTTTGACGTTCCTGCTGGAATGTTGAGTGTAGCAGAACCGCCCTCCTTCGATTTACCTAACTTAAGGATGTTGTCAACATCTATACCGTTGATTGTCGCCTTCTGTGAAGAAGATGATGATCCATCATAAGCATTAGCGCCAAGAGTCCAAGTGATATTGGAATCATACTGTCCCTCACCGCCTGACGGAGGTGTCACAGGATCCTCACCACCTTCGTCTCCGCCACCTGCAGGAGGAGTCACCTCAGTACCGTCGAAACGTGTACCTGTGAGACCTGCAAAGTCAGAATTCTGAGCGAAGATGATCTGCATGTTGCCGTTGTTGATTGAAGAGATACCCTTGATTGTACCTGATCCCTGAGGAACAGTCTGAGTACCGTAAGTAGCATACTTAGATGAGAAGATGACGAATGAGTTTCCGTTTGCATCCTCTACCTTGATGCTTGTATGAGCACCACCCATCACGAATGTCTTGCTGAGGTCTGCGTCAGCCACCTGAACACCCTCGATAGCCACATACTGGCCCTCATACTTGTTTGCGAGGAAGTCAGCCATTGTAACTGTCTTAGGAGTAACAGTGTTGCCTGAAGATATCTTTGTGATCTTGTCAAGAGCAAGGCCGCTGATCTGTACGGCGCCGTTGTACTCACCTACAGAAACGCCTGAAACATCCACTCTAACCTTGTCACCGAATGCAAAAGTGTGGTTTGCTGCAAGGTAGAACTGAAGACCAGCTGTCTCGTCCTGGATGTACATACCCTTCTTTGAAGTGAGGTTGTTGAGATCCATGTTAGAGATCACGATACCCTCGATTGCAGAACCGCCGTTTGCAAGGAACTCTGCGATGGTTACAACTGAACCGTCACCTGCTGGAGGAGTAGGAGTCTCACCGCCTTCGTTTCCACCACCGGTTGCGCCAGCATTGAAGTCCTTCTCTACTGCAGCAGAGAAATCTACAGTTGCACCACCCTCTGATGCCACAAGCTTGAAGTCATCAAGACGGTATGCGCTTGCTGCATCAACCTGCATACAGATCGAAAGGTTCTCAGTACCTGCTGGAACTGTGAAGTTTGCAGTAGCCACATTCCATCTTCCGTCAGCTGTACCAGCGAATGTATAGTCAGTAAGCTCAACCCACTTTGTACCGTCGTTACTGAGGTAGATGTGGTACTCGCTGTTTGTGAATGTGCTGCCGAGAGTCTGCGAATACTTCTCTGTACCGAATGTAAGAGTCAAGCCGGTAGCACCGCCAAGAGCGATGTTCTTTGTTGCGAAATAAGGATAGTCCTTACCGAAGAAGATATTGTTGAGACCCGAACCGTCGTAGTCTGAATAATTACCGTTTGAGTTCGAGTTGTTTCTTACTGTAACGTTCTTTGAAGCGTAAGTCACGTTTGCAGCACCTGTACCTGCAGCGTTCTTCCATGCATCCGAGCTGTCGAGGAAAGGCCATCCGTTCGAGCCCTGAACTGCTGCCGACTTATCGTAGTTGTTGCTGTAGATAGCGTTTGCATCAGATGCACCGCCACCCTGGTTTCCACCGCCAGTGTTACCAGCTGCGAAATCCATCTCGACACCCTTAGAGAAGTCTACTGCCGCACCACCCTCTGACATCACAAGCTTCATGTCGTCCATACGGTATGAGCTTGCTACAGTAACCTGCATGCAGATAGAGAGGTTCTCAGTGCCCTCTGGAACGGTGAAGTTTGCTGTCGCGATGTTCCAGCGGCCCTCTGTTGTGCCACCTGCGAATGTATAGTCAGTGAGCTCTACCCATTTAGCACCGTCGTTGCTGAGGAAGATCTTGTACTCCGAGTTTGTGAATACGCTTCCGTTGTCCTGTGAATACTTCTCAGTACCGAAAGTAAGGGTGAGACCTGTAGCACCGTTAAGAGCGATGTTGTTTGTCGAGAAATATGCGGCAGAACCGAAGAACATGTTGTTCTTACCTGAACCTGCATAGTCTGAGTAGTTGCTGTCTGAAGTTGAGTTTGCGCGTGCAGACATACCCTGGAATGAATATGTCACATTAGCCGCACCTGTTCCAGTTGCATTCTTCCATCCCTCGAACTGATCGAGATATGGCCAGCTGCCGTTGCTGCTGCCATAAGTCTTGGTAGCCTCTTCCTTGTCGAAGTCGTTAGAATAAACGATGAGAGCCTCTACCGATCCGCCAGGACCTGCCTGAGATACTGTCAGATACTTGCTCTTCATGCCGATTGTGAACTTGAGGTCAGCAGAGCGGTCCATGCCTGTGTTCTCAAGAGCTGTAACTGTAACTGTTTGAGGCTCAAGCGAACCAGCGCCTGACTCAGGTGATACCACCACCCAATCAGCGTCAGTCTCGACCTTCCAGTCACGTGTTGCAGTCACGGCAAGCTGCTGCTCGCCACCTGCCACTTCAAATGTCATCTCGTTCTTGTCGATAGAGATGTCCGGAGTGCCGAGGTTCTCCTCCTGCGGCTGACATGCAGCAAATACCGCTACAGCCGAACACACTCCAAGAAATAGATTTCTGAGTTTCATGTCTTGCTTTATTTTTAAATTACTATTCTTGCTTTTATCTGAATCTGCAAATATAGCTATGAATCAGCACTTTTGCAAACCCACAGACCTACCACAAAACAAAAATCAGGCGACCCTGAAGGCCGCCTGACGAATATTCGAATAAAGCTGTTACTGATAGTATACTTTGATTGATTTTACATATGCACGATGGCTTTTATCCGTACCGTCAGCAATAAACTTGACATTTACAGCAGAACCTGTCCAAGTGCGCACTTCTCCCTCGGCAGAGAATTCTCCTGTATCAGGGGTAAGGTAACATTGACCTGATGCAAAAGTAATTTCAATAGCCTTGATGGTATATTTACTCTCCACATAATCCGTGTGCTCGTTTGTCATCACCTCAAGAGTAGATCCGCCTTGAATCATGCGAACTGACTGATCCTCAGTATAATACTTAGGCTCAGTTCCTGAAGATCCCTGTCTGAATCGGATCGACACGTTATTGTCTACCCAGAACTTCCAGTTGTCCACATCGTACTTGTTCGGCATGCCTTCGTCAGCAAGCACAAACTCCGCAACCATGCAATCTTCAGGCAACTCCGGTTCTGGTTCCGGATCTGGGGTTGGATCAGGAGTCGGTTCTGGCTCTGGTTCAGGTGTTGGATCCGGAGTCGGGTCTGGCTCGGGTTCCGGATCTGGGGTTGGATCAGGAGTCGGTTCTGGCTCAGGGTCTGGAGTTGGATCCGGAGTCGGGTCTGGCTCTGGTTCAGGTGTTGGATCCGGAGTCGGGTCTGGCTCGGGTTCCGGGTCGGGGGTTGGATCCGGAGTCGGCTCTGGTTCTGGATCAGGAGTTGGATCTGGTTCAGGCTCTGGAGTTGGATCAGGAGTCGGTTCTGGCTCTGGTTCAGGTGTTGGATCCGGAGTCGGCTCTGGCTCGGGTTCCGGGTCGGGGGTTGGATCCGGAGTCGGCTCTGGTTCTGGATCAGGAGTTGGATCTGGTTCAGGCTCTGGAGTTGGATCTGGTTCAGGCTCTGGTTCAGGTGTTGGATCCGGAGCAGGCTCCTCTGCCTTTCCAGCCGCCTGACTTACCTTTACGGTCTTCATAAGTTCGCCAGCTTTGACAGCCACTGTAGCCTCACGTGCCTGGGCTGTCTTATTATCCTCGGCTGTAACTTTTACAGTAACAGCCACATTTGAAGCCGAACCGCTTGCCGGATCAAGAGACACCCAGTCAGCGTCACAATCTGCAGCCCATGGCTGGTTTGATGTCACAGAGAACGAAGCCTCGCCAGCTGTCGCAGCAACCTCTACCGCCTCCTTGTCGACATCAAGTTTAGGCTCTACAACGGGCTCATCCGCCCTTTTACAAGCCACGGCAGCTGCTACAGCAAGCATACCGATAAGCAAATGTTTGATTTTCATAATACTATAATTAGGTTATTATTTACGTTAATACTCTGAAACCGGAGAAGCCTGCTCCCTGGACAATGCAGGTATATCGAGCTTGAAGAGCTCGCCTGTGTTTTCGGAGGCATCGAATGGGATTGCATACAATCTATAGTCATATCCCCACTCCAGCTGAACGTCAGTCAGGGCCTCTATGTTGAAGTTATATTCTCCAAGCAGAGAGTCATCAAGAAGCAGAGCTCGGATATCATCGTCAGTAGCGCCTTCCTGCTCCAACACATCTACAGGATAAATCGTAAAAATGGCATCTGTCGCAGAACCTCCAAGCTCGAACTTCAGGCGTACAACCGCCCAGCCTGCAAAATCCGAATAGGATGGATTCGATGCATACAAAGCATCTCCGTCAAAGAATTTCAGGACGGAAGCAGAAACCGAAGCGTCAGTAGCGCCTTCAGCAGGAGCATCGAACCAGCAAATGGCAACCTCGGAAGCATATTCACCATCGGCATCAAGACATACGGCACATGCATAGTGTCTCATTCCCGGCTTAAGCGAGAAATTGCCGGTAGCAGTGCCCCTCTGGGCATAATACTTGGCGAATTCAGCACGATCCTCGCAGTCTCCCACCAGAATAGCCTTCTTTATCTCCTTGTCTATCAACTTCTTGACACCTTCAGCTGTAGGACCGCCGTTTCTTCCCAGTTCGTCCTCTCCAGCCACGATAGCCAGATATGCCACACTCGCGTCTGACGGTTTGAACGTCACGGTCGCACTGCGTGCTGTAAGATTGTTATATGAAATATCGAAAGTCACATCAGATGGGTCATTCGGCTCAAGAGTGCGGAACTTCTCCGTAAACAGAGGAGTTGTCAGGCCGCCGTCATAACCGAATACGATGATCATATATTCGGTGTCAGGATCAAGCTTGTCATCGAAAGAGTGGACCATCTCTCCGGTATTTGTGTGCAGCGGGAAGAAAGGCTTGTAGTTCTTCAGAAGGAATTCCTGAAGTTCCTCCATGGTCATATCCTTGTACACATCCTCAGGAAACTCCAGCCATACGTATTCGTCATCAGTAGTAGGAGTGATGAAGAGCATTGCAGAAGTCGCAGTGATCTGATCCAGCTCAATATCAAACTCCATGCTGACCTGCTCCAAAGCCGGAGTTGTCTCCACCACCATGGCAATCTCCGATGTGACAGCGCCGGTCTCGTCTGTATGACAGGCAAACACGACAAACCTCTGCTCTGGCTTAAGACCTGTGACTTCCCTCTCATATTCTCCGACTTTCATCAGGTCCGATATCGCCACATCGCTATTTTCCAGAATAGTAGTCTCGATGAAATTTGTAGCTGTCGTCATCATATCATCAAGAGGGCCGAAGGTCTTGAGGTAATCCTCCGTAGCCACGCCACAGAAGTACGGAGCCGTCTTGTTTTCCGGCACGATCTTCACCTTGCAGTGGCTCGAATTCATGTCAAAGACCTCGATCTTGAATCCCGAAGCTCCGCCCTGCGGTTCCTCCGGACCCTGTCCGGTCTTATTACAAGCCGCCATCAGCATGGCAGCCACGATCATCACAAGATATCTTAAGTTCTTCATGATTTTATTTATAATCATATGTCACTACACCACCTATAGGGCAAAGGATACAGTTCGCTAGGTCATATCGGCCGTCAGCACCTGCTGCATTGACAAGAACCAGCACCTTGCAGTTCTCCGCCTTCCATGCCTCATCCAGAACAACCGAGAAAAATTTCTCCGCAGTCTGTCCCACCTGAAGCTCACCCATCTTTTCTCCGTAGATACGCATGTTGAGAGTATTGCCCGCCATCGCCCTTAGGGCATTGCCGTGAGTGTTCATCCAATCCTCGCTTGCTCCCTCCTGCTTGCCTCTGATGCCGTCCTCAAGCACCCAGACCGCAATGCGGTACTGACCTGCCTTTGCGGCCTTGATCTGCACATTCACTCCAAGAGCATTACCGGTAAGTCCGGCTGCTGCCGCGATTCCGACATCTGCCGTCTCCTTGTGGAGCTGGTCAATGATGCCGGTTATGGTGCTGACTGCCAAGGAGGTTCCTGTATTCTCTTTCGTCAGATTGAACGTCAGTTCAGGATAGTATCCGCTGCAGAAGGCCTGCGAGAGATTGGCTGCTGCCTGTGAGTATGCAGGATCGCCTGTTTCATTATACGAATGAGCTGCAACATGCTGATACTTGGACGCATACTCATCCATCTCAGACAACGCCTTGAGCGAAGTCATGAGGTTAGGACAGTTAGAGCAATATGTTCCGGTATGCTGAAGCAAGAGTATCCTATGATTAAATGATGTATTGCCTGGCTCAGGGTCGGCCGGGAGCTCCGGAACGGTCACATCCCCTGCTGGAATTTCAGGTTCCTCCTGTTGCTCTGTGCAGGACACAATTACCGCTAAGCACACGGCGAAAAGAAATTTTAATGCTTTCATATATGTTTATTTCAATGAATCAATGAATTCCCGGGCAGGGGATGCTCCGCCTTTCTGAGCTGTAAACTCATAAACCGTATAAGGTCCCGTATAACCTTCCTCATTCTCAGCCATACCAAGAAACGCTACGACCTGGCCATAATGCACCACCGCAAAACCCTGTGTCTTATCCTCATCGCACTTGTAATCAAGCTCGAACAGGATATCATCCCTTTCGGCCCATGAAGCGAACTCTCCGTATGTGAATGTGGTTCTCCAATGCACGGCATCAGCGTTAGGTACTATCTTATAAGGCACCATAACCATTCCCTTGCACTTGCTGAACTGCACGGGATCAAGCTCAGCCAGCTCCGTTCCGTCATAATATTTATCAATCACGAAGGTCACAGCAGCATCACTTTCAATCAGTATTGTCGTACGGAATACATCACTCTTGAAAGGTTTTCTCAAAGCGATCTTGCCGGTGGTCATGTTTACGGTAGCGGCAACTATTATATATTCACTATCCTCCTCAAGACCGGTAAAGGTCCATCTCTGCTTACCCAAAGCAGCACCCATATCCTCAAGATACTCCTTGCGGGTACAATTGAAGAACTCGGCGCCATAATCTATCCTCTCGTCTATGAAACGGCAGATCGCCTCATCTTCAGAGCCTTCCGAAACGATGTATTCGTTCAATGTCTCCACAGACATACAGTCGTAGAAATAGTGCAGACCGAGCTTTGGGGTGATATTGACAGTCACCTTATTATGAATGATATCAGACAGGGCAAAGGTCATTTCCTGGGCACGAGGATTTCCGCCTTCGGCAAGGGTGACGAACTCTGTTTTTGTCAAGCCGGTAGTAGGTGCCTCATCCCAGCCGAAACACAAAACGACATATTCCGTCGAAGGGCTCAAAGACGATATCGGTTCCAGCTCGACCGCCTCACCAGCATACAGCACGTCCTCCATCGCATCCCATTGCTGATAGGTTGCCACAAGTTCGTACATTATGTCCTGATCCGACTCGAACTGTTCAAGCTGAGCCTTAGGTTGTATAGCACAGATGAACTGATCGGCATTTGACGGGGTCACGGTACCGATTACCGAGCAATATGTAGTCTCCCTGATATCGATTTCAAATGTGATTGAAGACTCCACGACTTTCTTAGTCCTGAAGTTGACCACAGTCGCCTTGGAGTTCACGAAAAAGTTCTCGTCGATTCCGACTGCATATGCAATATACTCGGTATCATCTGTCAGATCGTCAAAGACCAGCTCTCCCCTACCCACACTGCCGAGATTGGTAACCATCTCCTCAGGCGTTCTTCCCATTGTCACATAATAGTCAACCAGAGCCTGCGCGTGATTGGAGAAGGCAACTTCTCCACCTCCCCACTGCTCGTACTGCTCCTTTGAAAATACATTCATAAAGAACACAGCCTTGTCATCACTTGCCTGAACCTTCACGGTTGCCTTGGTCAATCCGATGTCCGTAACATCAATTTCAAATGACAGATCGGTCTGCTGGATCTCCGGCGTGGCAAACTCCTTCTTGGTCACGCCTGTGGTAAAATATCCCTCATAATCAAGACCGTAAGCATAAAGATAGTACGACTCGCCAGGCATCAGACCTTCCTCGTCTGCCTCAAAAGGCCCCTTCTTCAGAAATCCTTCCAGCCACTGAGCCAGGTCTTTCCCTTCTTCGATCGCCTTCTGTGTAAACCACTCAAGGTCATCATCCTGGTATTTGTATTCATCTTCATATGAATCGAAATCCGCCTTCGGAACAAGCATTACCACATAAGACATCTGGTCATCCTTCGGCACAACCGAAAAATGACATGACGTTGCTGTAATATCCGACACCTCCAGCACAAAATCC
>JAGBSL010000024.1 GCA_017631875.1 Bacteroidales bacterium | reverse complement strand
TTTGACATATCTATCTGATGAAATTTAAAGATATATAGTTCGTAATTCAAAAACATTTTATATCTTTGTCCCGCTTTTCCAAGCCCGAGTGGTGAAATGGTAGACACGCTCGTTTCAGGTGCGAGTGCTTCACGGCGTGTAGGTTCGACTCCTATCTCGGGCACCAGAGTTCAGCATTGCGCTGGACTCTTTTTTTTATACGCAATTATTGCTATATTTACGGAAATGTTAAAGTAAATGTGGATAGTATGAAGATAGTGTTTCTTGATGCGGCGACGATGGGCAATGTGTCTTTCGAGCCGTTCGAACTTCTTGGAGATTTCGTCAGATATGAAAGCTCTACTCCCGAAGAGGCTCGTGAGAGGGTGAAGGACATTGATGTGCTTCTGATCAATAAGGTTCTTGTCAATAAGGAACTCATAGATGCCGCTCCAAACCTAAAGCTGATATGCATCGCCGCGACAGGAGTGAATAATATAGATGTAGAATACGCCGCTTCCAAAGGAATCCCGGTACGTAACGCGGTCGGATATTCCACTGACTCGGTGGTTCAGTCTACTTACATGCATGTTCTATCCCTCGTCGGAGGTGGTCAGTATTTCGACGAGAGCGTGAAGTCGGGCTCATATTCACGCAGCGGCATGTTCACCGATCCTAACTGGAACTGGTGGGAGCTTGCAGGAAAGACCATGGGTATCATTGGCCTCGGAAACATAGGAAAGAAGGTGGCACAGATCGCTGAGGCATTCGGCATGAAGGTGTGCTATTATTCAACCTCGGGCACTGGTCATTGTCATGATTATCCTTGCCTTCCTTTGGAGCAGCTTCTTGCGGAGTCTGACATCGTTTCGATACATGCCCCTCTGAATGAGCGCACCAATAAACTCATTGGAGCAAAGGAACTTGCAATGATGAAGCCGACGGCTTATCTTGTTAATATGGGTCGCGGAGCCATAGTGGTAGAGGAAGATCTTGCAGAGGCTGTGGATAATGGCGTTATTGCCGGTGCAGGTATCGACGTCTTTGTTACAGAGCCGATTCCGGAAGATCATCCATATCTTAAGATGAGGCATCCTGAACGCATGCGCCTCGCCCCACACGTGGCCTGGGCCAGCATCGAAGCCCGCCAGCGTCTCATCACCATCATGGCTGCCAATATCCGTCAGCATATCTAGCAACACAAAACCGAAAGGTAACTTGTCCGTAAAAACGGCATATTCACGGACAACCTCAGCTCAATAGGGTAGTCTGTCCGTAAAAACGGCATATTCACGGACAACTTGGATGGACTATATAACGAAAAAAGCACTGAAGAAATTCAGTGCTTTTTTGCTCCCGAACTTGGACTTGAACCAAGGACCCTCTGATTAACAGTCAGATGCTCTAACCAACTGAGCTATTCGGGAATATGTATTAAATTGTCTTTAAAAAAAGATGACTGAAAAGCCATCTCTTTTGCTCCCGAACTTGGACTTGAACCAAGGACCCTCTGATTAACAGTCAGATGCTCTAACCAACTGAGCTATTCGGGAATTTAAATGTCTCAAACGGCGTTTTTGTCGTTTGGGATTGCAAAGGTAGGAACAATTTTCAAACTTCCAAACTTTTTGTGCAAAAAATTGTTAATTTTGTATCTTTGCTACGATTTAAGTTAAAACCAGGTTTTGGTGCCTAAAACTGCTGATTATGGATATAGATCTTCTGTCAAAGATGGTCAAGGAACTGATTCTTGACAACGACCGGGTGGTACTTCCCGGCCTTGGCTGCTTTGTGGCCGAGATGGTTCCTTCCACTTTTTCCGATAAAGGATATACTATCAACCCTCCATACAGGAGACTTTATTTCCGTTCGCGCCCGGATCAGGGCGATGCCTTGACGCGTCTGTATGCTGAAGGAAATGGGGTCGAGATGGAGATTGCTGACAAGATAATAACTGATTTTGTGGCAGAGCTGAAGGGTGTCCTGTTTTCAAAGAAGACAGTCATATTCCCGGGCCTCGGAAGGTTGAGGGCTACAAAGGAGAATGCGGTCTTCTTTGTTGCTGACGAGGATCTTGACATCTATCCTGCAGGATTCGGTCTTGAGCCTGTATCTCTTAAGACTCATCAGGAATCTGCAGCGGAGGTGTCTGCAGCAGTCGTAGGCTTGAAACATATCCTTGAAGAACCGCAACCTCAACCGGAACCGCAGCCGGAACCTCAACCGGTTCAGGAATCAGAGCCAATCTCAGTGCAGGAACCAGAACCCGTTGTGGAACCAGAACCAATCCCAGTTTCGGAGCCAGAGCTGGAGTCGGTAGTGGAGACGGAGCCGGAGTCAGCCGTGGAGCCGGAACCTGTTCCAGAAGCGGAACCAGAAGCGGAACCGGAGGCGGAACCAGAAGAGGAACTCCCACAGCCTGAAGATGTTGCAACAGAGTATGGCTGCCCATACGAGGAGTACGAGGAAAAGCCTGCAGCCAAGCCTCGCAAGGCATTGAAGAAGACCCTCATTGCAATTCTGGTAATAATTATTGTTGCAGCCGTTCTTCTGGGTGGATATCTTGCCGTCGCTAAATTCGCTCCGGAGTGGCTTGATACCATTCTCTACACAAAGGAGGAACTTGAAATCCTGAACTATCGTCCTTAATATGAAGAAGTTAATACAACATCATACAATACCGTGCTATGATACAGATGCGTCATGGCGTCTGAAACCGGCATCTTTCATGAACCTTGCCCAAGAGGCAGCAGGGCAGCATGCCGTACATCTTGGATTCGGCTATGATGACCTTATAGTGACCAATACCGCATGGATCCTCTCCAGAGTCCATATCGAATTCGTAGATACTCCGAAATGGAGGGATGAAGTGACTCTTACTACCTGGCATAAAGGCCTCAATCGTCTTTTCTACCTCAGAGATTTCATCATGACGGACAAGGACGGACGCGAAAGGGTGAAGGCAACCACATCATGGCTTGTCCTTAACCTTGAGACCAGAAGGCTTGTGCGCGATCCGAACCTTATGGAAGACGGAACCGTATGCACTGAGAATGTGATCGAGACTCCCGCCGACAAGGTGGTCATGCCTAAGGATGTTGAGGCGGAGCATGTGATGGACCATGTTGTGGCATATTCAGATGTGGATATGCTTGGCCACACAAACAACGCTATGTACATGCAGTGGGCAATGGATGCTGTAGATTATGAGACCGCGTCGTCTATGCCTGTCAAGCAGGTTACGATCAACTTCAATCATGAGACCAAGGCAGGCGAGTGTGTCAGCATCTACAGGGCTGCGATTCAAAAGGAAGACGGTCTTCATGTATATGTCGAGGGTAAGGTAGATGGTACTTCGTCATTTACCGTAGAGATAGTTTTCTGATGATAGATCTTGTATATCCATATGACCTGGCACCGGTAATCCCGGCTCCGACTGCTGATTCGTTGCCTCAGACAACGGAACCAGTGGAGCATTTTCCTGTTGTGGAACCCAATGGATTGGTAATAGGACGCAGTACCAGGGAGTATTGCCACGGAGGAGCAAAACCTCTGCATCCGGTCATTCATGTTCATATAATTGACCGTTTCAGCCGCATTTACCTGCAGAAGAGGTCCATGAAGAAGGATATTCAGCCCGGCAAATGGGATACTGCAGTAGGAGGCCATGTCTCATATGGCGAAAGTATCGTCGAGGCTGTTTACAGGGAGGCATACGAGGAGCTCCGCCTCATAGAATTCAACCCTATACATATAGAAACTTACCAGTTCGAGTCTCCCGTAGAAAAGGAGATGGTCAGCATATTTGCGGCGGTGGGTTCATATGAGCTTACTCCGGATCTTGATGAGGTGGACGAGGGACGCTGGTGGCCGGTTGAGGAGATCGACGCCAACATCGGAAAGGGCGTCTTTACCCCTAATTTCGAATCCGAATTTCAGATGATAAGGAAGCAGCTTCTTGCGCTGCTATAGATATGATATGTCAAGCATAGAGTGTTTTGTGCCGTCCATGTCGGGCGAAGATATTTCAGTAACGGTAGAATCATTCAGCCGCAGTGAATCTTTTACGGGCGTGACCGTGCTTTCGGGTGTGTCGCTCAGATCTACAGAGACTTTGAGGAGCATAGCCGAGGCCGTGTCTCATAAATTCATTCTCATATACACCAAGGACAAGCCTTTGGAGATGGGTATGTTCGCTCTGGATCGTATCCTAAGCATTGCGGAGGATACAAAGGCGGATATGCTGTATGCCGACCATTATACCTCTTCAATGGGGGAGGACGGCGTTGAGCGCAGATTGAAACATCCGCTCATCGACTGCCAGAAGGGTGCGCTGAGGGACGACTTCGATTTCGGAAGCGTCCTTGTCTTCAGGACATCTTCATTTAAGCGTGCAGTCCGTGCAATGGCTGAGGATTATCAGTGGGGTGCCCTTTATGACCTCAGACTGCGCATGAAGCGTATCATCCATATCAACGAATATCTTTATACCGAGATAGAGACCGACTCAAGAAAGTCCGGCGAGAAGCAGTTCGACTATGTTGATCCGAAGAACAGGGCAGTGCAGATCGAGATGGAGAAGATCTGTACGGAGCATCTCAAGCGCATCGGAGCCTACCTCGAACCGAAGTTCAAGGATCCGGATCCGGCGGATTTCGGACAGCATGAATTCCCTGTAACAGCAACAGTGGTCATTCCTGTGTTCAACAGGGTGAGGACTGTAAAGGACGCAGTGCTGAGTGCGCTCAGTCAGGAAACAGACTTCCCATACAATGTGATTGTGGTCGATAATCATTCTTCAGACGGCACATTCGAGCTTCTGGAGGAACTCGCCTCGCAGGATGAAAGACTGGTCCATGTGGTTCCTGCAAGACACGATCTGGGAATCGGAGGATGCTGGAATCTGGCTGTGCATCACGAGAAATGCGGCGAATATGCCGTCCAGCTTGACAGCGATGACGTATATAGTGGTCCCGAGACCGTCCAGAAGATCGTTAACGCATTCCGTGAGCAGAAATGCGCAATGGTCGTGGGAACATACCAGATGACTGACTTTGACATGAACCCTATCCCTCCGGGAATCATCGACCATAGAGAATGGACAGAGGAGAATGGTCGCAATAATGCATTGAGAATCAATGGACTCGGCGCTCCAAGAGCATTCTGGACTCCGCTTCTGCGCACGATCAATCTTCCTAACACAAGTTACGGCGAGGACTACGCGCTCGGCTTGAGGATCAGCCGCGAATACCGCATAGGACGCATATACGACGTGCTTTACTGCTGCCGTCGATGGGAAGGAAATTCCGATGCTGCTCTTGATATTGAAAAGGTCAATGCAAATAACCTCTATAAAGACCGCATCCGCACCTGGGAACTTGAGGCCCGCCTGAAATCATGAAAGAAAACAGAATACATAAATTCGTAGGAGACCAGCTGTCACGCTGGCCTCTTGCGTGTGATAACTTCAGGGCTCTGAAGAATGTCCGTGTAAGGGAAGTCGAGGTTGGAGGATTGACCGTAAAGCTTCAGTTCAATCCGGCCAGAATGGTGTCCTCGGCAGCGAAGCTGACCAAGGAGGATATAGCCAAGAGGAAATGCTTCCTGTGCCGTGAGAACCGTCCCGATGTACAGACATTTATGAAGTTCGAGGGCCGCAAGGGAAAGAAATATCATATCCTCGTGAATCCATATCCGATATTTCCGGACCATCTGGTCATAGCCATGAACAGACATGTGGACCAGTCTATATGGAACAGATATGTGGATATGCTGGACCTTGCCAGAAAATATCCCGACTTCACGTTCTTCTATAACGGTCCCCAAAGCGGTGCTTCCGCTCCCGATCATCACCATTTCCAGGGCGTTCCTGAAGGCCTTATGCCACTTGAGAATGATGTTGATAAACTGATTGCAAGCCACGCTGAGGCGTTGAAATATGTCGCATCAGTGCAGGATGCGGACCTGTATCATTACGACAGGTTCACCACCGGAGTCTTCGTTCTCCGTGCCCAGACAGCCAAGTCGGCGGCAAAGATGTTCTACCGTCTCCTTGACTGCGCGGAAATACCGGAAGGAGATACTGAACCTAGGATAAACCTGTTTACATATTATCGTGACGGAGAATTCCGTTCGATCGTTGTGTTCCGCAGGAGCCATCGTTCGCATCACTACTTCAGTGACGGCCCGGACCATTTAACAATGAGTCCCGGATGTGCCGACATGGCAGGAGTGTTTATCGTTCCGGTCGAGGAAGAATACAATAAGATCACCCCGGAGCTTCTCTCGGAAATGGTGCAGGAGATATCGGTTCCAAAAGAGGAGCAGGACCGCATGATATGGCGTCTGACGCGTACCCAGCCTATGTTGGAAGTCGGTATCATGTCGGGAAAGCAGCTTGTTTTCGAGATACTTTCGGACGGTGCGGGAAAGAGGACCGCATCTCTAAAGGAAGGAAAGATAGAATATGGAGGAGCTCTGTATGACGAGCTTTATTTTGATGCTGAGACCCTGTCGACGATGTTTGCCGAGCCTTCGTTCGTACTTCATGATGTGACCATCGGTGTCGGCTTCCATTGGGAACGAAAAGAAACCCAGAAGTTTGCCGGCGCATTGAAGATCATTGTGGATAAAGGCAACTTGACTGCAGTCAATGTCGTAGGAGTCGAGGATTATCTGCTCAGTGTGATCTCGTCTGAGATGAGCGCGTCCGCAAGTGAAGAATTCCTGAAGGCTCATGCCGTGATTTCCCGTTCATGGGTCATGGCCCAGATCGCCTCAGCACGCAAGCACAAGTCAAGACCGGTTCCGGCAGGAGTATGCAATGTGCCTACCTTGATGCAGGATCTTGATGCACGCTTAAATTCAGACGATACTATAAACGCAGAGCATACTCACAGTTATACTATCTGGTACGATCACGATGATCATACTAAGTTCGACGTCTGTGCAGACGACCATTGCCAGAGATATCAGGGCCTCACAAGGGCCACGGGAGCTGTAGTACGCAAGGCCATAGACTCCACCTGGGGCCAGGTCCTCATGCATGATGGCTCTCTCTGCGACGCCAGATTCTCTAAATGCTGCGGCGGACGCATGGAACTCTTCAGCACATGCTGGGAGGACAAGGACTATCCATACCTGCAACCTCTTCCGGATACTCCGGGACATGCCGAAGGAGGCGAGTGCTTCTGCAGTACTCAGGACAAGGAAATCCTCGGTCAGGTGCTCAACGGCTACGATCAGGAAACGACTGACTTCTACCGCTGGAAAGTCGTATACGGCAGGAAGGAACTCGGAGAACTAATTGCACGACGAGGCGGCAGGGATATCGGAACAGTCATCGGCATGGAACCTCTCCAGAGAGGCCCCTCAGGCAGGATATATAAGCTTAGCATAACCGGAGAGAAGGGTACTTTAGTGGTTGGCAAGGAATTGGAAATCAGGAGGATACTGTCAGAGTTTCACCTGAAGTCATCAGCCTTTGATGTACATGTCGCTGACGATAAAATTATCCTTGAAGGTGCGGGATGGGGCCACGGCGTCGGACTGTGCCAGATTGGTGCGGCCGTGATGGCATCCAAAGGGTATAGCTACATGGAGATTTTGAAACACTATTATCCGGAATCACTCATAGAACAATATGAACAGCAATAAGCGCAATCCATGGCTATGGATCCCGACCCTGTATTTCGCAGAGGGAATACCATATTTCATAGTCAACAACATATCCGTGGTCATGTTCAAGAACATGGGCATGCCGAACGGCCAGCTGGCCCTATATACCAGCATGCTTTATCTCCCATGGGTCATCAAGCCCCTCTGGAGCCCGTTCGTGGACATCATCAAGTCCAAGAGGTGGTGGATCATCGCCATGCAGGTCCTGATGTCTGCTGCCATGCTGATGCTCCCTTTCCTGCTTCCGCAGGCCGTAGGCGGATCGATTTCGCAGACACCTCTGTTCTTCGCTACCTTGGCCATCTTCTGGGTAACGGCCTTCGCATCTGCAACGCACGATATTGCTGCTGACGGCTTCTATATGCTGGCACTTGACCAAGGTGAACAGTCCGGATTTGTCGGTATCAGAAGCACATTCTACCGCCTTTCGTCCATCTTCGGACAAGGCGTCCTTGTCGCTCTTGCCGGCTTCCTGGAGAACAGATACGGCGACGTGCACATGGCATGGAAAGTCACTCTGCTGCTGTCTGCAGTCATTTTTGCTGTTGTGACGCTATATCATACCTGGAGCATTCCACGCCCTGCTGCTGACAGCAGACCGGCAGTAACCACGGCGCGTGAAATCATAATGGAGTTCGGACGTACATTCGTCACATTCTTCAGAAAGAAGGGCGTATGGATCGCGATGGTCTTCATGCTTTTGTATAGGCTTCCTGAAGCCTTTCTGGTGAAGATGATGAACCCGTTCCTTCTTGATTCAGTGGAGCAGGGTGGTCTTGCACTTTCAAACGAGGCAGTGGGCATCGTCTATGGAACTGTAGGTGTTGCAGCTTTGACTGTCGGAGGCATCCTCGGAGGCATAGCAGCTGCTAAATGGGGCTTGAAGAAATGCCTTTGGCCGATGGCCCTGAGCCTTACGCTCCCGTGCCTGTCATTTGTGTTCCTTGCCGCCTTCCAGCCTCAGAACATCTGGGTGATCGGCTCATGCGTGGCTCTGGACCAGTTCGGATACGGTTTAGGCTTTACGGCATACATGTTGTATCTCATCTACTTCTCGGAAGGGGAGTTCAAGACAGCGCATTACTCGTTGTGCACAGCCTTCATGGCATTGAGCATGATGCTGCCGGGCCTTGTCGCAGGATATGTGCAGGAGTGGCTCGGATATACCTCCTTCTTCATCTTTGTCATGGTCTGCTGCCTTGTGACGGTTGCAGTGACATTCATGGTGAAAGTCGATCCGGAATATGGTAAGAAACAATAAATCAATAATTTAATATGAAGAAAATTTTTGCAATGGCCGCATGTGCAACTATCCTGGCCGCAACAGGCTGCGGTCAGCAGAACCCACAGCCTTCTGAAGGCTCTGAGGTGGGATTCGCTCTCTCGTTCTTCCAGAAGACAAACTCTACGGTAAGCTATGACGAGAACCTCGTAGTTTCTCCATACAGTGCTGGCGTTGCACTGTCTATGCTTGCGGAAGGGGCAGAGGGACAGACCAGAGCAGAACTTGACGATGCTCTCAACGGCTGCATCTTCAAGGCTGAAGATCTCGGAAGCAACGACTCGATCGTAGTGAAGTCTGCTAACTCATTATGGGTAGGAGATAACTTCAGCATAAAGAACAAGTATGTCAGCCTTCTGGAGAAGGATTATGATGCATTTGTGACTACCCAGAACTTCCTGGATCCGGCAACAGTCCAGGCGATAAATAACTGGTGCTCGGAAAACACTGAAGGAAAAATCAAGGAGATCGTTGATCGTCTTGCCTCCAATGATGTGATGATCCTTATCAATGCGCTTTATTTCAACGCTCCTTGGCAGAAGGGATTTGATGCGGAATCGACCAGGAAAGGTGTGTTCCATGGCGTAAAAGGTGATGTTCAGGTGGATATGATGGCTCAGCGTACCAAGTTCCGTTACGCACAGTATCAGGGTTGTCAGATGGTTGAGCTTCCATACGCAGGAGGCAGATATTCGATGTATGTTGTGCTTCCTCCTGAGGGTATGGACATCAACTCAATGATTCCATACATAAGCGAGACCGCATTTGATGCGGCTATGGGCATGCTTGACCAGCGTGAGGTCATCCTGACAATGCCTAAGTTCAAGCTTGAGACCTCTCTCATACTCAATGAGGCTCTCCAGGATATGGGTGTAGAGACTGCGTTCTCCGGAGCTGCTGATTTCAAGGGAATCACAGCTACGGGCAACCTCGTCCTTGAACAGGTAAAGCAGAAGTGTTATATAGATGTAACGGAGGAAGGAACAGAGGCTGCAGCCGTGACAAGCGTCCAGGTCCGTCTGACTTCAGTGGACAGAAACCCTGTAGCACGTATGACAGTAGACAGACCATACATCTTCTTCATCCAAGACAGCCAGTCCGGAAATATCATGTTTGCCGGTAAAGTTGTTGACCTTTAAGTGTATCCTATGAAAAGATTGATGACGTTGCTTTCAGGTCTATTTGTGCTCTGCCTTGGAATCGCTCAGGCGGCGGGACCTAAGGTAAAGACAGGAATAGAAGTGTTGCGTGACCGCGACTTTGACGCTCTTCAGGGAAAGCGCGTCGGTCTGGTCACCAACCCGAGCGGAGTCGACAGCCAGCTTCGTTCTACTATAGATATATTGTATAATGCTCCTGGGGTGAATCTCGTGGCGCTTTACGGCCCTGAGCATGGTGTGCGAGGGGATGTA
This sequence comes from Bacteroidales bacterium, assembly GCA_017631875.1. The sequence goes on along the minus strand of JAGBSL010000024.1, from coordinate 9,142 downwards.
TATGCCGGTGGCAAGATCAGTGACTCGGTAGATCAAGCTACCGGCCTGCCGGTGTACTCACTATATGGTGCGACCCGTAAGCCAACTCCTGAAATGCTTGAAGGCATTGATGTCATGGTGTATGATATTCAGGATGTCGGCGTTCGCTCATATACATACATCAGCACGCTAGGCCTTGTCATGGAGGCGTGCGCAGAGAAAGGAATCGAGGTCATGGTTCTTGACCGCCCGAACCCTCTTGGCGGCAACAAGATCGAAGGATGTTATGTGGAACCTGGCTTCCATTCGTTCGTAAGCCAGTATAAGATACCGTATGTATATGGACTTACTCCGGGAGAGGTGGCACTCCTTATAAACGCTGAAGGCCTTAACAGAGGTCAGAAGGGAGATCAGGCTCCTGCGAAGTGCAAGCTGACTGTTATTCCTATGGAGGGATGGACGCGCGATATGGTGTATGAAGACACCGGACTTCCATGGGTGCTTCCTTCCCCAAACATACCGTTCAAGGAATCTCCGATGTATTATGCCGCCTCAGGCATATGCGGGGAATTGTACGGCTTCATGAATATCGGTGTGGGCTATACGCTTCCGTTTCAGGTTTTCGGCGCAACGTGGCTTGACCCTGTAAAGCTTATCAAGAAACTCGAGTCATATGCGCTTGAAGGTGTTTCATTCCGCACGATTTGGTTCAAACCGATTGCCGGTTCGCAAAAAGGTCAACTTGTAGGCGGCGTTCAATTCTTTTTTACGGACTATGAAAAAGCACGCATAACCGAGGTGCAATTCTTTGTGATGCAGGCAGTTGCGGAACTTTATCCGGACAAGAAGGCTTTTGAGGTCATAAGTGGATACGGACTCTTCGATAAGGTTTGTGGCACGGATTATGTAAGACATACATTCAGCAAAGGGTACAAGGCATCGGATATCATTGACTATTGGCGTAAAGACGAAGCCTCTTTCCGTGAGTTATCTCAAAAGTACCACATCTATTAACCTTAAAACTTCATTATCATGAGAACGATCAGGACAACATTCGCGGTAATGCTGACAGGATTGGCATTGATGGCGTTTCAGTTAGACGCCCAGGCACAGGTAAGGAGAAGCGGTTCATCTCAGTCGTCCTCTTCGAATACGACATCCTCGAGATCTTCTGGTACTGCAACCCGTAGTTCGTCAACTTCTTCGTCTGGTTCAGTATCTCGCTCGTCGGGTGTGGTATCTCGCTCATCGGGTGTGGTATCTCGTTCGTCAGGTACAACATCCCGTTCAACAGGAACAGTATCTCGTTCGACAGGTTCGACTTCCCGTTCGACAGGAACAGTGTCTCGTTCGACAGGTTCGACTTCCCGTTCGACAGGAACAGTGTCTCGTTCGACAAGTTCGACTTCCCGTTCGACAGGAACAGTGTCCAGACCTTCTTCTTCGGTATCAAGACCGGCTTCCGGTTCGACTCCGACAAGAAAGCCAAGCACTACCGTCAGCAGACCTACATCAACAGTTTCACGTCCATCTGCCGGTACTGTTTCAAGGCCAACTACACGTCCATCAGGCGGTACAGTGAGTAAGCCTGTACAGGTTACTCGTCCAGCTCCAGTTACTCGTCCGGGAGTGCGCCCAGGTGATCGTAAGCCAGGTGGTGAGGCAAAGAGACCAAGTGTCCGTCCTGGAGGACATCAGGGTGCTGGTCACGGACCGTCGCACCAGAAGCCAGTGCAGATCCGTCCGGATCACAGACATGATCCTCACAGAATTCACCCACGTGACCGCGACTTCATGCACTACAGCGCTCCATCATACTTCTGGACAGGTCACAACCACTGTTACGGACACAGAGTACGCGTTCTTCCTACACATGTTCACAGATATGTACACTATGGAGTGACATACTACTGCTACAACGATATCTGGTATCGTCCTTACGGCGGATATTACGTAGTCTGCAGACCTCCTTTCGGAACAGTCCTCGCAGCTAACCTGATAGCGGACATGACATGGGCAGCGGTAAGACTCTCTTACTACTATACAGTAGCAAACACTTACAGCACCATCAACGAGAATAACCAATACATCGCTGAGCAGAACGCTATCATCGCGCAGAACAACGCAACAATCGCAGCTCAGAACGCTCAGATCGCAGCGGGACAGCAGCAGGCGCAGGCCGCATACGGACTGGCGACTCAGCTCGGACTCGTACAGAGCTATGCATCGGCAGGAAGCGACTACTACTATCAGGACGGAGTATTCTACATGATGGATGCAAACGGTGAGTACAAGGTTATCGTTCCACCTGCAGGAGCTCTTGTAGAGACACTCCCAGAGGATTTCGACATGGTTACTCTCGCTGACGGAAACGAATATTATAAGGTTGACGACACTATCTACAGGGTAGTGGTGATCGAGGGAAAGCCTTACTTCGAGGTTTTGGGTCAGCTGTACGCTTAGACAATTATATCATTAACGCAAAACAGGTCGGATTTACTATCCGGCCTGTCTTGTTTTTATAGTCTGTTATATGTTGTAAGCAGTGTGGCGGGGTCTCCTGAGGCATGGAGTTCCATGCTGAACCCATTGGGGCCTATTTCGCTGATGCCTTCTTCGGTCATGACTTCAATGAGGTGGCGGGCGACGGCAGGGGCTGGGTCTATGATCTTGATGGTTCTGTCTGGATATGCTTCGGATGCAACCTTGCTGATTGTTTCTGAGAGGAAAGGATAGTGGGTGCAGCCAAGAACGATCATGTCGGCGCCGGCGTCAAGCAGCGGCATGAGGCTGTTGCGTACTGTCGATTCAGCTTCCGGGCCGGTCGTGATGCCTTTTTCTACCAGTTCGACGAATCCTTGGCCTATGTGCTCGACAATCCGGACATTCTGAGCCCAGCGGGCTCTGGTGTCGATGTACTTTGTGGCTCTCAGTGTGCCGGCTGTCGCAAGGACTCCTACGACTCCCGTCTTCGTCGCCTGTGCTGCCGGCTTGATTGCCGGCTCCATGCCGATGAATTTTACAGGGAATTCTTCTCTGAGCGTTGCGATTGCTGCAGCGGTTGCCGTGTTGCAGGCAACAACTATGATCTCGCAGCCTTTTTCGAGGAGGAACCTTGTAATCGTGCGGGCTCGGTCAATGATATATTCTCGGGTCTTTTCTCCGTACGGGCAATGGGCGTTGTCTGAGTAGTATACATAGCTCTGCTCAGGAAGAACCTTACGTATCTCCCTGAATACGGACAAGCCGCCAATGCCTGAGTCGAAGATGCCTATCATTTTGTCAATGAATCGATTATGTTGAGTTCTTCTGCTGTGAACTCTGTGTTGTTTATCGCTGCCAGATTGTTGTCGAGCTGGGCGACGCTGCTGGCTCCTACGATGACCGAGGTCACGAGGTCATTTTTCAATGTCCATGCCAGTGCCATCTGCGCAAGGGACTGTCCTCTTTCTGCTGCCAACGCAGTCAGTTTCTGAATCTTTTCGATCAGTTCAGGGGTTATTGTGCTTGCCTTGAGAGAGAAATCTCTTGCTGCCCTGGAGTCTGAAGGGATGCCGTTCAGGTATCTGTCGGTCAGCACGCCCTGCGCGAGAGGGGAGAAGGCGATCAGGCCTGAGCCTGACGCCTTTGCCTGCTCAAGCAGGTTGTCAGTTTCGGGCACTCTATGCATCATGTTGTATTTTACCTGATGCAGCAGGCATGGAACGTCATGGTCAGCCAGATACTTGTAGGCATATTCCGCTGCTTCATGAGGGTAGTTCGATATGCCGGCATAAAGCGCTTTGCCGCTTCTGACTATGTCTACCAGCGCCTGCATGGTCTCCTGAAGAGGAGTGTTCGGGTCAAATCTGTGTGAATAGAATATGTCCACATAGTCCAGATTCATCCTCTTGAGGCTCTGGTCGAGGCTGCTCATGAGGTATTTGCGTGAGCCGAGGTTGCCGTAAGGACCCGGCCACATGTCGTAGCCTGCCTTGGTCGAGATGAAAAGTTCGTCTCTGTATGGACGCAGGTCGCTCTGCATCACTTTGCCGAAAGTGCTTTCAGCGCTGCCGTATGATGGTCCGTAGTTGTTTGCAAGGTCGAAGTGGCATATGCCTTTGTCGAAGGCGTGCAGGAGCATTTCGCGACTGCGCGAGAGTGGGGCGGTGTCTCCGAAGTTCTGCCAAAGTCCGAGTGATATCTCGGGGAGCATGATTCCGCTGTTGCCGCTGCGGCGGTATTTCATACCCGCTTCGTAGCGGTCTTCTGCTGCTGAATAGACTGGATTGATCATAATTTGTACAGTTCAACCCTGTTTATAGGATCGAACTGTACAAATATAGGGAAAAATCACTAATTTTGTATGATTTAGATACATTGAGATGATAAGTATAGAACAGATAAAGGAACTTCAGCAGCGTGTGGAGACGCTGGCAAGGTGTATCGCCGTGGAGGCTAAGCGTGAGGAGGTGGCGCAGATGCAGGAGAAGACTCTCGCGGCTGATTTCTGGGATGATCCGAAGGCGGCTGAGAAGTTCCTTAAGGAACTCTCGGGCGTGAAGTTCTGGGTGACAGGATATGATAAGGTGGCTGCAGATGTCGAGGATCTTAATGTGCTCCTTGAACTGGAAGATGATGATATAGATCAGGCGTATGCTGCTGCGGTTGAGGGTATTGAGGCCCTGGAACTGAGGAATATGCTTGGCGAGGAGGGAGACAATCTCGGTGCTGTCCTGACTATCAACTCAGGTGCTGGCGGTACTGAGGCTAACGACTGGTCGGCGATGCTGATGCGTATGTATGTGCGCTGGGCTGAACGTAACGGATATAAGGTCACTATAACTGATGAGCTGGAAGGCGAAGATGCTGGAATAAAGTCAGTAACCATGCAGGTGGAGGGTGATTATGCTTTCGGATATCTGAAGGCGGAGAGCGGTGTGCATCGATTGGTGCGTATATCGCCGTTCAATGCACAGGGAAAGAGGCAGACTACATTCTCATCTGTGTTTGTTTATCCTCTTGTCGACGATTCAATTGAAATCGAAATCAATCCGGGAGATCTGGAGTGGGATACTTACCGTTCGAGCGGTGCCGGCGGACAGAATGTCAACAAGGTGGAGACCGGCGTGCGCGTAAGGCATATTCCTTCGGGCATCGTCGTTGAAAATACCGAGACGCGCTCGCAGCTGGACAACCGTCAGAATGCCCTCCGTATCTTGAAATCGCGTCTCTACGACATTGAGCTGAAGAAGCGTCAGGAGAAGCAGGCAGAACTTGAGGGACAGAAAAAGAAGATCGAGTGGGGATCGCAGATACGAAGCTATGTCCTGCATCCGTATAAGATGGTCAAGGACCTTCGTACAGGACATGAGACATCGGATACTCAAGGGGTGCTTGATGGTGACCTGAATGATTTCATGAAGGTTTTCCTGATGGAGAATAATTAAACGGAAATTTTTGATCAAAGCCTGCAACGTATGCAGGCTTTGTTGCATCTATGCCGGCAGTGTAGTTTTAAATATAGTGTAATGACGCGTTTTTATATGTTGATGCTGGCACTCCTGGTGTCAGTAAATTCTATTTGGGCTCAGGAGACAACTTCTGAAAATACATCAGACAGCAAGCTCCCATTTTCCATCAAGGCATATCCTTTCAGAGGCACCTATCTTGATAAAGGTGTTCATTTTGATAAGTTCGGCGGCGCATATCCTGCCGGAGTCAATCTTGGTTTCGAATTCCCGTCACAGCAACAGCATCCTTGGCAGCAGTATCTTAACAATGCGACTGCAGGTGTCGGTGTTTCATGGATTGACATGGGCCATAAGATGCTTGGCCATTCGGTGGCTGTGTATCCATACATATTGCTCAATGCCATCGATACTGATTTCTTCCAGATGAGGTTCAAGGTTGCCGGAGGTCTTGCGGCAGTTACAGAACACTGGTATACGCAGGAGGACCAGGATCCGGATCACTATTACGAGCCGACAGTGAATACTGTCTTCGGATGTTTTCTCAATGTTTATCTGAATGCCGGTATCCAGCTGAATGTACCTATAACAAAGTATCTTGCATTTGGTACGGAGTTCGGATATTTCCACATGAGCAATGGCCGTACAAACATGCCGAATATCGGTATGAATGCCATTTATGGTTCGCTTGGTGTTACTGCGACTTTCAATTCTGACGTGAAGAAGGAGCCTGTTCAGTTCCCTGACCTTCCATACGGCTGGGCATTGAACATCACAGGGGCGGCCGGTGCTCAGCAGCCTGCTATTGAGGATACGCACAAGTACCTTATCTCATCATTCCATATTGCTCCTGTATATCATGTAAACAATTGGTATGCAGTCGGATTGGGCCTTGACGTGTTCTTCAACAATGCTGTGTCAAAGAATACGGAACGTAATCTTTATTGTCATGGAAGCTTTGATGTCGGCTCTTTAAGGGGCGATTTCCCGGATATGGATATTCCTGGTAAGGATAGTGATATAGTTGATTGTACTACTTGCGGATCTGAAAAGGATATCGATTATGGATTTGCGCAGAAGGTACGTGCCGGTATCGCGCTCAACAATGAGTTCAAGTTCGGAGCAGTGACCGCGATGGTCGACTGGGGAGTTTACTTCTATAACCCAGCCCGCAATATCTATTACGATTATCATTACGATAACTTCGGCAAAGTTGCTCCTAAGCGTCCGCTGCTCTATACGACTCCAAACGGTGCCGGTGGCGAGGAAGCATGCCATTATATCCGTTTCGGTCTGAAGTACCGTGTATGGGATAATCTCTACCTTCAGGCAAGTGCAAAGACTCACCTTCATATCTGTGAGTTCGTCGAGTTCGGTCTCGGATATCAGATTCCTTTCTTCAAGAAGGCGAACCGCTCTGAGGGTAAGGGCATCGTGTTCCACCACCGCAGGAACTGGTGGAAGGACTAGTTTAGAAAGGCGGCAAGGCCTTCGAGGGTGGACATGAAGTTGATTTTTCCGTTCGATGCCTTGTGGGCCTTGCCCATCGAGATGCTGAGGTTGCGGATGTGCTGCGGGAAGCGTTCAGGGTCGGGGATTACCAGCTCATCTTCTGGGCTGATGTTCTGGAGTCTGGCGTACTCGAGGGCGGTCTCATAAGTATTGAGATGGTTTTCGGCACCGAAATTATATACTCCGCCTGGAAGATCAAATGTGTGCGGGATGTTGCGCACGACATCTTCAATCCAAGTAATACCGCGGAATTCTCTTGTTGCGAAGCGCAGGGGAGTTCCGTTCTTTATTGCCTCCTGGAAATTCAGGACGAAGTTCCTGTGGGTCTTCATGCCTGGTCGCTCGGAATCGTACATCCATGTTGCGCGTAATGCAACGCTTTCCGGGCAGATTTCCAATGCTCGCTGTTCAGCCAGCAGCTTGTGCCTGCCGTAATGGTTTTCAGGTTTAAGCGGAGTGTCTTCTGACAGGAGTCCAAGTTCGGTGCATCCATTATATACTTGGTCTGATGAGAACCATACCAGCTTGATGTAATGTCTGGCTGCGGCCATGGCAATGTTTTCGACACTGACTACGTTGACCATATAGCTTTCCTGCGGGTGCTCCTCGCAGTATCCTGTGTTGGAGAGTGCGGCGAGATGCAGGATCGCATCAGGCTGCGTGCGGCTGATGAAACTCTCGACAGCGTCTTCTGATGTGATGTCCAGTTCGGCGTGGCTTGGCGTGATGAGTTCGTATGTGTCTTGCAATGCTGCAACTGTGCGGCTTCCCACAAAACCGCTGGCCCCGGTAATCAGTATCTTCTTCATACTGCAAATCTAATAAGAAATTCCACCTCTTTCATACACTTCCGCCACGCATAAGGGCAAAAGTTAAGCGTCTCGTTTGTGAAATGTTCCGTATATTTACACCGATAAATCGCAATTTAGTTGATAACATAACGATTTAATGAATATATCATGAAAAATATTTTAAAAATAATTCTTTTAGCATTTACGCTGCTCTTCTGTTCATTCCAATGCAGTATAGTACACACATCGTTTTGTATAACGAATATGACTGATGAGGAAATTTATGTACAGTCAGTCCATCGATATTATGGTACTCACAAAGCGACCCTCAGACCCGGGGAGTCATTGGAAATAGCTAAATCATCTGATGACGGCGGATTAAGGCTCATTGCGGTAGTAGACGCAAACCTTGAAGTCTATATGGGAACGGAAGAGAAGGGGCTGCTTCGGTTCTGGACAATAAAGGATAGTGCAGGCTCGGAAGCTGCCTTGGAAGATTGTAACGCCAAATATTACAGAGCCGATGGAGTCAGGCAGATTCACAACAATGAATCAGAATGGCACTTTGAGGAATATGGGGATGATTGTAAATATTCATTCTACATTCTTCCGGAAGACCTGATCCCTCTGGCTGAATTCGCTCATAACGACTAAATTCCAATTCTGACAGCCTTAACGTAGTTTAGCTCCCTCCTCCCTGATAAGACAGCTTTGGGCTGTCTTTTTCTGTCCATGAAAATGGCGGTTTTCGTGGATGGGAACGGAAAAATGGGCGTGTCGTCCATGAAAAGGGCTGTTTTCGTGGACGGGAGTTCGGGATATTTGTTATATTTGCATGATTTAGATTTCTCGACTCGCTTCGCTCGCTCGAAATGACAGTGTGAGATTCGCTCGAAATGACAGTTAGGCTTGTCGATAGAAATGAAGTTGGAAATAAAAACTAACACAATACAAAATGGCTGAATTTAAAGATGGAATACCCATTTTGATACATCTCCTCCACCCATAAGGGGCAAAAGTTAAGCATCTCACACGAGATGCTTTTGCGTACTGATTATCTTCTGTGAAATGTTTCGTGTATTTACACCGATAAATCGGGATTTGTGTACTCATAGCTACTGTATTTTTTGATAATAATTGATGCCAAATAAATTTAGCAAAAATATCAGTAGCTTAACTTTTATTTGAAAAACTTCTCGGGGGTCTGCCAAGCGGCAGGGGCCGACAAGCCCCTGAGAGCGTCTTTCAATAGATTACAAACATAGTTACTTTAATTATGAATTATAGAAACATAACATTGATTTTTTTACTATCCGCTCTTTTCGGATGTGATAAATTTGCCGGAGTTACAGTCACAGAGACCTTCAACATTGAAAACACATATAGCGAACTTTATGTCTCCAATGCCAT